>NZ_JBFNXX010000136.1:0-287 GCF_040811725.1 Sulfitobacter sediminis
ATCCGGCGGTTTGTGACCGTGGGGAGCCGCGCGCCATTGCCGTCCCGCGCGGGGCGGGCGGTGTGCGGGAGGGTGAAAATTGGGGGGGGGGGGGGGGGGGGGCGGCGGGGGGGCGGGGGGGCCGGGGGGGGGGGGGGGGGGGGGGGGGGGCCCCCCCCCCCGCGGGGGGGGGGGGGCCCCCCCCCCCCCCCCCCCCCGGGGCCGGGGGGGGGGGGGGGGCGGGGCCCCGCGCGGGGGGGGGGGGGGGGCCCCCGCGGCGCCCCCCCCCGCGGCCGGCCCCCCCCCCA
>NZ_JBFNXX010000137.1:0-252 GCF_040811725.1 Sulfitobacter sediminis
GCTTGCCCGCGCCGGGGATCTTGTCCAGCAGGATCAGCGTCGCGGCATTGACGCCACCCCAGGGGTCGGCGCGCCTCAGCCCCTCTTCGTACCAGCGCAACGCCCGGGGGACATCCGGCGCCACAAGCTGCCCCTCGGCATAAACACGGCCGAGGCTCGTGGGCGCGGTCGGATGGCCTAGGTCGGCCGCATCGGTGAAGCTCTCGACCGCCTTGTTGACATCGGGCGTGATGCCCCCCACGCCGTTCTTGT
>NZ_JBFNXX010000138.1:0-286 GCF_040811725.1 Sulfitobacter sediminis
CTGCCGCTCACCGAGCGGAGCGCCCCGGCCGGGCGCGCGAGGGCGCGGCTGCGGGGGGACGCGACGGGGGACAGCGAAAGTGCCACCGCCATCGTCAAGGCGCTGGTCGACAGCCGGACGGAGAGCTGAACGTCGGACAGGGCGCGCAAGACTGTTGAAACAGTCTTGGCAATTTCCTTGCAAGGAAATTGGGTCAGGCGGCGTGCTGCAGGATCTCGGCCTCGGATGAGGAAAGGTTGCGGCGGGCGTAGCTGCCGTAGGTGTGGGGATCGAACTCCAGCTCGGG
>NZ_JBFNXX010000139.1:0-285 GCF_040811725.1 Sulfitobacter sediminis
CGATGGCACTTTCTCTCGAGAAGACTTCGTTTACGACCCCGCAACGTATAGATACACATGTCCTGGCAACAAGGAATTGCGAACATATCGCCGGAACTTCTCCAAACCGCGAAAGCCCAACGGCGGTAAAGACGGGTTCATTCGATACCGCGCATCAAAACACGACTGCGATGCGTGCCCGCTCAAACCGCAATGCTGCCCAGGTGATCCCGGGCGACGCGTCATGCGGTCAGTCCACGAAGCAGCCAGAGATGTTGCCCGCGATATCCGAAAAACAGACGCCTA
>NZ_JBFNXX010000140.1:0-283 GCF_040811725.1 Sulfitobacter sediminis
AATTCTTTTTTTGATTTTTTTTGTTTTTTTTTTTTTTTATTTTTTCGTTTTTTTTTTTTGGTTGTTGTTGTTGTGTGGTTGTGTTGTTTTTTGCAGTTCTTGGTTTTTTATTTTTTTTTTTTTTTTTTTTTTTTGGTTTTTTTTTTTTTTTTTTTTTTGTTTGGGTTTGTTGTTTTTTTTTTTTGTGTGTTTTGTTTGTGTTTTTTTGTTTTGTGTTTTTTTGGGTTTTTTTTTGGGGGGTGGGTTTGTGGTTTGCGGTGTGGGGGGGGTTGGCGGGGCGCCC
>NZ_JBFNXX010000141.1:0-281 GCF_040811725.1 Sulfitobacter sediminis
TTTTTGTTTTTTTTTGTTGTGTGTTTTTAGCCACCTTTTTTTTTTAACCTCGGTTTTTTGGTTTTTTTTTGGTGTGTTGGTGGTGGCGTTGCGTTGGGGTTTTTTTGTTTTTTGGTTGGGGGGGGGGGGGGGGGGGGTTTTTGGAGGGGGGGGGGGGCGGGGCGGGGCGCCCCCTCGGACCGAACAAACGGCCCCCAACACAAACACGCCAACAGACCCCGGTGGGAACGGGCCACCCCCCCCACAAAAGCAACAAAAGAAAAACCCGCCCCCGACCCCCC
>NZ_JBFNXX010000142.1:0-281 GCF_040811725.1 Sulfitobacter sediminis
CGGGGCCCCAATAGAGCTCGCGGGGTCCCATGGCCGGGCACCACTGAGTGGCCCACGGCTCGGGGGCGGGGGCGGCGGCGGCCGGGGGGGGCGCCGCGGGCGGCGCGCGGGGGGGGGGGGGGGGGGCGGCGGGGCGGGGGGGGGGGGGGGCGCGCGGGCGCCCCCGCCCCCACGGGCGGGCCGGGCCCGCCCCGCCCCCCCACACCACCGCCCCCCCCGTAGCGGCAAGAAGGGAGGCGGGTGGGGGCCAGGGCTCCGGGGGGCGCCCGGGCGGGCCGGGG
>NZ_JBFNXX010000143.1:0-280 GCF_040811725.1 Sulfitobacter sediminis
GTGCGGCCGCGATTCTCATCGCCTCGGATCAGGCGATTAAAGACCACAATCTCGAACCCATCGCCCGCATCGTTGCCATGAATGCCGCTGGCGTTGAACCTCGCGTCATGGGTCTTGGCCCGGTCCCCGCTTGCCAGAAGGTTCTGGCGCGTACCGGGCTCCAGGCCGAGCAGATGGACGTGGTCGAACTGAACGAAGCCTTCGCGAGCCAGGGCCTCGCCACGCTGCGCGCCCTCGGGCTCGCCGAAGACGCCCCGCATGTGAACGCCAACGGCGGTGC
>NZ_JBFNXX010000014.1:0-108706 GCF_040811725.1 Sulfitobacter sediminis
CCCATCATCGCCGCACCTCCACTCTTAATCAGAGTGAATCAGCGGCAGACCAACCAATCAACGGACTTTTTCAACACCATCTCCGCTCAGCGGACCTCGATACCAAGCGCAGCTAAAGGCAGGAACGAGCCCATTGCTTCCGCGCTATCCAACACCCCCTGTTTCGCATTATTTCAATTGCTATGCGGTGCCGTCGGTTCCAGTGTGCTTGGTGCGTGTTGCTGATACTTTGAGACGACTGATCATCACAAGGATATTGACCTATGGCACTGGACGTTATTGGCGCGGGCTTTGGCCGGACCGGGACGGATTCACTCCGGGAAGCTCTAAACATCCTTGGTTTGGGGCCCTGTCACCATATGCACGAGATCCGAGATAACCCGGAGAAAGCCCAACCGTGGCACGACTATTTCTGCGGCGGGGCACCCCTCGATCTAGACCTTCTATTTGAGGGCTACCGTTCGCAAGTGGATTGGCCAGGCGCCCATCTTTGGCGCGAATCCGCTGAGCGATACCCGGAGGCGAAGATCATCCTTTCTATCCGTGACCCCGAGGATTGGTGGGCGTCCTACTCCAAGACGATCAAGGTCTTTCGTGAGACCGAGATGCCGCCTGAAGCACCACACATGCGTCAGATACAGGAATTTGTGGATGTTTTTCTCGGCGACCGCTTCGCCACTAAGGACCGTGCGATTGCAGACTTTGAGGAGCACATTGCTGCTGTAAAGTCAGCCATACCAGCAGACCGACTCCTAACTTACGAGCTTGGATCAGGCTGGGAGCCGCTTTGCGCATTCCTTGAAGTGCCTGTCCCGGAAAAGCCTTACCCTCACACAAACGCAACGAAGGCTTTCCAGGAGCGTAATATCGAACTGCGGGAGTAGTCGCGGCAAGCTACCCTAGATCTACTGAGCGGCTTGTGCATGTGTCGCTGCAGAATGACAGTGCATCCGCTCAAAGGACCTTAATTTTGAGCGCAGCTAAGGGCTGGGAAGAGCCTTTAAACGTCAATGGGTGAAGCTGCAGAATATGTCTCAAGAGCGGACACCGGCCGTTCGCTGAGACGACTGCTAAGGATGGCCCCGCTCACTAAGTGGCCGTTTGCACTGAAACGGGGTTACAGCTCCAGGACCACAAACATTAAAGGAAAAGGTGCGACAGCGATCAGTACGGTGATCAGAAAAGCCCAAAAACTGTAGATCCCGGACAAGCCCGCCATGAACGCAAGACCGCCTCCGCCACCAATGACCGAGTTTACCGGCAGGTTCAGAAGGAGAGCCAAGACAACGTATCGATTCCTGACAGCTAGATGGCTGAGGCGACTGTTGAGCTTTTCCGAGATCATCTTTGGGCGTTCGTGTCTGGGTGTTTTGGCCAAGGCGTCAACAAAGCTGGCGGTGCGCCTCAGCCTTAACCAGAATGACAACCTCGCAAGCGAGTGAAGCGGTACGAAGCGGGCGATGCTAAACGACAAAACAAGCGCGCCGACCATGCCAGCATACACGATGGGGGATGCCTTGCCTCCAAACATCAGCAACAAAGCGAACCCAATTTCTGCACCCGGTACAAAGGGAATTGCAGCAGTCACCACAAACAGGACCAGAGACCCCATAACCAGCCTGTGGATCAAAGGCTCGTTCATTGGCCGCATCTCTGGGATGGTGACGCTCAAAAAGGTTTCTCCCGCGATCCAGCCCGCAGCCAGAAGGGTAACGTATAGCGCAAATGCGCGCGGAGCGGCCCACAGGCGCTTCAAAAGCGCGCGCATAGTGGGTTCTCGGTCGGATCGAAGCCTTGCATCTCGCTTCGAGCTTCAGCCAGAGAAGGATCAGCAGAGGGCGTTTGGGACCCCCGAAAAGTGATGTCCCGGCTCGAAGTCCAGTACCAGCGTTTGCGCTCCCAACGGATGGAAACCGTGATCGCGCCATTGTCTCGGACAAGGCCGTCATATTTGAAGTGTCCGCGATCGTCGCTTTCGAGAACGCCTGAGAGGCGCACACCATCATCCGTCCCTTCAGACACGTAGCGGCCCGGCACAAAGCCGCAGCGGGTGCAGATATCGGACCAGAAGTGTCCGTCGCTGAAATGGAGGCTGTCTTCAAGATCAGGGTTTTCTTCGGGCCCGATCATACCCATGAAAACGCGTCCATCCAGGACGCCTTCGGCCTGGGCGAGACAGGCGCAGAATATCCATGCAGTGAAAGTCGAGAAAATAATTTGGACTGCTGGTTTCATAGCGCACCCATTTTACCTATCCGAAAACCATAGCCGCTCAGGCCAAATCGAAAAAGACCAACTCGTGAGGTTAGCAGTTGCGGTACAAAATTGTTTGGGCATTCAGCGTGGCATCTGCTATTAGGAGTAAGCAAATATTTGAGCTGAATGCCTCTAAAATGCAAAGATGTCCAAGCGTGAGGCAGTGGACACGGTTGCTGGTTCCTGTTCTTACCGCCTTACAGCCCGGACCTGAACCCGATCGAGATGGCGTTCTCAAAACTCAAAGCCCACCTGAGGCGTATTGGAGCGCGATCATTCACGGGGCTGTTCGAAGCCCTCAGCGAAATCTGTGATCTCTACACCCCGCAAGAATGCTGGAACTACTTTTGCGAGGCCGGATATGCTTCTACGTAAACTGGAAAAGCTTTAAGCCGCAATCAGAGAGCTCGGATGACCCAAAGGAGCCCCATTGCGGCTATTCTATCAGACTTCTGCGGTTGCGCGGCAGCGAATGGTTACACGGAGCGTGAAAGCAAACGAAAACGCGCTGCGATTAACCTGGCCAAGCAAATGATTGAGACGCCCGCATCAACGCTCCAACTGGCGGCGAATGTTTGCGCCCCGGGACCGTTACGGCGGCAATGGTTCTCTCGACAGATGGTTCGACTAGTGGCCTTTGCAGCAAACCTGGAAGTGTCACCGAGTATTCCGGCATGAATGCGAACCCAATACCAGCGAGAACCATCGCCTGTACCCAATCTTCGCGTTCGGATCGAAACCTCGCGTAGAGCTCCACGCCGTCCGTTTGGCAAACCGACATAACCATCTCACGCATTTCGCAAATGAGTCGATCAACGTAATCCTCGCCAGACAGCTCTTTCAATGGGACTGCATTCAGACGACCAAGACGGTGTTCCGGAGGAAACACAACGATATATCGCTCTGTATAGAGCGGGTGAACTCGGAAATCGTTTTCCAGTTCTTCAGTCACGGTCATGAAGGCTACATCAATCTCCCCCTCAGACAGCTTGTCTTTTAGCTCCGACAGATTGGCCTCGCTTACAGACAACTCCATTCCTGCGTGCTGCTTTTCGAAATTGGCAAGAAACCGCGCTAGTCGAACATGGCCGACCGTCGACAGAACGCCCAGCCTTACCGGTACCTTCTCAAGAAGCCTAAAGTTCTGTGCCAACGCGCGTGTTGCTTCAGCCTCATCAGCAATGTGCTGAAGGTGCGGAAGCATAGATTTTCCGAAATCTGAGATGAGTATTCGCCGCCCTTCGCGATGAAATACCGGCGCACCCAACTCTTCCTCCAGCGTCTTGACACCCTTGGTCAGAGCTGGCTGGCTGACGTTGCACTCAGCTGCAGCTTTGGTGAAGTTCAGGTGCTTTGCTGCGGCGAGCATGTATCTGATCTGTGACATCTCCATAGTGCAGGTCCTTGGCTTCGAAATCGACACCTACAATACACGATTTCACTCAAACCTTGAGTTGTTGAACCATAACGAATTGCTCGTTCCTTCCGGGAACTTCTGATGCTGAAATGGTGGTGTTTCAAAAATGATTAGGAAAGGAAGGCCCATGCCAGTGTATATGGTGGAAAGAAACCTTGCTGGGATCAGCATGGAAGATTTAGGCGGCGCCCAAAAGGCCGCTATTTCGCAGGCTAAGCAGATGTCTGATCAAGGTGAAGCTGTAAGCTATATCAGGTCGACTTTTGCACCAGAGGATGGGCGTTGTATGTGTCTGTTCGAGGCTAGTGACGAGGCCCAGGTTCGCAAACTAAACGATACGGCAGGTCTGCCATACGATCGAGTGGTGTCAGCGATGGACCTAACGCCCTAGTCAAAGAGCCTTTTCGAAAAAGCATGTGAGCGGACACCAGACAGAATCTCTGGTGTCTGCTTCGTCCGCAACTGAGACGTCTGAGGCATCCGCAGCGAATGGCTATTGCTGTTACGAGCAGACGGTCGCCGCGCTCAAATGGCCAGGAGTCGTCATTCAAGGCAACTCGGCGGACAACTGAGAAAATCCGCAGTTGGCAGCTGCACACTGCTGCAGCACGTTGCAGACCTACGCAAGAAGACTTGCCGCAGGCCTTGACCTGACCGACCCTAATGTCAGAGGCTTTGATGAAACGCGCCGCAACTTGTTTGACGGGCGATTGCAAGAGGCAGAGAGCCGCTACAGGCTATTATGCAGTGCGCAAGCCACCTGAGCACAGCAGGCATTGTTATGAATGTCGAAAATGCACAGGGGGTATTAGCATGAGAGCCATTGGAGTCATAGGGCCGTCGCAGTCCGGGAAATCAACGCTGATTGATGGCATTGCGGGCATTGATGGAGCCCGATCAAGTTCACTGACATTTCTAGGTGAAACGGCAATAACCCCGTTCGACTACATAGGGGACGCCTGGGCGGCACTTGAGGTGCCCGGGGGCCATGATGCGCAGTCGCAGATCGGACCTGTCCTTGCTGCGTGCGATGCCGCTGTCCTGTGCGTTCCGGCCGCAGTGGAGGCAGCTGTCTTGGCCGCTCCTTATCTTCGTCTACTTGATGAAGCGAAGATTCCAACTTTCCTGTTCATCAATAAGATCGACGTAACTTCTGAGCGAGTCGCAGATATCGTCGCGTCTCTTCAGCACTACTGCCGCCACGGCATAGTCTTGCGACAGGTTCCCATCCGTGTAGGGGATGAGATCACAGGGGTAATTGACCTTATCTCAGAGCGCGCTTGGGCCTATCACGAGGGATGCAGATCATCTCTGGTTGAATTGCCTGAAAACATGCGCGAACGCGAGGAGCAGGCTAGGTCTGAACTGTTAGAAGCCTTCGCGGACTACGATGATAGCCTGCTTGAACAAATCATTGAGGACAAGGCCCCAGTCGCGAAAGACGTCTACTCGATCTCGACCAAGGTGCTACAGCACCGCGATTTGGTGCCTGCTTTCCTAGGCTCTGCAACCCTCTGTAATGGTTTTCAAAGACTGCTCAAGTCGCTTCGCCACGAAGTGCCTTCTGTCGGCACGCTTCGCGATCGACTTAGTCCCGAAAACAACGTGCGTGCTGTTGGCTGCCTTGGAGATTTCAAGAAGCATCTAGGAAAAATTAGTCTCGTTCGCGCATTGGAAGACGGTCTTAGACCTAAAAGCCGGCTTGGGGGTAGTGAACTAGGCAACCTCAATTCACTTGACGCCAAGTCGCCGATCAATTCGCCTCTCAAAGCGGGAGAGTTCGCTGTCGCAATCAAGAGCGATCACATCTCTCCCGGAGGTTTATTTACAGAAAATGAAGCATTGCGACTTCCTGCATGGGCCTCAGCGCATTCTCCGGCGTTGAGACTTCGTATTCATCCCAAGCACGAGAAAGACGAAGGAAAACTTGCGACTGCGTTGCCGCGACTTTCCGAAATTGATCCGGGCCTGGAACTCACTCAAGATGAGCTTAGCGGTTCTCAGGTCCTCGGCGTTCAAGGGCCACAACACCTGAACGCGATCATCTTAAAGTTGGCTGACGCATTCGGCATTAACGTTGAATCTAGCTCACTTCCCGCGGAGCTGCGGGAAACGATACAGAGCAAGATCACAATCTATCACAGACACCGGAAGCAATCCGGTGGAGCAGGACAGTTCGCGGACGTGGTGGTCGATGTCTCCCCGCTCAGACGTGGAAGTGGCTTTGCATTTGCTGAAACAGTTAAGGGGGGCGCGGTACCGCGAAACTACATTCCATCGGTTGAGGCCGGAGCGCGCGATGCGCTGTCCAAGGGTCCGTCAGGCTTCCCGGTCGTTGATATCAAAGTAGAGCTGAAAGACGGGAAATCGCACTCGGTCGACAGCTCGGATTTCGCCTTCAGGACGGCGGGGTACAATGCAGTCAAGGAAGCCTTGGAAACGGCGGGAACGACAATCCTGCAACCAATTACAAAGCTTGAAATTCAAGTCCCATCAGTCTTTGACGGAGCCCTTGTGCAGCTCGTGAGCAGCCTCAGGGGACAGGTTCTAGGCTTCGACACGCATCCGGCCTCCGAGGGGTGGGATGTCTTCGGAGCTCTCCTGCCGATGGTGGCGGAGGAAGAGTTCTCGCTTGCGCTTAGCAGCGCGACGCGCGGAACGGCGTGGTTTCATAGCGAACTGGATCATTTTGAGGAGTTGAGAGAGCCGATGAAAAGAGAGACTGTAGGATGACCGATCCATATGCCTCTCTTGCATCATCAGAAATTCGCCTGAGGTTTTCTGTCCAATACAAATATCTACAGCCTGACAGCATTCAGCCGAAGGACGAAAGCGAGGAGGGAACACCGTGGACGTGATCATACTGACCTATCCAATGATCGTCGTCTTGGGCCTGCTGGCCTTTACAGTCGTTCTTTTCGTTTCCGAGGTTGTGCGCATTGACCTTGCGGCGATACTGGTGATGGTTCTTCTCGGCCTTTTGAGCCAGCTCCCGGGCTTGCATTCTCTTGCCGATGTGAGCCAACTTTTCGACGGTCTTGCGTCAAATGCGGTCGTATCAATCATAGCGGTTATGATTATAGGCGCCGGTCTGGACAAGACCGGCCTCATGAGCAAGGTCGCAGCAATCATTTTGCAAAAGGGCGGGAACACCGAAGGC
Source organism: Sulfitobacter sediminis (assembly GCF_040811725.1). Taxonomy (NCBI): domain Bacteria; kingdom Pseudomonadati; phylum Pseudomonadota; class Alphaproteobacteria; order Rhodobacterales; family Roseobacteraceae; genus Sulfitobacter; species Sulfitobacter sediminis. The sequence goes on from NZ_JBFNXX010000014.1 coordinate 6,834, forward strand.
CGAATTGTGCCGATCATTGCCGGCACTGTTGGCGTCATCTCGTCATTCATGCAGAACGTGGGAGCAGCAGCGCTGTTTCTGCCAGTTGTTAGTCGCATTTCTGTGCGCACTGGTTTGCCCCTGAGCAGGCTACTGATGCCTATGGGCTTTTGTGCGATCCTCGGAGGGACGATGACAATGGTTGGATCGTCTCCCCTGATACTCTTGAATGATCTCATCCTTACCGCGAACGTCGCGCTTCCGGACGCAGAGCAGATGGAGACTTTTGGTCTCTTCTCGGTAACGCCTATCGGGCTGGCTTTGGTTGCAACTGGCATCCTCTATTTCTTGATCTTTGGTCGTTTCGTTCTTCCGAGCGAACAAAAAGACGGCGATGCGACAAGCGGCCAGTCCATGAAAGAATATCTTAAGAATATCTATGGACTGAAAACAGACATCTTTGAGGTCACGATCCCTGAAGGACATCCTGTCGAAGGCCAGACATTCGATGACGTCATTCAGCGTTATCATATCTATATCATTGGAAGCGCATATCAGGGAAAGACCTGGTTCGCCCCGGTCATTCAAACGAAAATCACCCCGCCTTGCAGACTTGCCGTGCTCGGCCGCGAAAAAGAAGTCCGCTTTATGGCCGAGGATGCAGGGTTTACGCTCCACGACAGACTGGATGTCTTCGCCGAAGATTACGCCCCCACTAGGTCTGGCGTTGCCGAGGTTGTCATCCCACCTGGCTCTTCGCTGATTGGCAAGTGCGCGCACGATGTCGTGTTTCGGACTACTTATGGAGCAAGCATGTTGGCAATTCACAGGGGGGAAGAAACGCTAAGTCTCGTGGCGACCGAAGATCACGCGCCGACCCAAATCGCCGAAGTCCCTTTTCGCGCGGGAGATACACTGGTTATTTTGACAACTTGGGAAGCGCTCACCAGGCTAAGCAGAAATCGTGATTTCGTTGTTGTGACAACAGATTTTCCTCAGGAGGAACTGCGCCCAAAGAAAGTCGGCTGGGCTCTTCTGTTCTTTGTGATTTCTCTATCACTTATTCTGTTCACCGACTTGCGTCTCTCGCTTTGCTTGCTCACGGGCGCCGCTGGAATGATCTTGACCGGAGTTCTAGATATCGACAACGCCTACGAAGCCGTGAGCTGGAGTACAGTGTTTCTCTTGGCAAGCCTGATACCACTTGGCCAAGCAGTGCAAAGCTCAGGCACCGCCTCATGGATCGCTCAACAGATTCTATTGCTGCTAGAGGGCTGGCCTTTGTGGTCTCTGCAAGCGGGGCTGGCGATACTCGCCACCATCTTTACGCTCATCATGTCAAATGTTGGCGCAACCGTTCTACTCGTACCGCTCGCAGTATCAATTGCCGTTGCGGCAGGCGGCGACCCGGCGCTGTTCGCCTTGACGGTCGCGATCTCGACTTCGAACTCGTTTCTAATTCCAACGCATCAAGTCAACGCTCTCATCATGGGACCTGCTGGCTATAAAGTAACGGACTTCATTAAGAGCGGCGGGATCATGACTGTACTGTTTCTCGTCGTGTCTCTGACAGTAATGAACCTTTTTTCATGAGCGCGCCGACACAAGTAAGCGCCTAAATCCAGCCCGCTTTGATATCGTGACGAGTGACTGTTTTGTCCGGATAGTGTTGAAGAAGTCTGGGTCAGAGCTGCCGATGAGCGAAGCCCAAAGCCGCAAGGCCGCTCCTCTCAGCCTGTTAGTTCTGGTTGCGGGACCAGTTTGGCGAGTTTTCTGAGGTTCTGTGCTGTGGCTGCGAGCTGGAACTGTTCGTATGCGCCTTTGGGTCCTCGAAGTCGCATCATCGGCACGCCAATGTATCTCTTCAGGTGTGCGAACAGCATTTCGACTTTCCGCCTTTGAATGAACGAGGTCATGTAGGCGTCTGTTTTTCGGATATCGCGGGCAACATCTCTGGCTGCTTCGTGGACTGACCGCATGACGCGTCGCCCGGGATCACCTGGGCAGCATTGCGGTTTGAGCGGGCACGCATCATCGCCGCACCTCCACTCTTAATCAGAGTGAATCAGCGGCAGACCAACCAATCAACGGACTTTTTCAACACCATCTCCGCATCTGAGACATCGATCGTGTCCGCTGCGAATGGCCGAAGTTAGTAAGAGCTGTCGTTGTGCGCAAAAGCGGACTTTGCCGCGCCGCGAGCTAGGCATAATGACTGCTGACGGCGGCTTTGAGGTCATCCGATAGAAAGACTCGGATGTCTCAGAAGAGCCCAATGAGGTCCTTTTGTAAGGGTGCGGCGAAGGCACAGCAGGCACAGTTACGTCTTTTCGAGAACGTTGACGCGACGAGCGCGGCAATTCTTCTGTTAAAGACGAAACAAACATGTATCTTGCACCGTTTGGACGAATACCCCAAATTAAGAAATTTTCGATCACATCCTGGCTTGACCGCTGCGCATCTTCGCTTCACGCTTTTTTGCGAGGAGCGAGAGTAGAAATTTTCGATGATAGAGGTTCTTCACAGTCGCGTGCCTTTAGGCAAACGGCAGCTAGGCTCGGGGCAACGCTAATTGCGCACTTACAAGGGGTTTTTAATCGATAGCTCGCGGTGGGAAAGATTTCTGCCACGGCCGGACGACGTAATCATTGCAACGCCCGCGAAATGCGGGACCACATGGGTGCAGCACCTCGTAGGCATGCTCCTAATGGGGACCACAGAATTTGGGCAACCATTGACGCGCATCTCGCCATGGCTGGATGCCCTGTTCACTAGCGAGCAACAGGTCTTCGAGACCCTCGGCGATCAGACCCATCGCCGGTTTATCAAGACCCACACGCCGCTCGATGGGCTGCCATGGCGTGACTCTTGGATCTATATCACCGTTTTCAGGCATCCGCTCGATGCCGCGTTATCATGGCGGAACCATATCGAGAATTCTGACCCGATCCATATCCGCGAGTTGGTGGCCCAGGTAACGGGCCGTCCGCCAGAGCCGCCACCGCCGCCACTGCCTACCGACCCGGCGGCCTACCTTCGATACTGGATCGACAGCGAGGTCGAACCGAACGGCGCAGGCCTGCTCGGGCTAAGCGATTATGCAAACACGCTCCGCGCAACTTGGGAGCGCCGACACGAGTCGAACGTTCATCTGTTCCACTACGATGCGTTGTGGGGCGATCTGGGCGGGCAGGTGGGTCGACTGGCCGACATCCTCAACGTTGCCTTGGATGCGGATCGTCTCAGTGCGATCGTTGAGGCGGCAACGCTCGATGCGATGCGTTCGCGCGCCCGCGAAACTGCACCCTACGGTGACGCCACCGTTTTCAAACAGGCAGAAGCATTCTTCCGCAGCGGCGGGCGGCGTGAGTGGCCTGCCTTGCTGACGTCTGACGAAATATCGGAGGTTGCTCGACGGCTTGAGGCTATGGTCGGTCGCGAGGCCGCAGCCTGGGCGCTTCAGGATAACACCGCAAATAGAGATTGACGCCGCGGCGTAGGCTTGGCTTCGGTCACCGACATATATGCATGCCGTGTGTCCTGAGATGAAAGCTCTGCACCTCACCTGAGTGACCGCACTGAAAAAGACCTGATCGTTGCGCACGAACGGATGGGTGTGCGATTCGCCCGCTCGCATTTATCTGTGATATCCGGCACCTTGGATGCTCGGCACAAAATACCTGTAGCGCAAACGGCTGGAAGCCGTCATCTTGTAGGCAGGCCGGACTCCGAAATCCACCGCATGTCGCCCTAATTGCAAGGCCAGCAAATGGAGCTGATGGGGAAAATGGCGCTTTCCGTTCTTTTCTCTTTGGTCGCGGCCATCGCATTTTCACTGTCGTTACACGTCCAGAGGCATGCCGTTCGGCATCTTGAGGACCTTGCCGGTACGCTCGTGAGCGTCGCAACCATGGCGGCGATGTTCTGGCTTGTCGCCGGGTGGGGGTTTCGGCGGGACTTCTGGACGTCCGAGGCCGTCATATTCTTTGTGATTGCCGGCATCTTCTTCCCGGCAACCGCGCAAAGGCTCCAGATCTCGGCAACCAAGAACGTTGGACCGGCCCTGACCTCGGCCTTCGGTGCGTTTCTGCCGTTGTTTGCGGCAGCGCCGGCTGTGGTGTTTCTTGGGGAACCGGTAACGCTGCAACAGGCCTTGGGAATCGCTCTGCTGATGGGCGCGCTGTTCGCAGCGGCCGCTGCGCGCGGCCTGAACTGGAGAAACCGCGCTTTCTACGTTCTTCTGCTGCCCTTGTTTGCCGCTTTGGCCCGGGCACTCGGCATGCCGCTCGCCAAGGCCGGATACAATTACCTTGCCGAGCCGATGTTTGCGATGACTGTCATGTCGACTGTCTCGGTTCTGGTCATCTTCCTGATGGTGGTCGGCTCAGGCACGCTGGGAAGAGTCGTGAATCTCAGTGTCGGACACCGGCTATTCGTTTTGAATGGTATTCTCGTCGGGCTTGGGTTCGCGCTAGTCCAGCAATCACTGGCAATCGGGTCGGTGACCATTACCACGTCGATTGTTGCAACGGTCCCTGTCTGGACCTCTCTGATGGGGGCGTTGGTCTTCAAGAACGAGACATTGAAGTGGTGGCATGGGGCGATTGCAATTGTCGTATGCGCCGGGGCCATACTCATCGTTACAGGCGCTGGGATGCATTGAGGAGCGACTTGGGCCAGCCACTTCTATCCGCAAGAAGGCCTCTTGGAATGAAAGCAGCGGGCTAGACCAAAGAATTCCGCCAAGTCGGGTGTGGATGGCCGCATTGGGAAAAAATGCGCCCATCACGGAAGGGAACCAAACGGCCGCTTCGTCCGCATCTGAGACGTGGGACGCAGTCGCAGCGAATGCCCGGTGTTGGCAATAGCGGTCGTCGCGGTGCAAGAGCGGACAGCCGCAAAGGCGCACCGGTTCCCTGCTGACCCCATGACCATGTTGCCGCGCTGCCATCCGTGGCGCGGCCCCCGCGATCCAAGGAGACAACGACATGAGCGATCTGCTCGACAGATTGAACTTCCTCCAGTCCGCGACCCTCGAAGAGTTCTCGGACGGGTTCGGCAAGGCTACCAGCGAAAGCCGCGCCTGGGAGGAGACCTACCGCAACCGCTGGCGGCACGATAAGGTCGTTCGCTCCACCCACGGGGTCAACTGCACCGGATCGTGTTCGTGGAAGATCTACGTCAAGTCCGGTATCGTGACCTGGGAGACGCAGCAGACGGACTACCCGCGCACCCGCGCCGATCTGCCCAACCACGAGCCACGCAGATGTGCAAGGGGCGCTTCCTACAGCTGGTATCTTTACTCCGCGAACCGGGTGAAGAACCCACTGATCCGCGGCCGTCTGATGAAAGCCTGGCGCAAGCTGCGCGAGACGATGGAACCCATCGAGGCATGGACCAAGCTTCAGTCCGACCCGATCCTCCGCGCCTCCTACGTCCAGACCCGCGGAAAGGGCGGTTTTGTACGTGCAAGCTGGGACGAGGCAACCGAGATCGTCGCCGCCGCAAACGCCTACACGGCGAAGACCTACGGCCCGGACCGCGTCTTCGGCTTCTCGCCGATCCCGGCGATGTCGATGGTCAGCTATGCCGCCGGCTCCCGCTACCTCAGCCTGATGGGTGGCGTGTGCATGTCGTTCTACGACTGGTACTGCGACCTGCCACCGGCTTCGCCCATGACTTGGGGCGAGCAGACCGACGTGCCCGAAAGCGCGGACTGGTACAATTCCGGCTACCTGCTTCTCTGGGGCTCGAACGTTCCGCAGACCCGGACGCCAGACGCGCATTTCTATACGGAGGCGCGTTACAAGGGCACCAAATCCGCCGTCATCTGCCCCGACTATTCCGAGGCCGCAAAATTCGGTGATGTCTGGCTGAACGTCAAGCAGGGCACCGACGCCGCACTCGCCATGGCCTTCGGCCACGTCATCCTGCGCGAGTTCCACCTGGACCGTCAGGCCGAGTATTTCGAAGAGTACACGCGCAAGTATTCCGACTTCCCGATGCTCGTGCGGCTGGACGAGAAAGACGGCAAGCTTGTCCCCGGCCGCTTTCTTCGCGCTGACGATCTGGACGGAAAGCTGGGGGAAGAGAACAACCCCCAATGGAAGACCGTCGCTTTCGATGAAAAGTCCGAGACGCTGGTCGCTCCGAACGGCTCGGTCGGCTATCGCTGGGGCCAAGAGGGCGAATGGAACCTCGAGGAAAAGGCCAAGACGACCGAAACCCGGCTGAAGATGTCGCTGGTGCTCGAAGAAGATCACGACGACGTTATCGGTGTCGACTTCCCCTATTTTGGCGGTGAGGCCTATGGCCAGTTCAAGACCGATGCAAAGCACCCCAATGTCCTGACGCGCAACATTCCGGTCAAGAGGATCAAGACGGAAGGTGGGGAGATTGCGGTCGCGACGGTTTTCGACCTGTTCTGCGCCAATTACGGACTGGATCGCGGCCTCGGCGGCGATTGGGTCACGTCCGATTACGGAGACGACATGCCCGGGACGCCCGCATGGGCCGAGAAGATCACCGGCGTTCCCGCGGACAAGATCATTCATGTCGCCCGCGGTTTTGCCGACAATGCCGAAAAGACCCAGGGCAAGTCGATGATCATCATCGGCGCCGCGATGAACCACTGGTTCCACATGGACATGAACTATCGTGGCGTCATCAACATGCTGGTGATGTGCGGCTGCGTCGGGCAATCCGGCGGCGGCTGGGCGCATTACGTAGGCCAGGAAAAGCTGCGTCCGCAAACGGGCTGGCAACCATTGGCATTCGCGCTCGACTGGAACCGTCCGCCGCGGCACATGAACTCGACCTCGGCCTGGTATGCCCATACGGACCAGTGGCGCTACGAGACGCTGAAGGCCGATGAAATCCTGTCCCCCACGGCCCCCGAGGGCGATTGGGATATCAGCCTGATCGACTACAACATCCGCGCCGAGCGCATGGGCTGGCTGCCATCGGCACCGCAGCTCAAGACCAACCCGCTCGAGGTGGCCAGAGCGGCAAAGGCGGCAGGCAAGGAGATCCCGGCCTATGTCGCGGAAAACCTGAAGTCGGGCGACCTGGAAATGTCCTGCGAGGATCCGGACAACCCGGCAAACTGGCCGCGGAACCTGTTCGTGTGGCGTTCGAACCTTCTGGGCTCGTCCGGCAAAGGCCATGAATACTTCCTCAAGCACCTTCTGGGCACCGACAACGGCGTCATGGGCAAGGACCTGGGCGAGGAGGGTGCGCAACTGCCGAAGGAGGCCAAGTGGCACCCAGACGCGCCGCGCGGAAAGCTCGACCTGCTGGTGACCATCGACTTCCGGATGAGCACCACTGCGGTCTACTCCGACATCGTTCTGCCAACGGCCAGCTGGTACGAAAAGGACGACATGAACACGTCCGATATGCACCCGTTCATCCATCCGCTGCAAGCGGCGGTCGACCCGGCCTATGAGAGCAGATCCGACTGGGAAATCTTCAAGGCGATCGCGAAGAAATTCCAGCAGATCGTGCCGGGCTACCTTGGCCAGGAAACCGACATCGTCGCGCTTCCGATCCTGCACGACACCCCCGCCGAAATAGCGCAGGATCAGGTGAAGGACTGGAAGAAGGGCGAATGCGACCTGATCCCGGGCAAGACAGCCCCGGCCTACGTGGCGGTGGAGCGTGACTACACGGCGATCTACGACCGCTTCACGGCGCTCGGTCCCGCACTCGACAAGCTTGGGAACGGCGGCAAGGGCATCGCCTGGAATACGCAGGAAGAGATCGACAACCTGTCGGCCCTGAACGGCGTGCAACTGGATGGTGCGGCGGCGGGAAGGCCGAAGATCGATACCGCCATCGACGCCTGCGAAGTGATCCTGATGCTAGCGCCCGAGACCAACGGCAATGTTGCCGTGAAAGCATGGGAAGCTTTGTCCAAGGCCACGGGGCGCAATCATGCGCATCTGGCGGAAGGTGAGCACCACCAGAAGATACGCTTCCACGACATCGCGGCACAGCCCCGAAAGATCATCTCCTCGCCCACGTGGTCGGGCATCGAAAGCGAGAAGGTCAGCTACAACGCGGGCTACACCAACGTGCACGAGCTGATCCCCTGGCGCACACTGACGGGCCGTCAGCAGCTGTATCAGGATCACCTGTGGATGCGGGCCTTCGGCGAAGGCTTCATGTCCTACCGGCCTCCGGTGGATTTGAAGACCATAACCAAGGACGTGCGGGACGAAGGTGACAACCTCGTGCTGAACTTCATCACACCGCACCAGAAGTGGGGCATCCACTCCACCTATTCCGACAACCTGCTGATGCTGACGCTCAACAGGGGCGGGCCGGTGATCTGGATCTCCGAGAACGACGCCAAGTCGGCGGGAATCGTCGATAACGACTGGGTGGAGCTTTACAACACCAACGGCGCGCTCACCGCGCGGGCGGTGGTGTCGCAGCGGATCAAGGACGGCACCACGTTCATGTATCACGCCCAGGAAAAGATCGTGAATACGCCCGGATCGGAAAAGACCGGCCATCGCGGGGGCATCCACAACTCCGTCACCCGCGCGGTCCTGAAACCCACCCACATGATCGGCGGCTACGCCCAGCAATCCTACGGCTTCAACTACTACGGCACCGTAGGGGCGAACCGGGACGAATTCGTCGTCGTCAGGAAGATGAAGAAAGTCGACTGGCTCGATCGCGAGAAGAGCTGGAAAGCGCCTGCACAGGAGGCAGCAGAATGAGAATCCGCGCACAAATCGGCATGGTGCTCAACCTGGATAAATGCATCGGGTGCCACACATGCTCCGTCACCTGCAAGAACGTCTGGACCAGCCGCGACGGTGTCGAATACGCCTGGTTCAATAATGTGGAGACCAAGCCAGGCACCGGCTATCCGACCGACTGGGAAAACCAGGCGCGCTGGAAGGGCGGCTGGGAACGGACGAAATCCGGCAAGTTGCAGCCCAAGCAGGGCTCCAAGTGGCGGATCCTGTCCAACATCTTCGCCAACCCGGCGATGCCAGAGATCGACGATTACTACGAGCCGTTCGATTTCGACTACGACCACCTGAAATCCGCGCCCGAGATGGAAGCTTTCCCAACCGCACGCCCCCGTTCGAAGATCACCGGTGAGCGGATCGAGAAGATCGAGAAAGGTCCGAACTGGGAGGAGATCCTGGGTGGCGAATTCTCCAAGCGAAGCCAGGACTACAACTTCGAGGGTATCCAGAAGGAGATCTACGGGGAATACGAGAACACCTTCATGATGTATCTCCCCCGGCTTTGCGAGCATTGCCTCAACCCGGCCTGTGCATCGTCCTGCCCTTCGGGCGCGATCTACAAGCGCGAGGAAGACGGCATCGTTATGATCGACCAGGAAAAATGCCGGGGCTGGCGGATGTGTGTCTCGGGCTGCCCGTACAAGAAGGTCTACTACAACTGGTCGACCGGCAAATCCGAGAAATGCACACTCTGTTATCCCCGGATCGAGAGTGGCAACCCCACGGTGTGCTCGGAAACCTGCGTGGGCCGGATCCGGTATCTTGGCGTGATGCTTTATGACGCCGACAAGATCGAAGACGCCGCCAACATGGAGAACGAGCACGATCTCTATGACGCGCAACTTGGTGTCTTCCTCGATCCGCGCGACCCGGTCGTGATCGAAACCGCGCGTGCCGACGGTATCCCCGAGGACTGGATCAAGGCAGCCCAAGAAAGCCCGATCTGGAAGATGGCGATGGAATGGAAGGTCGCCTTCCCATTACATCCCGAATACCGGACGCTGCCAATGGTTTGGTATATCCCGCCGCTCAGCCCGATCCAGAACGCCGCCGAAGCGGGCGCGATCGGGACCGAGGCCGGGATGCCGGACGTCAAGAACCTGCGCATTCCCGTGCGGTATCTCGCCAACATGCTGACAGCTGGCGACGAGTCCCCGGTTGTCACGGCGCTGGAACGGATGCTGGCGATGCGCTCGTACATGCGGTCGAAGACCGTGGAGGGTGTCATCGACGAAGCCATCGCAGCCCGCGTCGGTCTGTCGGGCCGGGTGATCGAGGACATGTACAAGATCATGGCTTTGGCGGATTACGAGGACCGTTTCGTGATCCCGACAACCCACCGCGAGCAGGTCGAGGAAGCCTACGATCTGCGCGGCGGATGTGGGTTCACCGACACCAACGGGTGTTCTACCGGAGCATCGGGCAAGTCGCTTTTTGGCGGTGCCAAGAAACCCCTCAAAATGCCGTCGGAGGTGATGTGAGATGGACCGGACACTGAAAGCACTTTCGCTGATCCTGAGTTACCCGACGCGGGAACTGCAAGTGGCCATGCCCGAGATCGGGGCCGTCCTGGCCTCTGATACAAGGCTGACCGGAGCGGCCCGTCGGGCGTTGCGCCCGCTCTTGGAGGAGTTGGGCGGGCGCGACATCTATGAACTCGAAGAGCAGTTCGTGCTGCTTTTCGATCGCTCGCGCACACTCTCGCTCAACCTCTTCGAGCATGTTCACGGCGAAAGCCGGGACCGGGGCGGCGCCATGGTCTCGCTGGTCGAGACTTACCGGGCGGGCGGATTCGATCCCGTCACGTCCGAATTGCCGGACCACCTGCCGGTGCTGCTAGAATTCCTGTCGACGCGTCCCTTCGCAGAAGCACAGGAGACTCTGGCGGACGCGGCTCATATTTTTGAGGCGTTGAACGCGCGGCTTTGCCGACGTGAGAGCCCCTATGGGGCCGTGTTCGCCAGCCTTTTGCAGCTTTCCGGCGTGAAGGCCGACCACGAGGCCGTGGCGGAATTGCTCAATCAGCCCGAGGTAGACCCCACCGATCTGGAGGCCCTGGACGAGGTCTGGGAGGAAAGCGAAGTACTTTTTGGCCCCGATCCCAACGCCGGATGCCCGCAAGTGCGCGACATGCTCTCGCGGATGGACAATCCGATCAACTCTGCACCCCGCCACGCGGCCGAATAGGGAGAAAGAGCCATGTTCCCCAATCTCGATATCGATTTCATCATCTTCGGCATCATGCCTTACGCTGCGTTGACCATCCTCGTGGTGGGCTCCATCGCGCGTTACGAGCGCGATCCTTTCACCTGGAAATCGTCTTCCAGCCAGCTTTTGCGCCGCAAGCAGCTCATCTGGGGGTCGGTCCTTTTCCACGTTGGCATCATAACGATCTTCTTCGGACATCTCGTTGGGCTCTTCACGCCGGTCTGGGTACTCGACGCCTTGGGCGTTCCCTACTGGCTCAAGCAATGGATGGCGGTCATCATCGGCGGACCTGCCGGTATCGCCGCCCTGATCGGGGCGACGATGCTGCTGCATCGGCGACTTGCCGATGCGCGAATTCGCCAAACCTCGAGCTATCCCGACATCATCATCATGCTGCTGATCTGGTTGCAGCTTGTCATCGGACTTTTGACCATTACCCAGACGCTGCAGCACATGGACGGCTCGGAAATGGTCCGCTTCATGAACTGGTCGCAGAGCATTGTGACCTGGAACGTCAATGCCTGGCTGACCGTCGTAGACGTGCACTGGCTCTACAAGCTGCACATCTTCCTCGGCCTGATCATCACCGCACTGTTCCCTTTCACGCGGCTGGTGCACATGATCTCGGGCTTCGCAGCGCCGTTCCGGTACCTGTTGCGGCCGGGCTACCAGATCGTCCGCTCGCGCCGCCGCAAGCCGCTGCCGACACGCAAAGGGGCTACGATCTCGCGTGCCACGTCAACCAAACCGGGCGGCAACGTTGCCCCGACCCCGGCGGAGTGAGGGACATGAACGCATCTCTCTTCCCCGATCTGATCGTCAACGGCGAATTGGTGCCGCATGCGTTGGTCGCCGCCGAGACACAGAACCACGACGCGCCCAAGGGCAAGCCCGGGATTGCCTGGCGCAAGGCGGCACGCGCCATCGCGATCCGCACATTGCTGTTGCAGGAGGCCCGGTCCCGCGGGATCGCCACGGAACCAGACGAAGTCGGCCCGGGCCGCTTCGAGACCGAGGAGGAGGCCCTGATCCGGGGCCTTCTCGAAACAGCGGTGAATGTCGCAGCTCCCTCCAAGACGGAGATCCGCATCGAATGGGAGCGGGATCCCGCCCGGTTTCGCACACCGCCGCTTTGGGAAGTGTCCCATATCCTGATCGCTTGCGACCCCAAGGATAGGGCGGCCCGCGAACAGGCCGAACGCCGTGCGACGGCCTTGGCAGAGCTTGCCGTGGGCGAACCAAAGCGCTTTGCGGCACTCGCCGCGCGCGAGAGCGACTGTGGGTCCAAGACGTCGGGCGGTGCTTTGGGCCAGCTCGGACCGGGTGATACGGTGCCCGAGTTCGAGGCGGTCTTGCGGACCCTGTCCGAAGGGCAGATCACGCCCGCCCCGGTCCTGACGCGGCACGGCTTTCACATCGTCCGGATGGATGCGGTCGCTCTCGGCCAGGTGCTGCCCTTCGACGCCGTCCGGGAGAAGATCGCACTGGCGTTGGAAAAGGCGCGTTGGGCAACGTCGGCCAAAGCCTTTGTCAAGGAGTTGATCGACGCCGCTGACATCCAGGGGGCCGAGTTGGACGCAGCCTGATCGGGAGGACAGGCCATGAAAAAGGCAAAGGGAGAAAACGTACGGTCGCCACGCGGCGAAACGGCAAAAAAAAACAGGATCGGCAACCCGCTGGACTTCATCGCCGAGGATCACATGCGCGAACGGGAGGTCTGCGCGCTGATCGACAGGCTGGTGGATCTGGTGGCCATCAGCGCGGAGGAACGCGCCACGATACTGGACTTCCTGCAGGAGCAGTTGCCGCACCATCTGCAGGATGAACAGATCGACCTGTTCCCGATGATGCTGGAACGCTGCGACCCGGAGGAAGAGATCGACAAGGTGATCGACAGGCTGACCTCGGATCACGGCCACGCCATTGCCGACGCGCCAGCAGTTGTTGCGCTGATCAAGGCACAAGGGCGCGAACTGACCCCTGAGGCCAGCACCGTTCTGACGGAGTTTGCCCGGCATGCACGGCGACACCTCGTGCTGGAGAACGCGATCATTCTGCCGATCGCACGCACCCGGCTGACGAAAGAGGATCTACGGATCATGAAAGACCACATGCAGGAACGCCGAGGCCTGGATGCAACCGAAGAAATCTGAAGCACCGGGCAGGACGCCCGTACCGGAGGCGCAATAATGACCATGATCCAGAGATTTGTCGAAGCGGGATGCGGATGCGACGAAGTCGCCGCGCACCTGATCTCGATCGACGAGGCGCTGTCCCGTATCGCGCGCGAAGCATCACCGGCTACAGGGCACGAGACCGTCGCGGTTGGCTCGGCCAGCGGCCGCGTTCTCGCGCAATCGGTGCGTGCCGAGGGTCACGTGCCGCCCTTCGACAATGCGGCGATGGATGGGTATGCGATCCGTACCGGTGATTTACTTGGAGCCGGACCCTGGACGCTGCCGATCAAGGGGCGTATCGCGGCAGGCCAGGCCACTTGCCCGGTGTTCGAGAAAGGCGCTGCGATTCAGATATTTACCGGCGCGCCGATGCCCTATGGCGCGGACGCGGTGGTGATGCAGGAACACGTTCACAGGGATGGCGATACCATTCGGGTCGACCATGCGGCCTTCGCAGGCGCTCATGTCCGGCGCGCGGGGGAAGACATGACGAAAGGTCAGATGATCGTGCCGGAGGGGCGTCGGCTCGGCGCCCGGGACATCGCCGCCTGCGCCGCCGCGGGGGCGAGTCGCGTCCGCGTCAGTCGGCCGGTTCGAATTGCGCTGCTGGTGACAGGGGACGAGGTTGCACGGGCGGGCACTGCTCTCAGCCGCGCCGGTATCCGGGACGTGAACACGCCGATGCTTTTCTCTGCGATCTCGGAAACAGGAGGGGCAGAATGTTCTACCCATCGAGGCGCTGACAGTCGTGATGCCTTGCGCGCACAAATTACAGAACTTGCCGCGACAGCCGATCTCGTCATCACGACCGGTGGCATCTCGGTCGGCGAAGAGGATCATGTCAAAGCGGCACTCGCTGATCTCGGCGCCCGGATCGTCTTTAGCGGTGTGGCTGTCAAGCCGGGCAAGCCCGTTTCCTTCGGGCAACTCGAGTCCGCGCTGTGGCTGGGGCTTCCGGGAAACCCGCTTTCCGCCTACCTGACGTGGACCATTTTCGGCCCTGCTATCCTTGCGGCCCTTTCAAACCAGGATGATTGGCAGCCACGGCGCCGGTTTGTCGTGACCGACCGACCTTTGCGCCGCAGGCCGGGTCGCTGCGAGCTGCGTCTTGCGAAGGTCGCGGGCGTGGACAGCGTGGGCCGCGACATCGTGCAGGTCGAGGATGCAACCCATTCCGGCCGTGTCGCCGGCCTGCCGGAGGCGGAGGGATTCATCCTGCTGCCCTCAGACACCGACAGCTTGCCCGAAGGGGCGCTGGTCGAGTTTCAACCGTTTTGTCAAAGATGAGGATCGCTGCAATGAATATCGCCTACACCATGGCACCAGGCCGGGGAGATACCGATCTGTTGCTCTATCGTTTCGCGCAATCGCTGCTGGCTCGTGGCCTGCGCCCCTGCGGCACGGTCCAGATCAACACCGAGCGTGCCGACGCGGGCCCCTGCGACATGGATGTGATGGTCCTGCCCAAAGGCCCGGTGTTCCGCATTTCACAAGCCCTCGGGTCGGCTTCAAGAGGTTGCCGCCTCGATCCCGGCGCTTTGGAAGAAGCCGTTGGTGCGGTAAGCGCCAGCCTGCATCGCGATATCGACTGTCTGATTGTCAACAAATTTGGCAAGCACAAAGCGGAAGGGCGCGGCTTTCGCCCGGTGATCGCACTGGCGCTGGAGCTGGATATTCCCGTGCTCGTGGGCATCAACGCATTGAACAGGGCAGCCTTCCTTGAATTCACCGGGGGGATCGCGAGCGAAGTCAGCCCGGACTGCAAGGCATTGTGCGATTGGTTCCTGAATGCCAAAGGGGCAGGGCAGACTGCCGCCAAAACTCTGCTGCCGGCATCGGGTGGCGCCGATCTGCTGGCATCGGATGTGGCGAGTTGGGCGGTGATGTAAGCTTCAAGGCGCCTCAAACTGCCTGCTTTTTTCGGTAGGTCGCTCTGAGAAGTGCAGGTGCGGGGCATCGACGTCAGCCATGAAACTTTCCGCTTCTGGTGGAAGCGCTTCGGGTCGATGTTCGCATACGAGATCCGGCGCAGGCGGGTTCAACAGTTGCGTGCTTTCTCTCGATGGCAGTGGCATATCGACGTGCTTTTCGTGAAGATCAATGGTGAACGTCATTACCTCTGGCGAGCTGTCGAGAACTAAGGCGAAGTCCTGCAGAGCGTCGTGACGAGGCGAAGAAACAAGTGTGCCAAATTGAAAATGCTGAGGAAATTGGTGCGTCGGTACGGGCGACCCGAGATTCTGTTCACTGAACGATTCCCTTCCTGCAAGGCTGCGCTTCTGGAAACCGGCTGCGCCGATCTGCCGGCATGTGGCCGTTGGCTCAACAACAGGGTTGAGAGCGCGCATTTGCCATTTCGACAACGCGAACGGGCGAGGCAGAGATTTCGCCGCATGCGAATTTTGCAGAAATTCGTTTCCGTTCACGCCTTCATCTTCAACCATTTCAACCGGCACCGTAGCTTCTCGAAAAAAGACCTCTCCAAGCGAGACGTTCCGCCCCCCTGGCCGAGTGGTGCGGTCTCTGCGCGGCAAGACGGACAGCGTTACTGTCCTTGTGGAGATTGGTTCGCATTCGTCTGACAGTACCGCCAGATCAGCCAGAAGCAGTTCTTGTTTGATCCGAGCATGGTTCGGGGGGCTGACGGGCCCTGGCTGACCGGAGACCATTCATGTGATGCTTTGCCTTGGCAAAGGACTTTGCCTGATGCGGGGGCTGGTGCTAGCCTGCCCAAGACGCGAGTTGATCGCGAACGCAGGAGAGGTGGGGGAGCTATGTGCGCGAATGCCTTGGGTGGGGCCGCGGTGCCGACGGTGCTGATTGACAACGCGCGGACGCGGGTCACGGAATGGCGGTTTGCCGAGCGGGGCGACAACACCGGATGGCATCGGCATGAATACGATTATCTGGTCGTGCCCCTGCAGGACGGGGTGCTCGAGATATCGGATGGCGCGGGGAACATCACGCAGGCGCATCTGCAGAAGGGCGTGCCCTATTACCGTGAGCTTGGCGTCGAGCATGACGTGATCAACGCCAACGATGGTGCCTTTGCTTTTGTCGAGGTTGAGTTCCTGGAGGCACGCAGGGGCTGAGCGGCGCCAGAGCGCCGGTGGGAAAAATTTGGTGCGCATTCCGACAAGAAAGAAGCGGGAGGCCGGGTAGTATAGATGCAACTGGCAGACGGGGGTTCTGACGGGGCCGCCGCCATGACGGAGTGATGAGATGTATTTTTCCACCGGAGACTGCGCGGCGGAGGACAAGAACCGCGTCTGGGCGGAGACGCTGTCCAGAACGTACTTCCCGCTCTCCGCCGAATGTCACAACACGGCCGAGTTCCGGGGCGAGTTGAGATCGTGGTCGCTGGGTATTCTCGGGCTGTCCGACATGGAATGCGACGGGGTGCTCTATCACCGCAGGCGCACGGATTTCGCCAATGAAAAGGACAGCAGCCTGCTGATCACGATCCCGCATCGGGGAGATGTGCATTTCAAGCAGGCGGCGCGCAGTACGAAATGCAGCCCTGGCGGCTTTCTCGTGGAGCGGGGCGACATGCCCTACGAGTTCTGGCACGCGCGGCGCAACAAGCTGTGGGTGCTGAAGGTGCCCACCGCCAGCGTGCGGGCGCGGCTGGGCGCCACGGACCGGCTGGGGGCGCTGACCTTTGATGCGACAAGCGGGGTGGGGGCCTACTTCGCCGGTGCAGTGCGCAACACCATCGACAATATCGATGTCATCCCAGATGCGGCGCGCGAGCTTGCCGGGCAGCAGTTGCTGGAGCTTCTGTGTCTGGCGATGCGCAGTGATGACCGCCTCCTCAGCAGCGCGTCCTCCACCATCCGCTCGGCGCATCTGCAGCGGGCCGAGCAGTTCATCCGGGACAATCTGAAGAACCCGCGGCTGTCCTCTGAACTGGTCGCGGAATCCTGCGGGATCTCGCAGCGCTACCTGCAGCAGCTTTTTGCGGAGAACGACCTGTCGGTGATCGGCTACATCCGCGATGAGCGGCTGACCCGCTGCGACGAGGCGCTGAAGGCCGCCAACGATACCTCGAGCGTGGCCAGCATCGCGCTGGAGTGGGGGTTCTACGACCAGGCGCAGTTCTGCAAGCATTACAAGAAACGGTTCGGCTGCACGCCGACCGATACCCGGCGGCAGAGCCGGGGTGAGACGAAAAGGGAGCATTGATTTCTCGCGCGCGGCGGTTCGCGCGCGCATTGGCAAACCACAAAAAGACGCGTCTCGCCCGGTGACGGGACGGGCGCGCATTCAGCAACAGGAACGGAACATGACCAAGACACGCGTTGCAGTCGATGTCGGTGGCACCTTCACCGACGTATGCATCATGGATGAAGACACCGGCCAAATTCGTATCGAAAAGACACCGTCCACCCCGGATGACCCGATGCGGGCGATCCTGACGGGGGTCGATGACGCGAAGGTCGATCTGGCGGATGTGACGATGTTCTCGCACGGAACGACCGTGGCGACGAACGCGCTGATCACCCGGCGCCTGCCGCGGACGGCGATGGTCTGTACCGAAGGCTTCCGCGACGTGGTGGAAATCCGGCGCTCCAACAAGGAGGACCTTTGGGACACCTACAAGGATGTGGCCAAACCCTACATTCCGCGCCGTGACCGGCTGACCGTGAAGGAGCGCGTGGATGCGGCGGGCAAGATGCTGCAGGAACTCGATGAGGCGGACGCCCGGCGGGTGGCGGAGATACTGAAGAAGCGCGAGGTCAAGGCCATCGCGGTGTGTTTCATCAACTCCTACGCCAATGCCAAGAATGAAATCCGCATGAAGGAAATCCTTCAGGAGGTCATGCCGGACGTGAACATCTCGATCTCGTCGCAGATCATGCCGGAGATATTCGAGCATGAGCGGTTCTCGACGACGATGGTGAACGCGGCGGTGTCGCCGGTGGTAGTCGACTATGTCTCGCGGCTGAACGACAAGCTGTCAGAGGGGGGGTACACCCGCGACCTGCTGCTGCTGCATTCGGGTGGGGGCGTGATGACGCCGGCGAGTGTCAAGGATTTCGCCGCGCGTCTCGCAGGATCGGGTATCGCGGCGGGGGCCATTGCCAGCCGGTTCATCGGCAACCTCTGCGGCTATCCCAATTCCATCGGCTTCGACATGGGCGGGACCAGTACGGACGTATCGCTGGCCTACCAGGGAAATTCGACGGTGACCAAGGACTGGTACATCGAATTCGGCTACCCGATCCGGTTCCCCTCCATCGAGGTGATGACCATCGGCGCGGGCGGCGGCTCGCTCGCCTGGCAGGACGAGGGCGGCAGTTTGCGCAACGGGCCGCAGTCGGCAGGGGCCAATCCGGGGCCTGCCTGCTACGGCAACGGCAACGAGGTGGCGACGAACAGCGACGCGAACCTCGTTCTGGGGCGCCTTGGTACATCGCTGGCGGGCGGGGACATCACGCTGGATGCGGCACTCGCCGAGAAGGCCGTCAGGGAGACGGTGGCCGAACCTTTCGGGATGGAGCTGCACGAGGCGGCGGAGGCGGTCATCGACGTGGCCAATGCCAACATGGCCAACGCCGTGCGACTTTTGTCCATCGCGCGGGGGCATGACCCGCGCGACTTTGCACTGATCGCCTTTGGCGGGGCAGGGGCGCTGCATGGTGCGGCGGTGGCGAAAGAGCTGTCGATCCCTGTTGTGATCGTGCCGCCGAACCCCGGCGTGACCTCGGCGATGGGCTGCCTGCTGGTCGATATCCAGCACGACTTTTCCGACAGTTTCATGGCCGACGCGGCCTCGACCAGGCCCGAGGATCTCGAAGAGGCCTTCCAGCGCATCGAGAAAGAGGCGGTGGAGCGGCTGCGCCACGAGGATGTGGGGCCGGAGGATACCGTGCTGCAGCGCACGATCGAGATGATGTACATGGGCCAATGGCGCTCGCTCTCCGTTCCGGCACCGGCCAAGATCACCAGTACCGGCGACCTGATCGAGGCCTTCCATGCCCAGCACGAGCGGGAGTACAACTTCCGCCGGGACGAGGCGCCGGTCAGCATCTTCCGTGTGGCGGTCAAGGCGACGGGCGTGGTGCCCAAGGCCGACTTCCCCTCATTCGAAGTCAAGCAGCACACGCCGGAGGCACAGGGCACGCGCGAGGTCTGGTTCGATGGGAAGGGCCACAAAACGAATGTCTACGACCGTGCGCTTTTCAAGGCGGGGGCGGAGCTGACCGGGCCTGCGATCATCGAGCAGGTGGATTCGACGACCGTCGTGCCGCCGGGATCGAAGGCCTCTGTCGATCAGTACATGAACATCCACATCCGCGTGAAGGACTGAGCCATGAACACCACCAAGCAACAGGAGCTGGACCCGGTCACTTTCGAGGTTCTCAAGAACTCCTTCATCACCTCGGTCGACCAGATGGCCGAACAGATGCTGCGCACCTGCTATTCCTTCGTGATCTACAACCGGGATTTCTCGAACGCGCTGCACGATGCCGACGGCAATTGCGTGGCCCAGGGGAACGCCGATATCGCGGTGCACGTCGGCACGCTGCATTACACCTGCAAGGACGTGATCCGCGTCTTCGAGGGGGATATGTATCCGGGCGACGTCTATGCGATCAACGACCCTTACGCGGGCGGGACGCACTTCAGCGACGTGCGCCTGATCCGGCCGATCTTTGATGAGGAAACCCTGATCGGGTTCTCGCAGTCGAACGGCCACTGGTCCGACCTCGGCGGCTCTGTCCCCGGCTCGTTCAACGTGGCCGCCCACGAGATGTTCGGCGAGGCGGTGCGCATCACGCCCATCCGGCTGTTCCACAAGGGCAAGTTCTGTTCGGACGTCGCGAACATGATCGCGGCGAACACCCGCGATCCCGGCTCGATCATCGGGGATATCCATTCCCAGGCCCAGGCCACGCAGGTGGCCGAGCGCGAGATTCAGCGGCTGGTCGCCAAGTACGGGCGCGGGCAGGTGTTGCAGGGCATGAACGAGGTGCAGGACTACGTCGAACGCGCCGTGCGCCAGCGCATCGCGGCCCTGCCGGACGGCACCTGGGAGGCGGTCGACTACATCGACCGCGATCCCGGTGGCGGGGAGGGCATGATCCCAATCCACGTCAAGATGACGATCAAGGGCGACCAGATCGTCTATGATTTCGAGGGCAGCCATCCGACGATCTCTTCGATCTACAACTCGGCGCACGGGGCGACATTCTCAGCCGTGGTGGCGGGGATGAAGACCTTCTTTCCGGATCTGCCGCTCAACAGCGGGTTCTACCGCATGGTCGAGATCAAGGCTCCGAAGGGGTCGGTGGTGAGCGCGGAATGGCCGGTGGCCGTGACCGGTTTCCTGATGCCCTTCGAGAAGATCATGAACGCGATTTTCGAGATGTGGTCCAAGATCATGCCGGAGCGGGCCATCGCCTGTGCCTTCAACCTCGAATACCTGCTGGCGGGCGGCAACGACCTGCGCAAGCCGGAAAAGCCCATTTACATGTTTTACGAATGGCTCCCCGGTGGCTGGGGCGGGCGCAACGGCAAGGACGGCAGCGACGTGACCACCGCCTGCTTTGGCACCGGCCTGATGTCTCAGCCCTCGGAGGGGAACGAACGGGTCAATCCGACACGGGCGGACGAATTCCAGATCAAGCAGGACAGCCCCGGACCGGGCAAATGGCGCGGCGGCGCGGGGGTGATCAAGGGATCGACCCTGCTGGAGGCGGAAAACACTGTGATCTCCTACATCTGCGACCGGGAAAGGGCCGTGGTCTGGGGAATCGAGGGTGGATTGCCGTCGATGCCGCACGGGCTCATGATCGAGCATTCCGATACGGGCGAGGAGAAATGGCTCGGCTCGGTCTTTTCCAACTACAAGATCAAGAGCGGGGATCGGTTCACCCGGCCCACGGCGGGCGGCGGCGGCTTTGGCGATCCGCTGGAGCGCGATCCGAAGGCCGTGCTGGAAGACGTCATCGACGAATACGTCTCGGTGGACCGTGCCGAAAAGGACTACGGCGTGGTGATCGAGGTGGTCGATGCGGACATGCTCGACTACCGTATCGACGCGGCGGCGACCGAGAAGGCGCGCGCGCACATCCGGGCGCATCGCAAGGACTGGGCGCGGATGGACCCCGCGAAGGTCTCGCAAATGTACAAGGATGGCGAGATCGACGAGATGGACGCGGTACGTCGCTATGCGGTGGTGCTTGATTGGGGGACGGGGGAGCTGATGCCGAATTCGACGCAACAGTTCCGCGAGAGCTTCGAGAGCCGGTCAGTGGCGCACTGGAGTTGATGCAAGGTCCCTGCGGGCATTTCCGAGGTAACTCAGGGTGCCCGCAGTGCCCCCAGTGCGCTCTGCGGTGTGCCGAAGAGGCCGCGGAAGTAGTCGCGGAAGGCGGTCATCACCGGGGTGAAGGTCGCGTCCTTGCGCCAGACGAGGCCCACGTCCATGGGCGGGATGTCCACGCGCAGGTCCGCCACCTCGATCCTGCGTCCCTCCAGCGACCAGGGGCGGTAGACCATGTCGGACAGGATCGACACGCCCTGACCGTTGGCGACCATGCTGCGCACCGCTTCGATGGAGGAGGTGCGCAGAACGACGTTGGGATGCGAGGTGCTATGGCCCCAGTACCGCATGGCCGTATGGGCAGCCTCGTCTACGGTAAGCATCACATAGGGCTCTTCCGCCACATCCTTGAGGTCCAGGTCTTCCCGCCCCGCAAAGCGGTGGCGCGGCGGCAACCACAGCCTGCGCGGCGAACTGAGCAGCGTTTCCTTCGCCAGATCGGGGTTGGAGATGTTCGACGTGAGCGCCACGGCGATTTCGATGCGGCCTTCGAGCAGGGCTGTCTCAAGCGTCTGCCGAGTCATCTCGGCGACCTTGAGCGTCACATCGGGCATGACCCGGCCCAGACGTTCGAGGTGGACGGGCAGGAAGTAGCCGATCACAGTGTAAGTGGCCGCGAGGCTCAGCTCACCTTGCAGGCCGACGGTATCCGAGGTGCGCAGGCTCTCCTCGACCTTGGCGACGATTTCGTAACCGGAGGCGAGAAACCGGCGGCCCGCCTCTGTCAGGGTCATGCCATGGGCGGAACGGATGAATAGCTGCGCGCCCAGGACTGCCTCCAATTCGCGCACGGCGGCGGTGACGGCAGACTGGGAGACCGACAATTCGATGGCGGCGCGGCTGACCTGGCCGAGTTCGGCTGTCGCGATAAAGTACTTCAGGTGCCGTAGGTTATAGGACAATGCTGATCTTCTCCGAACGCGGCTTTGTGACAAATATCAGAAAAACTGATATCACAACCACAGAAAAAAGAACTTTTTATTCCTTTGAATCGGCTGCACGTTACCCGGGGTTAGGCATTCACTGGGGGTAGTGGGATGTATCGTTCGACGGTCGATCTGAATTGCGACATGGGTGAGGGCTTTGGCCACTGGAGCTACGGCGACGCGCCGGACTCGGCGCTGATGCCGCTCATCAGTTCGGCCAACGTGGCAACCGGGTATCACGCGGGCGATCCCAACCAGATGGATGCAGTCGCCAAGATGGCAGCTGAGCATGGCGTCGGTCTTGGCGCGCATCCGGGCTATCAGGATTTGCAGGGGTTCGGGCGGCGTACCATCGCGGCACGGCCCGAGGAGCTGGTGAACGACATCATCTACCAGACCGGCGCGATGCGCGAATTCGGCAAGCGCCACGGTATCCCGCTGCAGCATGTAAAGCCGCATGGCGCGCTTTACATGACGGCGGCATCCGATCCCGAATTGTCCCGCCAGCTGGTCGAGGCGCTGCAAAAGACGGGTCCCGAGCTGTTTCTCTACTGCATGTCCGTGTCCGAGACCTACCGCATCGCGACCGAGGCGGGGCAGCCGGTGATCCGGGAGTTCTACGCCGACCGCGACTACGACAACTCCGGCTCCATCGTCTTTGCCCGCAAGATGCGCAAGCTCGATCCACAGGAGGTGGCAGACAAGTGCCTGCGCGCTTGCAAGGAAGGCAAGGTCACCACGGTCGATGGGGATGATATCGAGATTCCCTTCGAGTCGATCTGCTTTCACTCCGACACGCCCGGCGCGCTCGCCATCGGTACCGCCATTCGCGACACGCTTGTCGCCAACGGGGTGACCATCGCCCCGCCAAGCGCGGGCTGAGCGCCGCTGCCGCCATTTTTTCAGAAAGAAGGAACGACACAGTGTCCAAGCAAATCCAATCGCCGTTGCCCGGCACCTTTTATCGCAAACCCGCGCCCGACCAGCCGCCATTTGTTGAAGATGGCGGCGATATCAACGCGGGCGACACAATCGGGCTGGTCGAGGTCATGAAGACCTTTCACGAGGTCAAGGCCGAGGTCAGTGGCAGCAACGCCCGCTTCTCGGTGGGGGACGAAGAGCCGGTGACAGCAGGTGCGGTGCTGGTGGAGCTCGACTGAATGGACCTGAGCGGCAAGACATTGTTCATCGCCAACCGGGGCGAGATCGCAGTCAGGGTGAACCGCGCGGCCAAGGCGCTGGGGATGACCGTCGTGCAGGCGCATTCGGAAGCGGATACGGACATGCTGGCGGTCCGCCTTGCCGACCGCGCGGTCGATATCGGCCCGGCCGCCGCGACGAAATCCTACCTCGACGTCGATAAGGTGGTCGCCGCCGCCAAGGACGCGGGCGCCGACGCCGTTCATCCCGGTTACGGATTTCTGTCCGAGAACGCGCGATTTGCCCGCGCGGTGGCGGATGCGGGGATGATCTTTGTCGGGCCGGACGCCGACACGATCTCGCGCATGGGCGACAAGGTGGCCGCGCGGGATGCGGCGATTGCGGCGGGTGTGCCGATTGCGCCGGGCAGCAAGGGGGCGATTGCTTCGGTCGATGACGCTTTGAAGGTCGCCGGGGAGATTGGCTATCCGGTGATGATCAAGGCCTCCGCCGGGGGCGGGGGGCGTGGCATTCGGGTCGCGAACAGCGACGATGAGCTTGCCAAGCTGATCCCGCAGGCAAGCTCGGAGGCGAAAGCGGCCTTCGGGGACGGCGCGCTCTATATCGAGCGGATGGTCACCGACGCCCGCCATGTCGAGGTGCAGATCATGGGTGACGGCACCCGCGCGGTGCATCTTTTCGAGCGGGAATGCTCGCTCCAGCGCCGCCGCCAGAAGGTCTGGGAGGAAGCGCCCTGCGCCGAGCTGTCGCAATCCGCACGCGATCACGTCTGCGCGGCCTCGGTGCGGCTGGCGGAGGCCGTGAATTACCGTGGCGCGGGGACGCTGGAGTTCCTCTACGAGCCTGCGCGCGATGAATTCTACTTCATGGAGATGAACACCCGCATCCAGGTGGAACATCCCGTCACCGAGATGATCACCGGCGTTGACCTTGTGCAGGAGATGATCCGGGTCTGTTTCGGCGCGCCGCTGTCCATCGAACAGGACGCACTCGACATCAATGGCCACGCCATCGAGGTGCGTGTGAACGCCGAGGATGCGGCGAACAACTTCATGCCGTTTCCCGGCGTGACCGGGGCCATGCATGTGCCCGAGGACGTGCGCTTCGATACGATGCTCTTCGAGGGTTACGCGATCCCGCCTTTCTACGACTCGCTTCTGGGCAAGCTGATCGTGCACGCCGAGGACCGCCCTGCGGCATTGGCAAAGCTGCGCCGCGCCCTTGAGACGATGAAGCTTGAGGGGCTCAAGACGACGCTGCCGCTGTTCAAGGCATTGGCGAACGATCCCACGGTGATCGCGGGAGAGGCGAACACCGCCTACCTCGAGAAATGGCTGGAAACAGCCGAGATCGAGCCCGCGTGAAGCGGGCTCTGTTCTGAACACCGGTCCTGCGAAAGGGCCAGACAGACCCAAAGGCCGCGCCGGCGGCAAGGAGGCAAGCACACGATGAAGACCAGATATTCATTCGGCGGCGACGAGCACATCTTCGTCGAAGTGGACGAGGAGATGTCGCTCGACGCGTTCTTCAAGTCGCTCTCGATGACGAACGCCGTGCGCGACAGCAAGATCAAGGGCGTGACCGAGATTTGCCCCGCGAACGCGTCGTTCCAGATCAAGTTCGACCCCGACCAAATCGCACCCGACGACATGCTGGCAGAGCTGAAAAAGCTCGAAGGGGCGGCGGAGAACGCTGAGAAAAGCATCACCACGCGGATCATCGAGATCCCCGTCTACTATCAGGACCCCTGGACCCACGAGACGCTGATGCGCTTCCGCGAGCGGCATCAGGACCCGAACGGGACCGATCTCGACTACGCGGCCCGTATCAACGGTTTCGACAGCGCCGAGGCGTTCATCGAGGCGCATCACTCGAACCCATGGTTCGTGTCGATGGTGGGCTTCGTCTCGGGCCTGCCCTTCCTTTACCAGCTGGTGGAGCGCGAACGGCAGTTGCAGGTGCCCAAGTACCTGCGGCCCCGCACCGATACGCCCAAGCTGACGGTGGGCTACGGTGGCTGTTTCTCCTGCATCTACTCGGTGCGTGGGGCAGGGGGCTACCAGATGTTCGGGATCACGCCGATGCCGATCTACGATCCGGAGCAAAAGATCAGCTACCTCAAGGACTTCATGGTCTTCTTCAAGCCCGGTGACATCGTGAAATGGAATCCCATCGGGCGCGAGGAATACGACCGGATCGTCGCCGAGGTGGAGGCGGGCACCTACACCCCCAAGATCGTCGAGGTGGATTTCGACCTGGATGCCTGGAACGCGGATGTGGACGGCAACAATGCCAAGCTGATGGAGGCGCTCAATGCCGGTTAACGTCATCAAACCCGGTCTTCTGACCACCATTCAGGACATGGGCCGCCCCGGTTATTTTCACCTCGGCATCCCCATCGGCGGCGCGATGGACCGCATGGCGCTGCGCACGGCGAACCTCCTTGTCGGCAACGATGAAGGCGCGGCGGGGCTTGAGGCAGTCTTCATGGGGCCGGAGCTGGAATTCACCGAGGATGCTACCGTCGCCGTAACCGGTGCCGAACTGCCCATCTTCATCGACGACGAGGAACAGCCGGGCTGGACCGCCTTGCAAGTGAAGGCGGGGCAGAAGCTGGGCTTCGGCTATCTCAAGGCGGGCGCACGGGCCTATATTGCCATCTCCGGGGGCATCGACACGCCACCCGCGCTGGGCTCGCGTTCTACCTATGCGATCGGTGCGCTGGGCGGGGTCGAGGGGCGCGCCATCGCGGCGAACGACAGCCTGCCGCTGGGCAAGGGGGGTGGCAGGAAGGTTGGGGCAACCGTCTCAGCCGATCTGCGCCGCAATCCCGGCAGCCCGGTGGAATTGCGCGTCTTGCCCGGCCTTTATTGGCACCGGATCACCGAGAAGGCGCAGAAGGGGTTCTTCGACGACGAGTGGAAGGTTGCGCCCGAGGCTGACCGCATGGGCTATCGCTTCCGCGGGGGCAATCCGCTGGAGTTCGTGGAGCGCGAACAGCCCTTCGGGGCGGGCTCGGACCCGTCGAACATCGTGGACGGCTGCTATCCCTATGGCTCCGTGCAGGTGCCGGGCGGTACAGAGCCCATCGTGCTGCACCGTGACGCCGTGTCTGGCGGCGGGTATTTCATGATCGGCACGGTGATCTCGGCCGACATGGACCTAATCGGACAGTTGCAGCCTCATACGCCGGTGAAGTTCGTCGAGGTCGACATGCCCACGGCACTTCAGGCACGGGCCGACCGGGCGGCTTTGATGGACCGCATTCGCGGTGCGCTAAGCTGATGGCGCGGGCGCGCGGCACTACGGCCATGGCAGCCCCGGCTGTTCACCGCCCGCGCGCCCCACTTCGCGTTCTGGGCACCTCGGTCACGCAGACCGGGGCGCTCCAGCGGGCCGCTGAGGAAGACCTTGGCATCAAGCTGCAGTTCATCACCCGCGACGGGACGGAGGCACAGCGGCAGGGCGCGCTGAACCCCGGCAGTTTCGATGTCTATGACCAGTGGTTTCACGACATCGACCTCATCTGGCCCACCGGCTCCATCCGATCCATCGACATCGCGCGCATCGACCGTTGGGACGAGATCAACGCGCTGCCCAAGACTGGCCGTCTGCGTCCCGATCTGCCACGGCCCGCGGGGGGTGATCCGTCGAAGCGGCTTTTCGTGCAACTCGACGGGACGCTGGGCGATACGCCCTCGGAGCGGATCAGCATGTTGCCGACCGTGCACAACGCCGACAGCTTTGCCGTCGTGGGCGTCGAGGCAGAGAGCGTCACAAGCTGGGCGGCGCTGCTTGATCCGCAGTGGCAGGGGCGTGTCGTGCTGCAGGCCGATGCGGCCATCGGGGCGCTGGACATGGCGCTTGGGCTGATGGCGCAGGGGGATTTGAGTGCATCGCACCTGGGCGATCTGACGCTGGAGGATATCGACGCGCTGACCACGCTTTTGCAGAAACGCGTCGAAGAAGGGTTTTTTGACTGTATCTGGTTCGACGAGGCGGAAGCGGTGTCGGCGTTCCAGAAGGAGGGTCCGAGGATTGGGTCGATGTGGTGGTCGGGCTTTTGCAGGCTGCGCAGCGAGGGCACCGCAGCCGCGATGGTCACGCCCAAGGAGGGCTATCGCGGCTGGTTCGGCGGGCTGGCCCTGTCATCGGTGATGGAGGCCCATGCCACCGATACCGCCTATGCCTATCTGAACTGGTGGCTTGACGGCAGGCCGGGGGCGATGATGGCGCGGTCCGGGGCATATATGGCCAACCCCGAGGCGGTGCGACCGCATCTGTCGGAAGATGAGTGGGATTTCTGGTACGATGGCAAACCAGCGCGCGGTGCCATCCAGGACGCCGAAGGGCGGGTGGTTTTCCAGGCGGGCGAGCGGCGGGAAGGCGGGGACTACCTGTCGCGCATGTCGCGCGTGCGGGTATGGGACGCTGTGATGAACGAGCACAATTACCTCGTGCGCAAGTGGGAAAACGCGATTGCGCCGATGAAGCGTCGTCTCAGGGCGTATGCCGCTGCAGGTAGCGCGGCAGGTCCGGATGCGGAAAGACGGAGATTGCTATGAGCCGTTGCCGTGTCCGTTCCGCAGACAGCCGTATATGTTCCTCCAGACTTTGCGCGGCTGCCCCATGAGAGCCGCGTATGATGAATTCGAGGATCATCTCGTGTTCGCGCAGGGCGATCCCGAAGGGGCTGGCGCCGATGTTGGCCGCAAAGATGCTGTTTACGACGAGGGCAAGCTGGGTCTGGCCGACCATGCGCAGAAGATGCGGATTGGGGCTGTTTTCCAGCAGTCGGACATGCATGTCCTGCTCAAGCGCCTCGTACGTTGCGGTACCCATCGCAGCGGGATTTTTCAGCGCGGTGTCGAGGGCCGCGCGCATGCGTTCGATCTCGCTCGAAGGGGTGAGCGGCGCGCTTTCGAGCAGCGCGAGCGGTTCGAGCTTGGCGCGGATGGCGAAGAAATGCGAGACATCGCGCGCCGTGAGCGGCCCCACCACCCAATGCGACCGCAGATCCTTGCGGACAAGGCCCCGGTCGCGAAAACGGCCCAGCAGATCGCGCACGATGTTCCGGCTGACGCCGAAATGATCGGCGGCGGCCTGTTCGTTGATGCGGTACATGCCGAAGGGCAGGGCATTGGTGAGGCTGGTCTGAAAACTGTGTGCGATAAGCTCGGCCGAGTCGGGCTTGGGTTCCTTGCGTTCCTCGGGATCAAGGCCGAGCATCGCGGAGGTCAGACGCCGCCTCTGGGGTTCGGGGCCGGTCTGGCCGCCGACGACAAAGCCGCGACCGTCGAACCGGCGAAGCTGGTTGTCATCGAGCATATGGCTGAACGCTGTCCGCACCGGCGTTCGGCTGGTTCCGAAGAGTTTCGCAACGGCCCCTTCGGTCAGGATGGTGCCTTCCGGGAGTTTGCCGCAGGCAATCGCCGCTTCGAGGACCGTCTTGATCTCGACGTAATGCGGGGCGGGCCGCGCAGGGCCTTCCTCGTGGCTCTGGCTGTGATTCTCCATGGCATTCTCGAATCGCCCGAACGGCGGTCCCCAGTTGGCTCTTTCAGATGATTACCGCACTTCGCAGACAAAAGTCATTTTTATTTGCACAAATTGTCGGCTGCATGCGCTCGTATACCGGGAAAATGCTCAAATGGTGCAGAATCCGAATAAAATTTTTGACTCTTGTGGACAATAAGCAGAATTTAGCTGGCAGATGGAGCGATCTGACTCGGCCTGAACAAAGGGGGAAGCGCCCACATGATGGAGCTTAAGAGCCTGTCGAAATCCTTTGACGGCAAGCCTGCCATCGTCGACCTGTCGCTTGCAGTGGAGGATGACGAGTATCTGACGCTGCTGGGGCCATCCGGGTCCGGCAAGACGACCTTGCTGCGGCTGATGGCGGGGCTGGACCGGCCTGATGGGGGGCAGATCCTGCTCAATGGCGAGGACGTGACCTATCGACCGACACACACGCGCGGCCTTGGCTTTGTTCAACAGAATTACGCGCTTTTCCCCCACATGACGGTAGAGGACAACGTGGGCTTCGGCCTTGTGAACCGGTTGATCGACCCCGTGACCGACGGCGCCGAGGTGCGCCGCCGCGTGGCCGAGATGCTGGAGCTTGTCGGCCTCGAGGGTCTTGGCGGGCGCATGGTGGGGCAAATTTCCGGCGGGCAGAAGCAGCGGGTCTCTCTGGCCCGCACGCTGATTACCCAACCGAAGGTTTGCCTGCTGGACGAGCCGCTCGGCGCGCTGGACGCGAACCTGCGCGAACGCATGACGATCGAGCTGCGCAAGATCCGCGAGGCGCTTGGGGTGACCTTCTTCCACGTAACCGGCAACGAGAGCGAGGCCATCGCCATGGGCGACCGGATGATCGTTCTGGATGACGGTCGTGCGGTGCAGATCGATGCGCCGGACGTGGTGTTTGACACGCCCGCCACGGTGCGCGTGGCCCGGTTCCTGAATGCGTACAACGTCTTTTCCGGCACGTCCGAGGGCGGCGTTTTCACCAGCGGCGATTTGCGGCTGCCGGTGCCGCCGGGAGTTCGGGCCGAAAGTGCCGCCGTGCACTTCGACAAGGCGGTGATCCTCAAGGGCGATGCAAAGCCGGACGAGGGCGCCGCGATCAAGGCAACCTTCGTGGCAAGCGAGTTCATGGGATCGAAGGTCGTTTATTTCTTCCGCCGCGCCAGCGGGGGCATGGTCGAGGTCGAGAGGCATCTCAGCTCTTCCGACCCTGAGGTCTTCGAGGCAGGGCAAGAAGTGACCCTGAACTGGAACGCTGCGGATACGCTGTTTTACGATGCCGACGGGGGGCTCATCCCGCCGGTCAAGGTCAAGGGAGCCGCATGATGGTCGCTGCGAATACGGAGACGACGGTAAGCCCGGCAGCACAGGCACATGGCGAAAGCTTCTGGGCCCGCAACCGGCATTACCTGCTGCTGGCACCCGGCGTGCTGTGGATGGTTCTGTTCCTGGTCGTGCCGTTGCTGATGATGGTCTACGTCAGTTTCTGGACGCAGACGACTTTTTCGATCAACTCGACGCTGACCACGAAAAGCTGGGAAACCTTCTTTGCCTCCGAGACCTATTTCGGGGCGCTGCTGCGCACGCTGCGCATCTGGCTTACAGTGCTCTTCCTGACGCTGCTGATCGGATACCCGGCAGCGCTTTTCATCGGGCAGTTCGTGCGCAACAAGACCACCCAGACGATCCTTCTGGTGGCTTGCGTCATTCCGTTCTGGACGTCCTTCCTGATCCGCGTGCTGGCCTGGCGCCCGATGCTGGGTAAGGAAGGGGCCATCAACATCCTGCTTCAAAGCGCTGGAATCATTGATCAACCGATCGAGGTGCTTCTCTTTACCGAGTTGTCGGTGATCATCGGTATGGTGCAGATTTACGTTGTCTTCATGGTCGGGCCCATCGCCTTCATGCTGGCGCGGATCGACGAGAGCCTGATCGAGGCTGCGCGTGATCTCGGCGCCTCGGCATGGACGATCTTCCGCACGATCATCTTCCCGCTCAGCCTGCCGGGTGTCGTCGTGGGCGCGATTTTTGTGTCGGTCATGGTGCTGGGCGAGTTCGCCACCGCCTCGGCGCTCTCGGGGCGCAAGGTGAACCTCTTGGGCAATATCATCGTCACGCAGGTGGGATCGCTCAAATGGGCCTTCGCTGCCGTCGTGGGCGTGATCCTGACCGTGGTCATGGCGGTCGTCATCACCGGGCTGTTGCGGGTCGTGAACCTGCGGCGCGAGCTTTAAGGAGGGTTTGACCGATGCACCAACTCCGCCCCCTTCGGTACGGACTGGCGATCTACACGGCGCTGTTCATCGCCTTTCTTTACGGTCCCTTCATCGTGATGGGCATCCTCAGCTTCCAGAAGGGTCCCGACGGGGGGCCGCAGTTCCCGATCATCGAATGGTCGACCTTCTGGTACAAGCACGTGCTGGGCTTTGCGCCCCCGTCGCGGGTCGCACCGCTGCCCATCGGCGAGGCGCTGACGCGGTCGCTGAGCCTGGCCTTTGCCACGATGGTTGTTTCGACCGTACTGGGTACCCTGACCGCGCAGGCGTTCCGGACGCGGTTCAAGGGGTCGGGGTTTGTCTTCTACCTCGTCGTGCTGGGCATGATGGTGCCGGGCGTCCTGCTGGGCCTCGGCATGGCGCTGGTCGCCGACCAGTTCGGCATCGACCGCAACTGGTGGAGCACGGCCTTCGTGCTGCACGTGGTCTATACCTATCCCTTTGCCTTCCTCGTGATGCTGGCGATCTTCAACCGGTTCGACAAATCCATCGAGGAAGCCTCCTGGGCGCTGGGCGTGCCGCCGGGCAAGACGTTCCGCAAGGTGACCTTCCCGATGATCTTTCCGGGCGTGCTGTCGGCCATGCTGTTTGCATTGACCCTCAGCTATGACGAGTTTCCGCGCACGCTGTTCACAGGCGGCTCGGACGTGACCATGCCGATTGCGATCTACGGCACCTTCGCCGTGGAAATCCACCCCAACCTCTTTGCCTTCGGGGTGCTGACAACGCTCTTCTCCTTCGCGCTGCTGGCGGTCTACGGCATCCTGATGGGGATCACCGTGCGGCGATCCCGCAAGGCCACCGGCATACAGGAGGACATCTGATGTCGGACCGCCTTGCCCATCATACGGCTATCGTGACCGGTGCGGGCAGCGGCATCGGCAAGGCGATCGCGCTGCGTCTGGCGGCCGAGGGCGCAAAGGTGACGGTGCAGGACCTCGCGCAGGACAAGGCAGAGGCGACGGTTGCGGCGATCAAGGATGCGGACGGCGAGGCCATCGCGGTCGCGGGAGACGTGAGCAAGGCGGCGGATGTGGAAAGTGCTTTTGCAGCGTGCCGTGATGCCTGGGGCGATCCGAGCCTGATGGTGAACAACGCCGGCATCGTCCACCAGGTGCGGTTCGAGGATATGGAGGACGACGACTGGGATCGCATGATCGCTGTCCACCTGCGCGGCACCTACCTGTGCAGCCGCCGGGCCATCGGACCGATGGTCGCGAAGGGAACGGGCGTGATCGTGAACATCGCCTCCCAGCTTGGCCAGATCGGCGGGGTAGAACTTGTTCATTATTCAGCCGCCAAGGCCGGCATCATCGGCATGACCAAGGCGCTGGCGCGCGAGGTCAGCGCGCAGGGTGTGCGGGTGAACGCGGTCGCACCGGGGCCCATCAACACGGAACTGGTCATGACCCTTTCCGACAAATGGCGTGCCGCCAAGGCGGCGGAATTGCCGCTGGGCCGGTTCGGTGAGCCGGAGGACGTCGCGGCGACCGTGGCGTTTCTCGCCTCGGAAGATGCGAAGATTTACGTGGGCCAGACGCTCGGGCCGAATTCCGGGGACGTGATGCTCTAGCAGGCGCGAAAGGGGGAAGACGTGAAGACGGTAATCATAACAGGGGCGGGGATCGGGATCGGTCGGGCGACGGCCCATGCCTTCGGCAAGGCGGGCTACCGGGTGATCGTCACGGATATCCTCGATGAGGCGGGCGAGAAGGTTGCCCATTCGATCAATGCTGAGGGCGGGCAGGCCGAATTCCACAAGCTTGACGTGACCTCTACCGAACAGGCCGAGGCGGTTGTCGCGAAGGTCGAAGACGCTTACGGCGCCATCGACACCATCGTTTGTAACGCAGGTATCGCGCACAAGGTGCCGCTGGATGAGCTAACGGACGAGAAGTGGGACTTCACCTTCGACGTCGATCTCAAGGGCATGATCCGGCTGATCCGCGCCGCCGCGCCCAAGATGCGGGAGGCCAGGAAGGGCTCGATCATCTGTCTCAGCTCGATCATGGGCGTCGCCTATGGCTGGGATGAACACGTGCATTATTCGGCCGCCAAGTCCGGCGTCGTCGGGCTGGTGCGTGGCCTCGCGGTCGAACTCGCGCCCAGCGGCATCCGCGTGAACGGCGTCGCGCCGGGATATATACGGACGGCGCAGGCGCTTTCCGAAGAACACTCGCTTGGCCCCGCGGGGCTCGAGAAAGCAGCGGAATTCATCCCGATGGGGCGGGTCGGCGAAGCCGACGACATCGCGGACGTCATTCATTTCCTCGCATCCGATGCGGCCCGGTATATGACCGGCCAGGTCGTCACGGTGGATGGGGGGTTACTCGTGGGCAGGTACTGAAAACGGGCAAACAACGGTCTTTTTTCCAACGGAGGGAGTAAAGAAATGAAACAATACAAGACATCACGCCGGGGGTTCCTGGCAGGGGGCACGGCACTAGGGGCCAGCTCGATGCTGTTCACACCGCAGATGGCGCTCTCGGCGGGCCACCTGGGCAGCCAGGAGCTGCGCACCGTGGGTCTGTCGGTGACGGTGCAGGAACGCATCCTGAACGACTTCAAGGAAAAGTCGGGCGTTGGCTCGGTCTCGGGCAAGGCGGACATCTTCCCCAACACCCAGACCGAACTGCTGTCGGGTTCCACCGCTTACGACGTGTGGGAGACCATCGGCGAGCGTCTGCCCGCCATGACGATCACCAACACGATCAAGCCGATCCCGACCGCGTCGCTGTCGAACTGGGGCAACATCCGTCCCACCTTCACCGACACCGATCCCCGGATGGAGGCGCGTGCGCAGATCTCCGGCCAGATCTGGGCGGACGAGGGCAAGACGCAGCTCTGGATGGTGCCGACGGTCTACAACTTCGACTCCATCGGCTATCGCCCGGACCTCGTGGACGCCGAAGAAGCCAACACCTGGACTGCGCTCTTCGACGAGAAATTCAAGGGCAAGACCGGTCTGAACGTGGACCCGCTCATTGCTTTCGGGCAGGCGGTGCTGGCGATGACCTCGCTGGGCCTGTTGGAGAACGAGAACCCCGGCAACCCGACGGTCGAGGAGATCGACGAGGCCGCCAAGTTCCTCGTCGCCAAGAAGAAGGCCGGGCAGTTCCGCGCGCTCTGGGGCGACTTCGGCGAGCTGGTGAACCTGCTGGCCTCGGGCGAGATGATCCTCGCCGACGCCTGGCAGCCTGCCGTGATGGCGGTGAAGGCGCAGGGCATCCAGTGTTCCTACGCCGTGCCGCGTGAGGGCTATCGCGCCTGGTCCATCGGCAACTCGCTCATCGCGAACTCGCCGAACGAAGATGCCGTGATCGCCTACTGCGACTACTGGCTCTCCGGTCCGCCCGCGATCACCGTGTCCGAGCAGGGCTACTATTCGCCCACGACCAACATCAAGGACGTGATGGACGCCGACAAGTACGGCTTCTGGTACGAGGGCAAGCCCTGGGTCGGTGCGCCGGACCGCGGCATCATGGAAGGCGATCTGCGCGACGGCGGCTCGCTCGAAGAGCGCGCGTCGAAGATCAAGTACTGGCACCAGTGGCCGGACGAGTACGATCACCTGATCAGCAAGTGGGACGAGTTCCTCAGCGCCTGATCCTGAACGACGACACCGGGGAGAGCGCGATGGCGCTCTCCTCCCTTCCCAACCGAACCGATGACAGGGGTCGCGCCCGATGGCTGACTATGATCTGGAACTTGTGAAACTGCGCAAGGTCTATCCCGGCGGTACCGTCGCCGTGGAAAATTTCGATCTTCAGGTCAAGAAGGGGGAATTCATCTCCTTCGTGGGCCCCTCGGGCTGTGGCAAGACCACGACGCTGCGCATGATCGCCGGGCTTGAAAGCATCACGGGCGGCAACCTGCTGATCCGGGGTAACGATTATACCCATGTGCCGACCGAAAAGCGGCCCACGGCGACGATCTTTCAGAACTACGCGATCTTTCCGCATATGACCGTGCGCCAGAACATCGCCTTTGGGCTGAAGGTGCGCAAGCTGCCCACGGACGAAGTCGACCGCCGTGTAGACGCGATCATCGAGAAGCTGGAGCTTGGCGATGTTGCCGGAGAGAAGGAGGCCTCGCTTTCGGGCGGCCAAAAGCAGCGCCTTGCGCTGGGGCGCGGTCTGGTGACCGAGCCGGATATCCTGCTGCTGGACGAACCGCTTGGCGCGCTGGATGCGAACCTGCGCAAGTCGATCCAGGAAGAACTCAAGATTTTGCAGCGCGAACTGGGCATCACCTTTGTCTTCGTGACCCACGCGCAATCCGAGGCGCTGTCGATGGGTGACCGCGTCGTGGTGATGAACGCGGGCCGCGTGGAACAGATTTCACCACCGTTCGAGCTTTATACCCGGCCGAAGTCGCCCTTCGTGGCGCGCTTCATCGGGCGCAACAAGATTATCGAGGGCAAGCTTGCGTCGGTTGATGCCGGCAACTCGGTGCTGGAGACGCGTTTCGGCAAGCTTCGCGGCGTGACGGGCTTCGATCCGGGCCGCGCCAGCACGGGCAGCAAGGCCATGGCCGTGGTGCCGTCTGAATACGTGAACATCCTTCCTGCCGGGGAGGGAAAGGGCAAAGACGAATTGGACACGCTGCGCGGTACGGTCACCTCGCTCGACCGGGTCGGGCAGGTGGTGCATGTCGCCGTGCGGATGGACGAACGGCTGGATGTGCGGCTTGAGGTGCACCGCGACAAGATCGCGGGCACCGAGGTCGAACCCGGACGACAGGTCGATCTGTCGTGGCGGCACGATCGCACGACAATCGTACTGGATGCCGCATGAGGACGCGGCACCCGTAGGACAGGACGCCGGGCGCAGGCGCGCCCGCGTGTCGGGGAGACGACGAAAGGAAGGACGACCATGCCGAGAGGATCGCATGGAACGGCGGCCCTTGGCCGCCGACCGGATAGGGTTTTCCGAGTGACGCAGGCGGGCGCGGCGGAGGACAGAATGCCGCTGGCGTGCCGCGGGGGAGGGGCAGAGTGAAGGAGCCGCAGTCCTATATCGGGGCCACGGCGGCCACCCTTGGTCGCGCCATCGCGGCAGGCGATCTTGACCCAGTGTCATTCGCCGAATGCCTGCTTGAGCGGATCGAGGCGCAGACCTCGCCGATTTTCCTGACCGTGACCCGCGACCGGGCTTTGGCGGAGGCCACGGCAGCCCGCGACCGCGCAAAAACGGGCAGGATGCTGTCACCGCTCGACGGGGTGCCGATTGCCTGGAAGGACCTGATCGACATGGCGGGCGAGACCACGACCGCCGCCTCGGACCTGTTCCGCGATGCGGCCCCGGCAGGGACAGATGCGCCCATCGTGGCCAATGCCGCGGCTGCAGGGATGGTGAGCCTCGGCAAGCTGAACCTCACGGAATTCGCCTATTCCGGTATCGGGCTGAACCCGCATTACGGCACGCCTTTGAACCCGCGCTCCACCGACGGACCGCGCTCGCCCGGCGGGTCGTCATCGGGGTCGGGGGCGGCTGTTGCAGGGGACCTTGCCCCCATCGCCATCGGCACGGATACCGGTGGATCGGTGCGCATCCCGGCGGCCTTCAACGGGGTGACGGGATACAAATCTTCAGAGGGGCGCATTGACGCGACGGGCGTTTTCGCGCTGTCGAAAACGCTCGATACCGTGGGTCCGCTGGCGCAGACGGTCGAGGACTGTATCCTCGCCGATGCCGTGATGCGCGGGGCTGTCGGTGGCATCATCCGTCGTGCCGATCCCAAGGCGCTGCGCGTGTTCGTGACGGAAAGCGTGGTTCTGGACGCGTTGGAGCCGGAGGTCGCTTCGAATTTTGAGGCAACGCTGGCTCGACTGGAGAAAGCCGGTGTTGCGGTTTCACGGGGCCCGTTGCCCGAATTCGCCGAGGCCGCCGCACTGGCGGGCGAGATCGGGACGATCACCGCCGCCGAAGCCTATTTCGAACATGCGGCACGGGTGGACGGCCCCGACCGCGACCGCATCGACCGCCGCGTCGTCGCGCGTATCGACATTGGCAAGGCGATCTCTGCCGCTGGCCTCATCCGTCTGCAACGGGCGCGGATGGCAGTCATGCAAAGCCTTGAAGCAAAGCTGGACGGCGCACTGATCGCCATGCCGACCGCGCCCCATGTCGCGCCGCTGACCGCGCCGCTCGAGGCCGACGATGCGCTCTTTCACAAGGTCAACCTGATGACCCTGCGCAATACCGCCATTGGCAATTTCCTGAACCTGCCCGGCGTCGCGATCCCGAATGGAACGGGTGACGGGGGAATGCCCACGAGCTTCCTGCTCTCGGCACCGGCAAACCATGACGAACGCCTGCTGGGGGCGGCCCTCGCACTTGAGGGGCTGATCCGTGGCGACGCCGCCTGAACGAAACAAAAAAGTGAGGAGTGAAACATGATACGTGTAGGAGTTGATGTCGGGGGGACATTCACCGACATCGTGCTGGAACGCACACAGGCCGCCGGGGAGGGGGATCAGCAGGTCGTCGTGACCAAGGTGCCCTCGACCCCCCATGACCAGTCCGAAGGGGTGACTGAGGGCGTCTTGCAGGTCTGCAAGATTGCCGGTGTGGAACCCGGTGACATCAGCGTGCTGTTCCACGGCACGACAGTCGCTACCAACATGGTGATCGAACGCAACGGGGCCGAGGTGGGGATGCTGACCACCAAGGGCTTCCGCGACATCCTGCACATGGCGCGCCACAAGCGCCCGCATAACTTCTCGCTCCAGTTCGATGTACCGTGGCAGTCGAAACCGCTGGTCAAGCGGCGCAACCGCCTGCCCATCACCGAACGTCTGATGCCGCCCACGGGCGAGATCGAAGTGCCGATGGACGAGGATGAGGTCTATGCGGCGGCCGAGCTTTTCAAGAAGCGCGGCCTTGATGCAGTGATCGTGGGCTTCCTGTTCTCCTTCCTAAACGATGCGCATGAAAAGCGCGCCGTGGAAATCCTGCGCGAGGTGATGCCGGACGCCTATATCTGCGCCTCGTCCGAGGTCGTGAACGTGATCCGCGAATACGAACGTTTCTCCTCGACCGCGATGAACGCCTACATCGGGCCCAAGACGGCGCTCTACCTCAACCGGCTGGAAAGCCGCCTGCGGGATAACGGCATTTCCTGCCCGGTCCGCATCATGCAGTCGAACGGCGGTATCTCGACCGTGGCGCAATCGGCAACTCATCCCATCGGCCTGCTGCTGTCGGGCCCCGCTGGCGGTGTGATCGGCGGCAAGTGGACGGGTGAGCATTGCGATACCGGCAACGTGATCACCATCGACATCGGCGGCACGTCCGCCGACATCTCGGTCATTCAGGACGGCGAGCTGCGCATCAAGAACCCGCGCGACACCGAGGTCGCGGGCCTGCCGGTGCTGGCACCCATGATTGACATCGACGCCATCGGGGCGGGGGGCGGTTCCATCGCCTATATCGACGAAGGCGGCGCCTTCCGCGTCGGCCCCCGGTCTGCCGGCGCCGTGCCGGGGCCGGCCTGCTATGGCCGTGGCGGCACGGAACCCACCGTAACGGACGCGCAGGTGGCATTGGGTCGGCTTGACCCCGAACGCTTCCTTGGCGGGGATCTCTCCATCGACAAGGCGCTGGCCGAGAAGGCGATCAAGGAAAACATCGCTGACCCATTGGGGATGAGCGTCACCGAGGCGGCCCTCGGCATTCTCAAGATCATCAACAACAACATGGCGCTCGCCATCAACGCCAACTCGGTCGCCAAGGGGATCGACCCGCGCAGCTTCTCGCTGATGGGTTTCGGCGGCGCGGGACCGCTCCATGCCGTGGCGCTAGGCGAGATGATCCAGGCCAAGGCGGTGATCTCGCCGCTGCAGCCGGGGATCACGGCGGCCATGGGCCTGCTGGTGACCGATCTCAAGTACGAATACACCCGGTCGGTCCTGCAGACCCTCAACGATGCCGATGACGAGGCACTCGCCAAAATCAACGCCATCGCCGATGAACTCGTCGCCGAGGCCGATGCACAACTTGATTCAGACGGTATCCATGCGGATGCCCGAACCTACACCAAGATCATGGAGTGCCGTTATCTTGGGCAGGGGTTCGAGCTGCGGGCTGACATGCCCCTGGTCCCCCTGACGCAGGCCAACAAGTCCGAGGTGATCGACAACTTCTTCAACGTCCACAAGGAGACCTACGGCCACGCCTTCCGTGACCAGATCACCGAAGGGGTGACGCTGCGGGTGATCGCATCGGCGCAGGTCGATCAGTTGCGGCTTCCGAGCCTTGAAAAAGGCGGGCGCAAGGACCCCAAGGAGGCGCTGCTTTATACCAAGGACACGGTGTTTGACGATGGCCAGCCGACGGCGACACCGCGCTACGACCGCGAGAAGCTTCTGGCCGAGGATACGATCAGCGGCCCCGCGATCATCACACAGCACAACTCAACCACCATCGTGCCGCCGAAATTCACCGCGACCGTCCTCGGTCACGGCGATATCCGCATCGAGCGCGCGTAAGGGAGGCAGACATGACAAAAGAACTTGACCCTATCACCCTTCAGGTCGTCGGCGGTGCGCTGCATTCCATCGCCGAGCAGATGGGCAACGTGCTTTACCGCATGAGCTATTCTTCGATCATCCGCGAAAGCCAGGACCTTGGCGCGGGGCTGTTCGACACGGAATACAACACGCTTTGCGAATCCGACTCCACGCCGATGCATATCGGCTCGCTGCCCGGCTACCTGCGCGGGATCGAGCAAACGGTGAAGCTGGAAGACTGGAAACCCGGCGACTGCGTGATCCACAACCACCCCTACAAGGGCGCGTCGCACTCGCCCGACATCGCTATCGTGATGCCGGTTTTTTCGGACGGCGAACTCGTCGGCTTCTCGGCCAACACCGCGCACCACGTAGACATTGGCGCCGCGACACCCGGTCTCATCATCGACGTGCCCGATGTCTGGGCGGAGGGGATGCTGCTTGACGGTGTAAAGCTCTACAACGAGGGCAAGCGCAACGAGGACCTGTGGAAATACATCCGTGACAACACGCGGGTGCCGGGCCTCGTGATGGGTGACCTCGAGGCGCAGATCGCGTCGGCCGAGCTAGGCGTGCGCCGTTTCGAGGAACTGATCAAGAAATACGGCAAGGACACGGTGATCCAGGCCACGAAGCAGCTGATGGACTACACCGAACGCCGGATGCGCGCGGAGATCGCGAAGATCCCCGATGGCGAGTACTTTGCCGAAGGCTTCCTTGACGACGACGGGCGGAACCGGGGCAAGACCCTGCCGATCAAGGTCTGTGTCCGGATCAAGGGCGACAGCGCCGAGATCGACCTGACGGGGTCTTCTCCGCAGGTGCCGACGGCCTTCAACGTGCCCTTCGACGGCTCGACCAAGGTGGCGGCCTTCTTCGTCTTCCGGGCGATGCTGCTCGATACCTACACGGCGACGGATGACATTCCCGCGAACGAAGGATCGTTCCGCCCGATCAGCGTGATCGCGCCGGAGGGCTGTATCTTCAACCCGATCGCGCCTGCAGCGGCCGAGGCGCGCTTCTGCCAGATCCAGCGGATGGCAGACCTCGTGATCAAGGCGCTTGCCCCCGTGATCCCTGACAAGGTGACGGCGGGCAACGCGGCGACGCTCTCCTTCGCCGCTTACTCCGGTGTGCGCCCCAACGGCGAATACTGGGTCTTCCTGGAGGTGAACGAGGCCGCCATGGGTGGGCGTCCCTTCTCGGACGGGCCGGACACGGTCGAAGAGCTGATGCGCAACACGCGCAACAACCCGCTCGAAGACCTCGGGATGCACCTGCCGCTGATCTGCGACCGCTACGAGGTGCGCGACGATGTCCCGCCGGGTGCCGGCAAGTTCCGGGGCGGATCGGGCGTGGTGAAATCCCAGCGCTACCTGACGCCGGGCTTCATGACGCACGAATCCGACCGTCACGAGGACGCACCCTGGGGTGTCTTCGGCGGCAA
The DNA here is from genome assembly GCF_040811725.1 of Sulfitobacter sediminis. Lineage (NCBI taxonomy): Bacteria > Pseudomonadati > Pseudomonadota > Alphaproteobacteria > Rhodobacterales > Roseobacteraceae > Sulfitobacter > Sulfitobacter sediminis. The sequence continues at coordinate 48,149 of NZ_JBFNXX010000014.1, forward strand.
GGAAGGGGCCGTGGGCAAGATGGAAATCCATAACATCCATTCCGGCGAGACGCGGCAGGAGTATTCCAAGTTCTCCGGCCTCAGGACCGAGATCGGGGATGTGGTCAGCTACTATTCGCCCTCGGGTGGCGGGTTTGGCGATCCCCTGGAGCGTGACCCGAAAAAGGTGCTCGACGACGTGCTCGATGGGTTCATTACCGCCGATCACGCGCGCGAGGATTACGGCGTGGTGCTGACGGAGGTGGACGATGGCTATGGCTGGGCGCTGGACCCGGCGGCCACGGAAAGCCTGCGCGGGGAGATGCGCGCCTGAGCCTCAGCGCCCGGCCCCGGAAAGGGGCCGGGCATTTTCTTATCCGGTAGGAGAAAAGTGACATGGACGAAGAAGACCTCGACGCGGTCCTGCAAAAGGCCTTTGACGAAAGCACCCGCATCTACGCCGAGCGCGGCTTCCAGCGCCGGATCGGTTTCGGCAAGAAACCCGCGCTGGTCTCGGTCGATCTGGCCAACGCCTGGACGCGCCCCGGCAACCCCTTCACCTGCGAGGGCGTGGACGACCGGATCATTCCTGCCATGCAGGCGCTCCTGAAGGCCTGCCGCGAAAACGGGCATCCGGTGGTGCATGTCACGACCGCCTACCAGATCACGGACCGTGACAGCCCGAACTCGGACATGGGGCTCTGGCATCACAAGATTCCGGTCGAGGCGGTGAACCTGAAGGACGAACACCTCTGGGCCATCGACAGCCGCATCGCACCCGTCGAGGGCGAATGGGTGATGCTCAAGAAACGCGCCTCCAGCTTCTCCGGTACGCCTCTGGCGGGCTATCTGCGGGGGCTTGGGGTGGACACGATCCTTGTCACCGGCGTGACCGCCACCGCCTGCGTGCGCACGACCATCTGCGACGGGCTGGCCGAAGGCTTCCGGACGATTGCCGTGAAAGAAGCCATCGGCGACCGCGTTCCTGGGGCTGTGGCGTGGAACCTCTTCGACATCGATGCGAAATTCGCGGACGTGGAAAGCACCGAAACCTGCGTGGCCTACCTCGAATCCGTCAACCGGCGGAACGATACGTGAGCCGCGGCATGTCGGACCGGAGAACCTGAGATGTCTCTGATTTGGCCCATGCTGGTGGTCGGCGCCATCGGTTTTACCCTGTCGCAGCAGCCCGTGATCAATGCAGCGACGGCGCAGACGCTGAATTCGCCCTTCGCCGCAGCGGCCTTTTCGCTGACGATCTCGGCGGTTGTCGTCTTCGCGATCTTCCTTGCCACCGGCGCACCGACCCGGCCAGCGCAGGTGCTGGACCTGCCCTGGTGGTCGATCCTCGCCGGTGTGATCGGTGCGGCCTTTGTCGCTGGCGGGGCCATGCTGCTGCCGCTGACTGGGGCAGCACTCTTCTTTGTATGCCTGGTCGCCGGGCAGCTTCTGGGCGCTGTGTTCGCCGATCTCGTGGGCACCTTCGGGTTGGAGCCCCGGGGGCTGTCCTTTCAGAAAATCGCGGGCGTCCTGCTCGCCTTCGTGGGGGCTGCCCTCGTCCGGTGGGGGTGAGCACCCGTTTGACCCTTCGCAATCGAGAAAGGAAATTCCATGTTTCCCAAGACATTTTCTTCGGTCAAGATTGGCCCGATCGAGCTGAAGAACCGCCTCGTGATGGCGCCGCTCACGCGGCAAAACGCGGAGGCCGATGGCACCCCGACAGACGAAATGGCCGCCTACTACGCGCGGCGTGCGCGAGGCGGCATCGGCATGATCATCTCCGAGGGCACCTACGAGGTCGATGAGCTGAGCTGCAAGGCATATCTGTCGCAGCCGGGTATCGTGAACGACAAGCATATCGCTGGCTGGAAGAAGGTTACGGACGCCGTACACGCGTTCGGCACCCCGATCATTTGCCAGCTGATGCACGGTGGCCGGGTAGTGGACCCGCGCTGCCTGTTCGAGGGGGATAGTCCGGTTTCAGCTTCGGACACGCAAAGCGATGGCTTCGTGCTCTATACCGACAGCGATGCAGAGAAACATGACCGGGGCCTGTCGGGCGACTGGCCCAAGGTCACCTTCCCACCCGCCCGCGCATTGACCGAGGCGGAGCTTGAGAAGGTCGCCGACGGCTTTGCCGAAGGTGCCGCGCGCGCCATTGAGGCAGGCTTTGACGGGGTCGAGATACACGGGGCGAACGGCTATCTCGTCTACCAATTCATCCACCCCAAGACCAACCTGCGCACCGATGCCTACGGCGGCTCGGCCGAGAATAACGTGCGCTTTGCCAAGATGATCTGCCAGAAGGTACGGGAGGCCATCGGCCCGGACAAGCTGATCACCCTGCGGCTTAGCCAGGACGGCGTCGATGACTTCATGGGCGCCTGGCCGGGCGGCGTTGAATACGCCCGCGAGGTGGGCGCGGCCCTTGCCGATTGCGCCGCGGACGCGCTGCATTGGTCGAGCTTCGACTGGACCGACAACCGCGATCCGAATTCGGATGTGCCCATGGCCAAGGCCATTGCCGAAACCTCGGGCAAGCAGATGCTGGTGAACGGCGGTATCGCCGACGGAGCAGGGGCCGAGGCCGTGTTCGACAGCGGGGCAGGGGACGCGGCTGTCGTCGGTCGGCCCCTGTTCGCGCATCCCGACTGGCCGCATATCATCCGGTCGGGGATGGACTACCCCTGGGCGGAATTCGACCGGAAGTATGTGATCCAGCCGCCCGTCGACCTGGACAAATGCTATCCCATGGACCGCGTTGTGCCGGATTGGGTTCCGGACACGTCAAAGCGGCGGTAGGGCGCTGGGAACAGACATGCCCTGACTTGGCGCGGTCAAGGTGACGGCGAAGGCGAGGTTCTTTGCCATCTGCCTTATGGTGCCAAGCATCCGGGGCCTTCCACTCACCTGCTGAATTTCGCGGCATATGCCCGATCTGGACACGCCGTTGCCGCGCTCAGGAATAGTTCGGGTTGTTCTTACCGCCCAAACGCGCGATCAACGGCACGCCTTTTCGGGCAGGGGTGGATAAGAGCAGACCGGGGGAAGCTGTCGATGAACGAGCAGATGCGCGCAGGAGTGCAGGACGGCGTGACGCGTGCTTCGGATTGGTGGCGCGGGGCGGTGATCTACCAGATCTATCCGCGCAGTTTCCAGGACAGCAACGGGGACGGTATTGGAGATCTGGCGGGGATCATCCAACGCTTGCAGCATGTGGCGGACCTCGGTGTCGATGCCATCTGGATCAGCCCCTTCTTTCCCTCGCCGATGAAGGACTTTGGTTACGATGTGCGGGAGTACCGCGATGTGGACCCGATCTTTGGCACGCTGGGGGATTTCGACGCGCTCATCGAGCGGGCACACCACTTGGGGTTGAAGGTCCTGATCGACCTGGTGCTTAGCCACACCTCGGAAGAGCACCCGTGGTTCCTTGAAAGCCGTACGAGCCGCGAAAATGCCAAGTCAGACTGGTACGTCTGGGCCGATGCCAAGCCTGACGGCACGCCCCCCAACAACTGGCTGTCGCTCTTCGGTGGCCCTGCCTGGGAGTGGTCGACGGAGCGGCAGCAGTACTACATGCACAACTTCCTCGTCGAACAGCCCGATCTGAACCTGCATAATCCGGAGGTGCAGGATGAATTGCTCGACATCGCGCGGTTCTGGCTGGAGCGGGGCGTCGATGGTTTCCGGCTCGATACCGCGAACCTCTATTTCCACGACAATCAGTTGCGCGACAATCCCGTGCTGCCCGAAGCGCAGCGCAACGAAATCCTGACACCGGGGGTGAATCCCTACAATTGGCAGGAGCACGTCTATGACAAGAACCGGCCAGAGAATCTGGTCTTTCTGAAACGTCTGCGGGCGCTTCTGGAAAGCTATGGCGACCGCACCACCGTGGGGGAGATCGCCGATGCCCAGAAGGGATTGGAGATCCAGGCCGCCTATACGTCGGACGGTGACAAGCTGCACATGTGCTACGATTTTGCTTTCCTGTCGAAGCTGCACCCAAGTGGCGACCGCGTGGCAGAGGTGCTGACGCGGTTCGAAGACGCGGGGCCGGAGAGCTGGGCATGCTGGGCGTTCTCAAACCATGACGTGATGCGGCACGTCTCGCGCTGGGGGCTGAGCGATGCAGCGGCTCGAACCTACGCGGCGCTGCTGCTGTCGCTTCGGGGCAGTGTTTGCCTCTATCAGGGGGAGGAACTGGGGTTGGGTGAGGCCTACGTGCCCTTCGAGGACCTGCAGGACCCCTACGGCATCCGCTTCTGGCCGAAGTATCACGGGCGCGACGGCTGCCGGACACCGATCCCCTGGGTCCACGACGCGGCGAACGGCGGCTTCTCGACCGAGCGGCCGTGGCTGCCTCTGGCGGTCGATCATCTGGAACATGCGGTGGCTGACCAGATCGAGAACCCTGAGAGCATGCTGCATTTCTATCAGCGGATGATCGGCTATCGGCAATCGCGTCGGGCCATGCGGTCAGGAGCGCTTGAGATCGTGGATCAGCGGCCCGAATTCCTCAGTTTCATCCGGAGGCACGGGGAAGAGGAGATCTTCTGCGCTTTCAGCCTGAGCGATGCGCCGCAGGAAATCCGGTTGCCCGAAGGGAACTGGCGGGTTGAAACCGCTGTGCCCTTCCGTGCGCCGAGACAGATACCAGCCACCCGGCTTGACGGCTGGCAGGGTTTCTTTGCCCGCAGGTTCTGAGACGCCTCAGGCCGCGTCCTTGGGCAATTCGGTCACGTTCCTGCTGTCCGCAGACATGTCCTGACCCACACGAACCATGTCCCCCCATGCGCGGATGTCGTACTGGCGGACGGTATCGCGCAGGCTGCGCATGCGGCCCTGGCGTTCATCTTTCGGCATGGAAAGCGCATGCAAAATGGCGGTGTCCATCGACCTGTTCGAGAAGGGGTTGGTGATTACCGCCTCATGCAACTCGACCGCAGCCCCTGCGAATTCGGAGAGCACCAGCACACCGTCATCGTCCGTGCGGGAGGCGATGAATTCCTTGCAGACAAGGTTCATGCCATCGGCCAGCGGCGTGATCCAGGCCACATGGGCGGCGCGGTAGTAGGCGACCAGTTCATCGAACGGAATGGGTCGGGTGATCAACGCAACGGGCTGCCAGTCCAGCGTGCCGAAACGCCCGTTGATCTGGCCAGCCATGCGCTCGATCTCGTCCTGAATCTCGGCATAGACGGTCATGTTCTTGTTGGCGCTGACCGAGACATGCATGAGGCGCACCTTGCCCCGCAAATCGGAGTTCTGTTCCAGCAGCCTGCCAAAGCTCGCCAGTTGTTGCACGCCGCCCTTGGTGTAGTCGGTGCGCCCGACGGACAGGATCAGCTTTCTGTCGCCAAGATCGGCGCGGATGTCTGCCACACGGGCGCTGGTTTCGATGCGCTGGGCGCGGTAGTCGATAAAATCGACGTCAACACCCACGGGTGCCACGCTCAGCGTGACCTGACGGCCCTTATACTCCAACGCGCCGCTCACCCGACGCTCGGCAAGGGCCGTACCTTCGGAAAAGAGGTGATCGGGCACCGGACCACGGTCGGTGACTTTGACGTCGAAGAGGCTTTGAACGACCGAGGCGAAGTTTTCGGCGTAGCGCGGAATGTGGAAACCGACGTCGTCGCAGGCCAGCAGGCTTTCCACGATCTCGCGCCGCCAGGGCAGGACGTTGAACATGTCCGCCGCCGGAAAGGGCGTGTGGTGGAAGAAGGAAATGCGCAGATCGGGACGCATCTTGCGCAGGTAGCCGGGCACAAGCCAGAGGTTATAGTCATGCACCCAGACCAGTGCGCCATGGGCGGCCTCTTGCGCGGCGGCCTCGGCAAAGGCCCAGTTCACCTCGCGGAAGTTGGGCCATTCGACGCGGTCGTAGTTATACTTTTCCTTGAAGCTGTGCAGGATCGGCCAGAACGCTTCTTTCGAGGTGACATGGTAGAATTCCCGCACCTGCTCCGCCGAAAGCGGCAGACGCGAGACGGAGTAGTTGCCGTAATCGTCCGATATCTCGATCACTGGCTCGAAATCCGGGTTCGACGGATCGTCAGCCAGTTTCCACGCAACCCATGCCCCATGATCGACCGCGCCGAAAAAGCTTTTCAGGGTCGGCACGATGCCGTTGGGACTGGTGTTTTCCTTGAGGACAACTTTGCCACCTTCCTCCTTCTCTTCGTAAGGTTGGCGGTGGTAGACGATGACGAGATCGGACGGCATTGGCGGTCTCCTTCAAGCAGCTTTTTGGGAAAAGAATTCGAAGGCGAGGATCGCTTCGGCGATCCCGGCGGCGCCATCGGATTTGGCGACGTGGACGTGGTCGAGATCGGCCACCCGGTCGAGCAGACCCGCCTCGGCATTGCCGACCGCGACCGCAGGGAGCCCGAGTTCCAGCATGCTGAGGTCATTGAGCGTATCGCCGGCGACAAGGCAACGGCGGCTGTCGACGCCGAGGTGCGTGATGAGCCTGAGCAGCGACGGACCCTTGCTCACGTCCTTGGGCAGCACGTCGAAATAGCGGTTGTCCGAGATCAGCGCGTCGAGACCGAGCCCGGCCACGATGTCGAGCGCGCGGCTGTCAAAGCGGTCCGGGTCCATGTCGTAGCTCATCCGGTAGCGAAAGCCGGTGTTTTGCAGACGCAGCCCCGAGATCCCCTTGAGCGCGGCCTGCACCCGTAGGCCTGCGTCGTTCCAGGCGCGGGCGACTTCCGCCTCCAGGGCCTCGATCGGGGCCACGAAGTGGTTGCTTTCGTATTCGGCGATTGTGGTGCCCACGTCGCCCACCACGAAATCGGGTCGGGGCACGTTGTTCTGGCGAACGAGGTCGCGGATGAAACGCGGCTCGCGGCCGGTGACGAAGATCAGCCCGACCTGCGCGCGGTTGCTTTCGATCCAGCTGTAAAGCCTTTTGCGGGCTTCGTCGCTGCCGCCCAAGAAAGTGCCGTCTAGGTCGGTTGCGATGACCAGGGGCTTGTCGGCAATTGCGTGAGTGGATGCGCTGATATCAGGTGTCATAAGGTCCTTTCTGCAAGGTTTTGAATGGATTGACCGGAGGCGGGATGATCAAAGATCAGGTTCGCCCCCTTGGTTCTGTGTGGATGGAACGCGCCCAGAGAGCGGTCCCAGAGACGTGTCGAGGTGCCGCTCCGTGCCAGCGTGGTGGCGGTTGCCGTACCCCAGGACCCGGCCCTCACCACGGCAACGGTTTGGTACCGCAGCGCCCGGTTGCGAAAGGGGCGTCCTTCGATAGGCTCGTGCTTCATGCCGTCCTCTTGTTCCGGCCACGCTGATTGTGGCGTTCGGGTCTACGTCTCCTTGACGTTTCACTTGGCGCCCGGGTCGCGCTGCGTCAAATTTCTGCCGGACCAACCAGGGTGGATTGGGCTATTCCGGCGGCCTACGCCCAAGAATTGGGCGAAATAGGCGATAGCGTCCCAAAAAGTGGCAACTGTGAGAGTTGATATAGGGCAAAAACGACATTCTCAATGTCGTATTTTGACTTATTCTGCATCGCGGCCAGAATTCCGCAGTGCAGCAGCAACGATTGGAGAGCCCGATATCGCCCAGGATCCGCACCGCCATCTTTCCAGTCGCTGCTCTCGGGAGCCGTTTCCTGCCGGCGACCAAGGCCACCCCAAAGGAGCTGCTGCCGGTTATCGATACGCCGCTTTTCCAGTACGCGATTGACGAGGCGCGGGAAGCAGGGGGCGAGCGGATGGTAGTGAGCTTGCAGGTGGAGGAAGAAGAGACACGCAAGTACGGCATGCTCTCGGTGACGGAACGTTCAGGGCGGCTGCTACGTGCCGACGGGATGGTCGAAAAGCCCGACCCCGCCGATGCGCCGTCACGCGACGCGGTCGTTGGCCGTTACGTACTGGATGGCTGCATCTTTGACGATCTGGCCCAGACGACGCCGGGGACGGGGCGCGAGATACAGCTTACCGATTCCATTGCGCGGGGTGCGTCGCGGGTCGGTCTGGTTGGGTAGCGATTCTCCGGGACGCGCTTTGATTGTGGATCGAAGGCCCGGATGCTGGAAGCGACGCTGCTTCTGGCCGAGCGGGACCCCGAATGCGCCTCGGTCCTCGCAGAGTACCGCAGGCGGCCAGCCCCGAAACCGTCCGCAGTCGCCGCCTGATCTGCGTCATCGGTACATTAAGAATGCGCCGCGCGCGAGAGCATTCTGACCGTGGCCACGATTGTCTTGAGGAACAACAGGATCACCCAGATCAGCCTTTTCCACCGCATGCCACGGGTGCATTTCGTTGCGCAAGCTGAATGGCCGGGACAGGACCCTTACTTCAGGCGGTGGGGCGCGTCTTCGGCGAATTGGCGTCGATCCGTCCCAGGCAGTTCCTCAGTCGCAGCAGGCAGCCAAGTGCGTCTCCGGCGTCACGCCCGATATCTCCAGCACAAGCTTGCGACGCACCGCCTGCGCAAAGGTCGCCCGGCCCTCTGCGGTCACCATGAAGGCACGCGGCCCGCCGATGATGCGGTTGGCGTATTCCTCTTCGAGGTTTGCACCCGCGCGCCTTCCGTCTTCTGGGCGCAGGATCGGCAGGGCGTTGATGGTGATACCGGCGGCCAAGACCTCCGCACGGGCCGAAGCGATGGAAGGGCCGGAGGAATTGCGGATGCTGTCGCCGGAAAAGTCGATCACGGCGCGAGGCGCGTAGATGTCGTTCTGTTCAATAAGGCGCAAGCCGTCCAGCAGGGCCGCGCCGATGGCGTTGCTGCCGTAAGCCTGTCGCGGCGGCCCGGTAAGAGCATCCGCGAAGGACCGTGCTGTCTCGGGGCTGTCGATGATCATCCAGTCGGTAACAGCGGCGGTATTTGCCGCCCACTCAACATAGATCACCGCGACATTCCCGTAGATCGAGTTCTGGATGGCCGCGATCACCTCCGGATCGGTCATCGCCTGGGCGTATCCCTGCCGCTGGAAGACCAGTTCCTCCGCATCGATCGATCCCGAGGCATCGGCGAGCAGAACAAGCTCAAGCCCCGCTTCGCGCAGGGTCTGGGCCGAGGCGGTGCCTGCCAGGAGCAGGAAGAGCATGATGCGCAAGAGTGCCATGTCTTGCAGGTTACCCGGATATCGGCCCGACGCAATTGGAGTTGTGAGAGGAAGGCGCAAGGCGCAGGGGGGGCGGGCGGTGGCCGAGAAAGGGCAATCCTCCGACCTGGACAATCGGGGAATTGGGCGCGCATGAGGCTTGTCCTCCGAAGGCCATGCCCCATGTCTGCCGCAGGGTGTGCCCCGGCGTCTTGGTTGACGCAAACTTGGCGCACCGCACCGTGCTGCCGGGATGACGCGTCCGCGAAAGCGTTCCGAAATGAATGTAGAACATGAGGGATGAGGCTTAAGAATATGAAATGGTTCACCTTAATTCTGCTCCTGCTGCCCGGCCTCGCACAGGCCAATGACTGGGATGCCCTGAGGCTGCCCGGTGCCATTGCGATCATGCGGCACGCGCTGGCCCCTGGCACGGGTGATCCGGCGCAATTCGCATTGCGCGACTGTTCGACCCAACGCAACCTCGATGCACGCGGACGGGCGCAGGCGGCCGCCATCGGGGAAGCGTTGAGGAAGCGCGGGATCGCCTTTGACAAGGTTCTGTCGAGCCAGTGGTGCCGAACGCTGGAGACCGCCGAACTGCTTGACCTCGGTCCGGTGATCGAGGCGCCGTCGCTCAATTCCTTTTTCGGCGACTATTCGACACGTGACCGCCAGACTGCCGAGACGCTTGAGCTGCTGCGCGAAACGGAGGGGCGGCTGATGCTGGTGACGCACCAGGTGAATATTTCGGCGATCGCCGGCCGGTCTACGCGGTCAGGCGAGGTTCTGGTAATCCGCTTGACCGGGAGAGGTGCGGAGGTGCTGGGGAGTATTCTGATCGATCCGTGATCGAGGGTGTGGCTATAAGCTATTATATCTCAATGTTTTACGGGTCATAATTGGTCTGGGTTTCTACCGCGAGGCCAGGATTTCGGCGCAAGACCGGCACGAAAGGTGTCGCATGCTGTGCAGAAACCAATCGGCCCAAACGTTGTCTCAGAACCCGATGGCCGCCCCGTCCTTGCGCGGGTCCGAACCGCCCGCATAGCCGCGCTCCCCGAGGCGCTGGATCAGCTGGGCGCCGCCAAAGCCAAATGCATTGTCGGGGGCTTCGAGTGTGATCTCGTGACCCATGGCGCGCAGGGCCTCGATGGTGGCCTCCGGGAAGGTCGTCTCGCAGGCCACGCCGAGCCCCTGCGTAACGCGCCAGCGCGGCGCGTCGGCGGCCATCTGCACGTCCTGATCCCAAAGCTGGGTGCGCAGGGTCATCTGCACATGGCCCTGCGCCTGCATCGGGCCGCCCATGACCCCAAAGCTCATCAGAGGGGCGTCGCCCTGCATGAGGAAGCCGGGGATGATCGTGTGGAAGGGGCGCTTTCGCGGGCCCACGTGGTTCTGGTGCGCGGGATCGAGGGAGAAGCCCGCGCCCCGGTTCTGGAGTGCGACGCCGGTGCCCGGCACCACGACGCCAGAGCCGAAACCGGCATAGTTCGACTGGATGAAGGACACCATCATGCCCGAGGCGTCTGCCGCGCTGAGATAGACCGTGCCGCCGTGCTTCGGCGCACCCGCACCGAAATCGGTGGCCTTGGCGGGGTCGATCAGACGCGCGCGTTCGGCGAGATAGCCGTCGTCCAGCAGGTCTTCTGCGGTGATCCTGCCCATGTGGTCGGGATCGGCCACGAAGGCCTCGGCATCGCGCAAGGCCAGCTTCATCGCCTCGATCTGCAGGTGCAGGGCCGCGGGGTCGTCGGCATCCAGGTCGCGGATGCCGGTTTGGTCAAGGATGCCAAGGCCCATCAGCGCGGCAATGCCCTGTCCGTTTGGCGGGATTTCATGCAACGAGAGGTCGTCGAAGCCCTTGGAGATGGTACCGCACCAATCGGTGCGGTGGCCGGCCATGTCCTCAAGCGTGAGCGCCGCGTCGTGCCGTGCGGCATAGGCCGCAATCTTCTCGGCGATTTCACCTTCGTAAAAAGCTTTGCCGCGAGTCTCGGCAATCAGCCGCAGGGTGCGGGCATGGCCGGGGCTGGAGAAAAATTCGCCCGCTCTGGGTGCGCGCCCGCCGGGCATGAAGGTTTCGGCGAAACCCGGTTGATCGCCGAGCGTCTCTGCGGCGCGGGCCCAGAGGCTCGCGATGATCGGCGAGACCGGAAAGCCGCCTTCGGCGTAGCGCACGCCGGGCTCGAAGAGGTCCGCGAAAGGCAGCTTGCCGAAACGTTCCGAGAGGCTCACCCAGGCGGAAACCGCCCCGGGGACCGTCACGCTTTCCCAGCCCCGGAAGGGCATCTTTGTCAGTCCCGCGAAACGCGCTGCGGTCCAGCCCGCAGGCGAGCGGCCCGAGGCGTTGAGGCCGTGCAGGTCCTTTCCGTCCCACAGGATCGCGAAGGCGTCCGAGCCAATCCCGTTGCCGGTGGGTTCGAGCACGGTAAGCGCAATGGCGGCGGCGAGGGCGGCATCGACGGCGTTGCCGCCGCGTGCCAGCATCGTCACACCGGCCTGCGCGGCAAGCGGATGGGAGGTGGCGACCATGTTCTCGGCCAGAACGGCGGAGCGGCGGGACGGGTAGTGGTGATTGGCACGCAGCTGCATAGGACATCCCTGTCGGTTGTTCGGCGACACATGTACAGCTTTGGTGCCGCATGCCAAGGGGTGTGATCCATCTTGCGGTTTCCCGCGCCTGCGGGGCAGTCTGCCGAGGAAAGCCCGGCAGCCTTTGCACAGACCGGAAGAACTACGAACGGAAAGGACCTGCGATGATCCTCGAATCTTCCCCCGAAACCTGTCACTGGGGCTTCTTCGATGCCGCGCTTAACCCTGTGGCCGAGATCGAGAGCGGCGGAGAAATCACCGTGAATACCGTCTCAGGCGCCCCGGCCGTTGTGCCGAAGGAAGGCTTCCATGTTCCGCCGGAGTTGCTGGAGATTCACAAGACAGGTGTGCCTCCGATGCCGGGGCATATCCTGACGGGACCTGTCGCGGTCAAGGGCGCGCGGCCCGGAGATGTCTTGCAGGTCGATATTCTCGACGTCTCGCTTCGCCAGGACTGGGGGTATAATTTCGTGCGTCCGCTCGCGGGCACCTTGCCGCTCGATTTCGACGAGACGCATCTGACGATCCTGCCCCTTGATTCGGTGCGGGGTGTGGCGACGATGCCCTGGGGACTGGAATTACCGCTCAGCCCGTTCTTTGGTGTGATGGGCGTCGCTCCGCCACCCGGCTGGGGGCGCATTTCCACCATCGAACCGCGCGCGCACGGCGGCAACCTCGACAACAAGGAACTGGTGGCGGGCAGTACGCTTTATCTGCCAGTCCATGCCGAGGGGGCGCTGTTCTCTTGTGGCGACGGGCACGGGGTGCAGGGGGACGGGGAGGTCTGCGTGACGGCGATCGAGACCGCGCTTCAAGGGAGGTTCCGGTTGACAGTGCGCCGGGACATGGACGTGACCTATCCGGAGGCCGAGACGCCCGCACATCTGATCACCATGGGGATGCACGCCGATCTTGATCAGGCGGTCGAGATCGCGCTGCGACGGATGATCACCGTCATCAGCGACCGCGTCGGGATCAGCAAAGCCGAGGCCTACATGTTCTGTTCGCTCGCCGCTGATCTGCGGATCACCCAGACGGTGAACCGCGAAAAAGGGGTGCACATGATGATCGCCAAGGAGCTTCTGCAGCCCGCCGCGTGTTCAGGACACGCGCGAGAAGCCTACGTTCTGCAGGGTGAAGGTGTCGAAGAAATGCGCGAGCCTGCGGACCAGGGGGCGTGCCTCGGGCGACAATGACAGCCGGCCGGGAGACTCGGTAATGAGCCCCCGGCATTCGGCGCGCAAAGCTGCGAGGCCAGGCGCGAGAAGCGCCATGTCTGCCGCGCTCAGTGCCAGTTCCTCGAAGTCGATGGCGTAGTCGCACATGAGCATCTCGATCACCCGGCTGCGCAGCCGGTCCTCTTCGGTCAGCCGGTAGCCGCGTGCTCCGGCGAGACTGCCGTCCTTGATGAGCTTCGTGTAGGGGCCGGTTTGTGCGGTGTTCTGCACGAAACCGTCCCGGAATTTCGAAATCGAGGAGGCACCGAGGCCCAGCAGGGTTTCGCAGCCATCGACGGTGTATCCCTGGAAATTGCGGCGCAGATGCCCGGTGCGCGCGGCCTGGGCCATGCTGTCCCCGGGCTTGGCGAAATGGTCGATGCCGATGGGCGCGAGCCCGTGCGCGGTCAGCATCTCGGTGGCTTTGTTGAACAACGCAAAGCGCGCGCGGTCGTCGGGCAGGGCGGCCTCGGGGATGAGTTTCTGGCGCTGGGCCATATGCGGCACATGGGCGTAGCCGAAAAGCGCGATGCGGTCGGGATCGAGGGCGCAGACCTGATCGAGCGTCTTGCCGAAGCCGGTGATCGACTGGAAGGGCAGGCCGTACACGAGGTCGATATTCAGCGAACCGATACCGGCCGCGCGCAGCAGATCAACGGCGTCGCGGGTCTGCTCAAAGGACTGCAGGCGTCCAATGCAATTCTGAACGACTTCGGCAAAGTCTTGCACGCCGATACTGGCGCGGGTCATGCCCGCTTCGCGCAATGCCACGACCTTATCGGCATCGACCAGCGTCGGGTCGATCTCGACGGAGAATTCGGTGTCCGGGTCAAAGTCGAAGACGGTGCCGAGCGCATTGCGCAGGCGCGTGATCAATGCCGGTGGCAGGATGGTGGGCGTGCCGCCGCCCCAGTGCATCTGACCGACGCGAATGCGTCCCGGAAGGTGGTCCTTGATCAGCGCAAGTTCCGCTTCCAGTGTTCCAATGTAGTGCTCGACCGGCGCAATGGACCGGACGCCCTGCGTACGGCAGGCGCAGAACCAGCAAAGCCGCTCGCAGAAGGGGATGTGGAGGTAGAGCGATATCGGTTCGCCCGGGTCGAGTGCTGCCAGGGCCTCGGCCTGAAAGGCTGCGCCCATGCCGTCATGGAACGCAGGCGCGGGCGGATAGCTGGTGTAGCGCGGGAGGCGCTCATCGAAAAGGCCACGGGCCTTGAGATCATCGAAGCTCAACATGCGGTCTTTATCCCGCCTGATCCGTTTCGCGTCTTTGATCTTGGTCAACTGGCCTTGCCGCGTCGTCATCGAGCAACACGCGCCAGCCCGCGCCGTCGAGGTCCTCGTACTGATCGTTCTTCAGGCTCCAGAGAAAGGCCAGAAGGCCAAGACCACCAAGGCCGAGGGAGACGGGGATGAGGATCGCAAGGACGTTCACAGATTGGCCTTTCGCGACAGCCGCAGGGCGTTAAGCAGCACGGTGATGGATGACGTGGACATGGCGATGGCCGCGAGCAGCGGGGTGACGAATCCTGCGACCGCCAGCGGGATCACCAGCGCGTTGTAGCCTGCGGCGATGCCGAAGTTTTCGAGGATACGCCGCTTGGCGCTGCGCGAGGTGGCAATGAGATCGGGCAAGGGAGCAAGGCTTGACCCGAGGAGCACGACGTCCGAGGCCGCGCGCGCTGCGTCGGCGGCGGAGGCGGGGGCGAGGGAGGCATAGGCAGCCGCGAGTGCGCCGGTGTCATTGAGCCCGTCGCCCACCATCAGCACCTTGCGTCCATCGTTGGCCAGGCCTTCGAGATAGGCGATCTTGTCGGCGGGGCTTTGCCCGGCGCGCCAATGCGAGATGCCCAAATCGTCGGCAACAGCGCGGGTTGCGGCTTCGGTGTCACCTGAGATCAGGTGCATTTCTGTGCCCTTCGCGCGCAGCGTTGCTGCCATTTCCGCCGCACCTTTGCGCAGGCTGGCGCGCAGCGTCAGGTGATGCGCCGGGCTGTCACCGATTTTCAGCCATGCGCCTGGCAGGTGCGTAGACAGGGCGTCGGCCAAATCAGCAGAGCCAAGGCAGACCTCCTTGCCATTCCACAATGCCGTGAGACCCGCGCCAGGGCGTTCCTCGATCCGGTCGAGTGTCGCGGCTTTTGCGCCGTTCGCGGCAAGACCGATGGAAAGCGCGCGCGCGACGGGGTGGGTGGAGCTTTGCGCGAGGGCGAGGGCCACGTCGCGGTGTTCGGCGGGCATCCCGTCCAGCGCATCTACCTCAAGCTGTCCCTCGGTCAGCGTACCGGTCTTGTCGAAAACCACCACGTTGGTCTCCGCGATCCGCTCCATCGCGGTGCCGTTCTTGACGAGCAAACCCTCGCGGAAAAGACGGCTGGCGGCGGCGGTGGAAACGGCGGGGACGGCGAGTCCCAGGGCGCAGGGGCAAGTGATGATCAGCGTGGCGATGGCAATGTTGAGCGCCAGCCGCGCGTCACCCGCCGCCCAGAACCAAGCGATGAAGGCCCCAAGCGCCAGCAGGTGCACGACCGGCGCATAGACCCCAGCCGCCCGGTCTGCCAAGGCGGTGTATTTGTTGCGTGCGGATTCGGCCGCGTCGATCATCGTGACCATGCGACGCAGGCTGGTGTCGTCGCCCACGGCGGTGGCGCGGATGGTGAGGGGGCCGGTCAGGTTGACCTCGCCCGCATTCACCTCGGTGCCGACCTCGGCAGCGACGGGCAGGCTTTCACCCGTCAGAAGTGCGCGATCGAGGTTGCTGGTGCCTTCGGTGACGACCCCATCGACCGGCATCCGAGCGCCGGGCAGAACGATGATCTCGTCCCCGATCCGGGTTTCGGCAAGGGCCACGGTCTCGCGTCCTTGGGCGGTCTTGCGGGTAACGCGGGGCACCTCAAGTGCCGCAAGCTCCTGCGCGGCGGACCGCGCGCTGCTGCGGCAGCGGTGATCGAGATAGCGGCCGCAGAGCAGGAAGAAGGTCAGTGACAGGGCGGCGTCGAAATAGGCCTCATGCCCGCCCGCTGCGGTCTCGTAAAGCGACATGCCGCAGGCGAGGATCAGGGCCAGAGAGATCGGCACGTCCATGTTGAGCCGCCCAACGCGCAGGGCTGTCCAGGCGTTGCGGAAGAACGGCTGTCCTGCGTAGAGGATCGTCGGCAGGGTGATGGCGGCGGATATCCAGTGGAACAGCGTGCGCGTGGCATCGCCCGCGCCGGACCAGACGGCGACAGACATCAGCATGACGTTCATCATCGCGAAACCGGCGATGGCTATACGGATGAGCAGCGCGCGGCCTGCCGCATCGCCGGTCTGGCCCAGGGCGTCGGTGTCCAGAAGGGGCGCCTCGAAGCCGATGCTTCCAAGGTGGTCGATCAGGTCTTCGGGCGTTGTCATCGGCGCATGGGTGATCGTGACCTGCTTGCGGTTCAGGTTCACCCGCGCCTGATAGACGTCATCGCGCGACAGCAGGCCGCGCTCGACCGACGCGATGCAGGCGGCGCAATGAATGCCGGGCAGGGAGAGCATCAGGGTCTCGCCCGGCTGCGCCGAAGCCTGTCCGCGCGGAAGCGGATCGGCGATGCAACCGGGGCAGGCGGCAAGCCTTGGGTTTTCCGCGAGGGTCACGAGGCGTCCTTCTCCACGGTCAGAGGTATGCGGCGGCGGAAGGGCGTGCCGTCTTCGGCCTTCATTTCCAGCCAGAGCGTCCAGTAGCCGGGCGCAACGGGGGCAGTGGCGGTCAGGGCGATGCCGTTCCACTCGAAATCCGGAATGATATCCTCTGCCACATGGGTGGCGCGGCCCAGTGTGGCCTTGACCTCGGCGGGGCGCACGGGGCGACCGGCCGTATCGGTAATCGCCACGGTGAGCGTGTCGCCGGAAATCTCCGTTGCGAGGGTCCAGCCAAGGGCGTCCTGCGCATCGCGCTCGGCCTCGAATTTCTGGCTGGCGACGTAGGAATTCTTGGTCACCAGGCCCGGAAAGGTCGAGACGGCCTGGAAGGCGAGGGTCAGGTTCACCGCGATGATGATGCCGAAACAGCCGCCGAAGATCGCCAGCACGTGCCAGCCGTTCAGGGTGCGTTTCATCCGTTCTCTCCTCTTCCGTTGAAGATGGTGGCGCTGCTGGCGCGTGACTGGGTTTCAAGGTCCTCGACCCAGAGCCGCAGGTCGGTGCGGTCGGCCGAGGCCGCAGGGTCCTGCGGGCGGGCGGTGACGTAGACGCGCTGCAGGAGGGTTTCGTTGGCGGGGACGGTCACGCTTAGCTCGGGCGTGCCTTCCAGCTCGATCCGCAGGGTTTCCTCGGAGGTGAGCGAAAGGTGGAACAGGCGGTCGTCGCCGGATTTGTTGCGCAGGCGCACGTCGTAGATGTTACGGATCGACCCGTCGCTCTGCATCACGTAGGTCGGGTTGCGTACGGGAGAGACCGTGAGCTCAATATCGGAGCGGATAAAGAGCGCAACGATCAGTCCGATCCCCACGATCGACCATAGCGCGGTGTAGATCATGGTGCGCGTGCGGAAGATGTGCTTCCAGACAGGCTTGGGCTTCCATTCGGTGCTGGCGACCGCGATGGTCGGGTCGGGGTTGCCCATCGGGGCATCGGCAGTGCGGCCCTCAACCGGGACGGAGACGGTCGGCGCCGGATCGACCGCCTCGGTGCCCAGCGGACGCACGGCGGCCAGATCGCCCCGCACCGTCGGCGGCACATCGTCGAGCGCGAGGTAGTCGATCAGCCCACGCGGCTTGCCGATCTTGTCCATGATCTCGTTGCAGGCATCGATGCAGAGGGCACAGGTGATGCATTCCAGCTGCTGGCCGTCGCGGATGTCGATGCCCATCGGGCAGACGTTCACGCAGGCCATGCAGTCGATGCAATCGCCCATGGGCTCGATGTCCGGGACGTCCGCCTCGGCATAGGCTGTCGCGGTGGCGGAGCTTGCCGCCGCGCGCGCGCCCTTGCGGTGCTTGCCGCGCGGCTCGCCCCGCCAGTCGCGATAGCCCACCGTCAGCGTGCCTTCATCCATCATCGCGGCCTGGATGCGCGGCCAGGGACACATGTAGATGCAGACCTGCTCGCGCATGAAGCCGCCGAAGATGAAGGTGGTCGCGGTCAGGATGCCGATGGAGGCATATGCGACATAGGGTGCATCGAAGGTGACGAGGTTCACCGCCAGCGTCGGCGCATCGGTGAAATAGAAGACCCAGGCACCGCCCGTTGCCACCGAGATCAGCAGCCAGACAATCCATTTGCTCACCCGAAGCGTCCATTTATGCAGATCCCACTTGGACCGGTGCAGACGGATGCGCGCGTTGCGGTCGCCTTCGATCCAGCGCTCGACCAGCAGGAAGAGATCTGTCCAGACGGTTTGCGGGCAGGCGTAGCCGCACCAGACGCGGCCGAGGGCCGAGGTGAAAAGGAACAGGCCAAGACCGGCCATGATCAGCAGGCCCGCGACGAAGTAGAACTCATGCGGCCAGATTTCGATCCAGAAGAAGAAGAACCGGCGGCTGGCAATATCGGCCAGCACCGCCTGATCCGGCATGTTCGGACCACGGTCCCAGCGGACCCAAGGCAGCAGGTAGTAGATGCCCAGCGTGATGCCGAGAATCCACCATTTCAGGGTGCGGAAGAAGCCAGTGACGCGGCGCGGAAAGATCGGCTCGCGGGCCGCATAGAGGGAGGGAGGGGTGTCAGCCATTATCGGCTCCTGGTTTCTGTTCGCCCCTGCTTGATGCCAAGGACGCGGCTCCGGGGCTTTGATCTGGGTCAAGGGGGACGGCCCTGACGCAGCGTCTCGGAAAAAAGGAGGGGTGCCTTTTGACAGGCACCCCTAACGTCAAACGGGATTGGTGCGAACAGAACCGCTTGACGTATTCGCTATCAGTTGCCGGCGTCGGTCTGGCCGCCACCCAACTGGTGCACGTAGGTCGCCACCGCCTGCACCTGCGCCTCGGTCAGGCGCGGCGGCCCCCAGGGCGGCATCACGCCGAAACGGGCGTTCGTGATCGTCTCGGTCAGCGCTTCGCGGTCACCGCCGTAGAGCCAGATGGCATCGGTCAGGTTTGGTGCGCCGAGATCGACGTTGCCCATGCCGTTGTCGCCGTGACAGGCGGTGCAATTGTCGGTGAAGTTCTCGACTGCCGAGGCAGCGAGCGCCTCGTCATGCTCCATGCCGGACAGGCTGCGGACATGCTCGACAAGCGCCGCGATTTCCTCTTCCGAGAGGATCTCGCCGTAGGCGGGCATCTCGGAGTACCGTGCGTCGTCGTCCTCGTCGTTGCGGATGCCGTGGCGGACCGTGTAGGCGATGGCCTCATGCGTGCCGCCCCAGAGCCAATCATCGTCGAGCAGGTTGGGGTAGCCCTTGGCCCCAGCCGCACCCGAGCCGTGACACTGAGAGCAGTTGTTGCGGAAGACCGCCGCGCCCGAAGAGACCGCGTAGCGGTAGAGGTCCTCGTTCGTCGAAGCGAGTGTCACGAGGTCGGCCTCGGCCAGCTGGGAATCGCGCGCCGCACTTGCCTCGCGGAAGGCGTCGATATCGCGGGCCACCTCGCCGCGGGTGGAGTAGCCCAGAAGCCCAGCCGTCGCACCGCTGACCATGGGCCAGGCGGGGTAGGCGATCGTGTAGGCGATGCCCCAGATCACCGTAGCGTAGAAGGTCCAGAGCCACCAGCGCGGCAGGGGAGAGTTCAGTTCCTCAATGCCGTCCCAGGTGTGGCCCGTGGTCTCGGTGCCGGTGACGTCATCGACGGGTTTGTTCTTGTTCGGGTCGCTCATGAGGCGTCTCCCATCTTGAGGGTATCGGACCGGCCTGCGCTGCCCGTGTCGTCGTCGCGGGCCGGGATGGTTTCATTGCGGAACGGAATGTTAGCCGTGTCGCGATGGGTGGCCTTGCTGCCGGGCCGGAAGGCCCAGACGATCACGCCGAGGAAGAACAGCGTCATGGCAAGAAGCATCCAGCTGTCCGCGAATTCGCGCATCCACGAATAGGTATCCATGGCTCTTCCTCCTTACCGGCTGGCGTCGGGCGTGAAGGTGGAGAAGTCCACCAGCGTGCCCAGCATCTGCAGGTAGGCGATCAGCGCGTCCATCTCGGTCAGCTCGGGCTGGCCATCGAAGTTGCGCACGTTCGCCGTCTCGCCGTAGCGCTCGATCAGCCCGTCGAAATCGCTGTCGGGATCGGCCTGTGCGTAGAAGTCGAGGCTTGCGTTCTCCAGCATCTCGTCGGTGTAGGGCACACCCACGGCGCGGTGCGTGGCGAGCAATTCCTCTATATGCGTGCCCTCGATCTTGGTATCGGCGAGGAAGGCATACTTGGGCATGATCGATTCAGGCACCACGGACTGCGGGTCCATCAGGTGGTCGACGTGCCAGGCGTCGGAGTACCGCCCGCCCACGCGCGCCATGTCCGGACCCGTCCTTTTGGAGCCCCACTGGAACGGGTGGTCGTACATGCTTTCGGCCGCAAGGGAGTAGTGGCCGTAACGGTCCACCTCGTCGCGCATCGGCCGGACCATCTGGCTGTGACAGACATAGCAGCCCTCGCGGATGTAGACGTCACGGCCAGCAAGCTCGAGAGGCGTGTAGGGGCGCATCCCGTCCACTTCCTCGATCGTGTTCTCGAGGTAGAAGAGAGGCGCGATCTCCACGATGCCGCCGACGGTGACAACCAGCAGGGACAGAACCATCAGCAGGGTGGCCGAGCGTTCGATCATCCCGTGCTTGCCGAGGATGCCTTTGGTCGAGGGATTGTTATCAGTATCAGACATATCCTTGATCCTTATTCAGCCGGGACACCCACGGGGGCGGTCACACGCTCCCCGCTGCGGATGGTCATCCAGAGGTTCCAGACCATGATCAGCCCGCCGGTGAGATACATGACCCCGCCAAGCCCACGCACGATGTACATCGGGAACTTCGCAGCCACGGTGTCAGCGAAGGAGTTCACGAGGAAGCCCTGCGCATCGACTTCACGCCACATCAGGCCTTCCATGATGCCGGTCACCCACATGGACGCCGCGTAGAGGACGATGCCGATGGTGGCGAGCCAGAAGTGCCAGTTGATCGCGGCCATCGAATACATCTGCGCACGGCCCCAGAGGCGCGGTGTCAGGAAGTAGAGCGCGGCGAAGGTGATCATGCCGTTCCAGCCGAGGGCACCGGAGTGCACGTGGCCGATGGTCCAGTCGGTGTAATGCGACAGCGAGTTCACGGCGCGGATCGACATCATCGGCCCTTCGAAGGTCGACATGCCGTAGAAGGCGAGGGAAATGACCATCATCCGGATGATCGGATCGGTCCTCAGCTTGTCCCATGCGCCGTTCAGCGTCATCAGGCCGTTGATCATACCGCCCCAGCTGGGCATCCACAGGATGATCGAGAAGACCATGCCGAGCGTGGACGCCCAGTCAGGGAGAGCGGTGTAGTGCAGGTGGTGCGGACCCGCCCAGATGTAGAGAAAGATCAGCGCCCAGAAGTGAATGATCGACAGCTTGTAGCTGAAAACCGGACGCTCGGCCTGCTTGGGCACGAAGTAGTACATCATGCCCAGAAAGCCCGCTGTCAGGAAGAAGCCCACGGCGTTATGGCCGTACCACCACTGTGTCATGGCGTCCTGCACACCGGCAAAGACCTGCACCGACTTCGATCCCCAGATGCTGACCGGCAGCGAGAGGTTGTTCACGAGGTGCAGCATCGCGGTAGTGATGATGAAGGACAGCAGGAACCAGTTGGCCACGTAGATGTGCTTTTCCTTCCGGTTGATCAGCGTGCCCATGTAAATCGCAAGGAAGGCCACCCAGACGATGGTCAGCCAGATGTCGATGTACCACTCGGGCTCGGCATATTCCTTGGATTGGGTCGAGCCCAGCAGGTAGCCGGTCGCGGCCAGCACGATAAAGAGCTGGTACCCCCAGAAAACGAACCAGCGCAGGTTGCCGCCCCAGAGTCGCGTCCCGCAGGTGCGCTGCACGATGTAGAAAGACGACATCAGGAGCGCGTTGCCCCCAAATGCGAAAATCACCGCCGAAGTGTGGATGGGCCGAAGCCGTCCGAAGTTCGCATAGGGTTGCGCCCATTCGAGATTGAGCGCCGGAAAGGCCAGCTGGAAGGCGATGTAGGTTCCGGCGAGGAAGCCCACGATGCCCCAGAATGCCGTGGCGATCACCCCGGCGCGGACCACGTCGTCCATGTATCCGTTGGCATCGGCATCAATGCGCGCCGGTTCATCGGTGTGCCGGAGCGTCCAGATGAACATACCTGCCGCGATGAACATGATCAGCAGCGCGTGAACCTGATAGGCCAGGTCACGCCCCCAGTCGGCGGCAAGCGCCGCGAAGACGGCGATCACCCCCAATGCTATGAGTTTGAAATAGTCAGACGTCATCATGCTGTCCCTTCTTTCACCCGCGCACAGCCTGAGAGCGCACGGGTGGGTTGTTCGCTTTCGCTCGTATCTTTCAAAGGAGTTCTTTAGGGTCTTTGATCGAGATCAAAGGTCTTTGGTTTTCTTCTTGGGCAAGGTCAAAGACGGCACCGGGGCAGACCGGCAAAGTCGAGGGAAATGCGTTCGGGAGAGGAAACCCATGTCAATTCAGACGGTTACAACCATCATCTCAGACGAGAGCCAGCTGGACCAGCATCTGGCCGCCGCAACGGGCTTTGCGCGGGCGATGGACGCGCACCTGCATGTGCTGGTGCTTGTGACCGGAATGGATCAGGCGGCCCTGATGCCCTCAGCGCTTGAGGGCTTGCCGGTCGGTGTCGGGATGGAGGATGCCCGGGCGCGGGCGATGGC
Organism: Sulfitobacter sediminis; assembly: GCF_040811725.1. Lineage (NCBI taxonomy): Bacteria > Pseudomonadati > Pseudomonadota > Alphaproteobacteria > Rhodobacterales > Roseobacteraceae > Sulfitobacter > Sulfitobacter sediminis. The sequence continues at coordinate 70,800 of NZ_JBFNXX010000014.1, forward strand.
GCTTGAGGAACAGGTCTCGGAGCGGCTTGGGCGCGAGGATATTCGCTGGCACGTGCAATCCATCGCTACGCCGGCAGCAAGCGGCACCGCTGAGATCGTTCGTCACACAAGGTTCAGCGATCTGGTGATCCAGCAGCGACTTGCAGAAACCGAAAGCCCCGAGCAGACGCGCATGCTGGCCGAAACGATTCTCTTCGATGCCGATGCGCCGCTGTTGCTTTTGCCTGCCGGTACCGATCTTTCCGCGCCGCCGCGCAAGGTGATGATCTCCTGGGACGAAAGCGCCGCGGCCCTGCGGGCGGCCCGGCAGGCGCTGCCCCTGATCTCGGAACGCGCCTATGTGCACGTGGTGATCGTGGACCCGCCAAAGGACGCGCCCGACCGGTCGGACCCCGGCGGGGCCTTTGCGCAATTCCTGGCGCGCCACGGGGTGAGATGCGAGGTTTCGGTTTGCAACCGCACTGACAACAGCATTTCGGCCACCCTCGGACGCCGGGCTCAGGAATTGGGCTGCGAGATGATCGTGATGGGGGCCTACGGGCATTCCCGCCTGCGGCAGGCGATCTTTGGCGGCACGACACGCGACGTCCTGCTGGGGGCGGAAACCCCTGTATTCATGGCACACTAAGAAAAGGGTTGGCTCAGACCAGCAGGCCACCGTCGGTGTCGTCACCTGTCTCGGCCATCAGGACGGCCAGATCTGGGATGGTGATCGTGCGGCTGCCTTCAAGCTCGATGATACCGTCCTTGCGCAGGGCGGTCATCTGGCGGCTGACCGTCTCGATGGTCAGGCCGAGGTAGTCGCCCATCGCCTCGCGCGACATGGGCATCTCGAAGGAAAGACCGTCGGCAATCGGTTGCAGGTGCAAGGACGCAGTGCGCCGTCCAATCAGGGAAAGAAGGCATGTGATCTTCTCCCGCGCGGTCTTGCGGCCCAGAAGCATCATCCACTCGCGCGCCACGTCGAGTTCATCGAGCGACATGGCCAGCAGACGCTGACCGATGTGCGGTGTGGTCTCGACAAGCTGTTCGAAGGGCTTGCGGCGGAAGCAGCACAGCGTCACCTTCTGGATCGCCTCGACATCGTACATGACCCTGTCGCGGCCGGGACGACCGATAAAGTCCGAGGGCAGCAAAAGACCGAGCATCTGCAGCCGCCCGTCCGGCAGCGTGCGCGACAGGCGCGCGGCGCCCGAAACAACGGAAGCAACGAAGTGCATGTCGTCGCCCTCGAACATGATTTGCTGGCCTGCGTCGAAGGTCCGGTAGTACTTGATATCCTCCAGCTTGCGGAGTTCATCCGCGTCACAGGTGGCGCAAACGGCGCGATACCTGATGTTGCAGTCCGAACAAGATGTGAACTCTGAGCTGTTAGACGCAAGCGTCATCCGATCTGTCCCTCGTTTTGGCTGGACGCACCGTAACAGTCTGACCGGAAAACTCAATTCCTGATCGCCGCGTCAATCGGTCTCCGTTGGGTAAACGGACCATGGGCCTTTGGTCTTTCCAGTTGCATTGATAAGCCCTTTCGCGGTCTATTCGGTCCATCACAAAAAAAGATCATGGGGAGACCATTCAAATGAAACGCTTGCTTGCCTCTACCGCCCTTGCGCTGAGCATCGGCACGATGGCGGCCGCCGAAGGCTGCGACAAAGTCACCTTCTCGGACGTGGGTTGGACCGATATCACCGCGACGACCGCGGCTGCTTCTGTTGTACTGGACGCGCTGGGCTACGAGACCGAGACCAAGATCCTGTCCGTGCCGGTGACCTATACCTCGATGGCGAACGGCGATATCGACGTTTTCCTGGGCAATTGGATGCCCACGATGGAGGCTGACATCGCGCCCTATAGGGAAGCTGGAACCGTCGACACGGTGCGTGCAAACCTGCAGGGCGCCAAGTACACGCTGGCGGTCAACAAGGCGGCTGCCGACATGGGGATTGCGTCTTTTGGCGACATCGCCGCACAGCTCGATGCCCTTGAAGGCAAGATCTACGGGATCGAGCCTGGCAACGACGGCAACCGCCTAATCCAGTCGATGATCGACGGCGATGCCTTCGGTCTGAAAGACTTTGAGGTGGTCGAATCCTCCGAACAGGGGATGCTGGCACAGGTGCAGCGCGCCACCCGCAAGGGCGATCCGATCGTCTTTCTGGGCTGGGAGCCGCATCCGATGAACGCCAACTTCGAGCTGACCTATCTGGAGGGCGGTGACGATTTCTTCGGCCCCGATCTGGGCGGCGCGACGGTCTACACCAACACCCGCGCGGGCTATGTCACGGAATGCCCGAACGTCGGAAAGCTCTTGCAGAACATGGAGTTCACGTTGGCCATGGAGAACGAGATCATGGGCGCGATCCTCGATGACGGGCAGGACCCCGAAGAGGCGGCGGGGTCCTGGCTCAAGGCGAATGCCGATATCGTGGGGGGGTGGCTCGACGGTGTGACCACCCGGGACGGCGGCGACGCCATGGCGGCCGTCAAGGCCGCAATGGAGTAACAACGGCCGATGGCCGACAAATGCCCGTCCCGTTGCGCGGGGCGGGCACTTTTTTGAATGACCGAAGGGTGGGGCGCAACGGATGGACTGGCTGACCGAGAACAAGGTGCCCATCGACGATATGGCCGAGGCGGCTTTCGAGTGGCTGTTGATCAACGCGGGCTGGTTTTTCGACGGGCTCGCCGCAGTGATGGAGCGATTGGTCGACGCGATCCTCTGGGTGCTGCAAACGCCGCATCCTCTGATCATCATCGCCCTGTTTGCCGGCCTGACCTGGCTGATCCAGCGCAACTGGAAAACGGTGGTCTTCGTGGTGCTGGGGTTCCTCTTCATCCTCAACCAGGACTACTGGGAAGAAACCACCGAAAGCCTGACGCTGGTGCTGTCGGCCTGCGTGGTCTGCATGGGCGTCGGGGTGCCCATCGGGATCGCCGCCGCGCATCGTCCAAGGCTCTACCGGTTCATGCGCCCGGTGCTAGACCTGATGCAGACGCTGCCCACCTTCGTTTACCTGATCCCGGCCATTGTCTTTTTTGGCATCGGTATGGTGCCGGGCCTCATCGCCACAGTGATCTTCGTGCTGCCTGCGCCAATCCGGCTGACACAGCTTGGCATCTCCTCCACCCCCAAGGCGCTCTTGGAGGCTGCGCAGGCCTTTGGCGCCAAGCCCAGTCAGACCTTGTGGAAGATCGAACTGCCCTACGCCTTGCCGCAGATTATGACAGGGCTGAACCAGACGATCATGCTGTCGCTCTCGATGGTGGTCATTGCCGCGCTGGTGGGCGCAGACGGGCTGGGCGTGCCGGTGGTACGTGCGCTCAACCAGGTGAACACCGGGCTCGGGTTTGAAAGCGGTCTGATCATCGTGGTCGTGGCCATCATGCTGGATCGCATGCTGCGGGTGGGCGAGAAATGACGAACGCGGTCGAGTTTCACGACGTCTCCATTGTGTTCGGGGACGATCCCGGGAAAGCGCTTCCCCTGATGGACGCTGGCCAGTCGCGCGCCGAGATACAGGCCGAGACCGGGCAGGTGCTGGGCGTGCACAATTGCTCGCTGGAGGTGGGGGAGGGCGAAATCCTGGTGCTTATGGGGCTGTCCGGGTCGGGCAAGTCCACGCTGTTGCGCGCGGTGAACGGGCTCAACCCGGTCGTGCGGGGGCATGTGGTGGTCAACGACGGGAAATGGTCGGCCAATGTGCAGGAATGCTCTGCCTCCGATCTGCGGCGGGTGCGACGGGAATGTGTGTCGATGGTGTTTCAGCAGTTCGGCTTGCTGCCCTGGCGCACGGTGCGCGACAACGTGGCGCTGGCTCTGGAATTGTCGGACGTGCCCAAGCGGGAGCGGCTGGAAAGGGCGGACAAGCAGTTGGCGCTGGTGGGCCTGTCCGACTGGGCGGACCGCAAGGTGGGCGAGTTGTCGGGCGGCATGCAGCAGCGCGTCGGTCTCGCCCGTGCCTTCGTGACCGAGGCGCCGATCCTTCTGATGGACGAACCGTTCTCGGCGCTCGACCCGCTGATCCGCACGCGGCTTCAGGACGAATTGCTCGAACTGCAGCGCGATCTCAAGCGCACGATCATCTTCGTCAGCCATGATCTGGACGAGGCCTTCAAGCTGGGCGGTCGCATCGCCATCATGGAGGGCGGACGCATCGTCCAGCTTGGCACCCCGCGCGAGATTTTCTCGAACCCAGCCTCGCAATACGTGGCGGAATTCGTGGCCAACATGAACCCGCTCGGCGTTCTGACAGCCCGCGATGTCATGGGCGCGCCAGAGGATGGCGATGCGCCCGCCGTGCCGGTTGAAATGCCCGTTGCGGAACTTATCGAGCGGCTGAGCGAGGGGCCGGATGTCCTGCGGGTGGTCGAGGGCGGCGAAACGCTCGGCACGGTGACCGCACAAAGCATCGTCGAGCGGCTCAAGCATTAGCGTCCTTGACCGCACCTAGCGTGACGGGGACGGACCCAGTGAGTCGCGCATCTCGATGAACGTGGGAAGGTTCACCGAAGTACCCTTGCCCTCGCTCTCGATCATCTCGATCAGCGCAAGAGCGGCCCGGCGCCCCATTTCCCGGTGTGGCACGTGGACCGTCGTCAGCGCAGGCTGCGCGATCTGCGCCAGTTCTATGTCGTCGAAACCCGTCACCGAGACATCCTGCGGCACCCGCAGACCCATCCTCCGCGCTGCCAGCAGTGCGCCAACGGCAAGAACGTCGTTGCCGCAAAGCACCGCGCTGGGGCGCTGCGGGGCCGACATCAGTTCGGAAAAGGCTTCCGATCCGCTTTCGATCTCGTAGCGGGTCTCGATGAGGGGCAGGGCATCCGCGTCAAGTCCGTGGGCGCGCATCGCGTCGCGAAGCCCGTCGATTCGCAGCCGCGCGCGGTCGTTGCCTTGGCTGATGCCCGAGATCATCGCGATGTTGCGGTGGCCCAGCTTGATGACTTCCTCGGCCAGTGCGCGCATCGAAGTGCGGTTGTCGAAGCCCACCGAAGGGATGCGACCATCGGCCCTGTAGGACCAGGCGGCGACAACCGGTTTCATCTGCCGTTCCAGATAGTCGTAGACCGCTGTCTCGCGATCGTGGCCGATCAACAGGAGGCCGTCGGCGCCCCGGGCAAGCAGGGTTCTGATCTGCTCTTCTTCTGCCTCCGGCCGGTAGGCCGAACTCGAGACCAGCATCGTATAGCCATGGGCGTGCAACTCTTCCTGAAAGGCCTGCAGACCGCGCGCGAAGATGGCGTTGTCCATCGTCGGAATGATTGCGCCAATGGTAAAGCTGCGCTTGGCCGCCATCACCCTCGCTGCGAAATTGGGTGTATAGTCGAGGTCCCGGACCGCGGACATCACCTTTTCCCGAGTGGCTTTGACCACCCGCTCGGGCGCATTGAGACACCGCGACACGGTTGCGGTCGATACGCCCGCCTTCCTTGCCACATCGTCAAGCGTGGCGGCTGCCTTGGGTCGCGGCATCTACGGCCTCACCTTTGCTCCGGTTCTTTCTTAGCACATCGCAAGTCATTGAAACATAGAAAATGTAAGCGCTTGCAAAAATCGTGTAAGCGCTTACACTGAACGCCGAGCCGACTCACTCAGGAGCCTCCGTCATGTTTCTTGCCGCATCGATCATCGTCTTCGCGATCTATTTCGCAAACGTCGCCCTCGGTGCCTTCGCGGGGAGCGCGTTTCTGGGGGACGTGGGGGAAATGCTCGTTCTGTTTGCGGCCTCGATCCTATTCGTGGTCGCGATCTTGAAAGCCGAGGCTGACCGCAAGAACCGAGACGGCAGCTGACCAAAGTTCAACGGGAGGAAACCACATGGACAATGAGACCAAAGAGCTGAAATCAGCCGAGCGTCGCAACTTTTTGAAACTCGCGGCCACCGGCAGCTTTACCGCTGCAATGGTCGCAGGCGCTGGCGGCATGCTCTGGTCATCCGAAGCAGCTGCGCAAACCGCGAACGAGGAGCGCGAAAGGGAGAATGCGGCGGATCATGTGATGGTCATCGCGACCGCATATGTGCTGGGCGCATCGCGCAGCTATCCGATCATGCAGCTGGACCTGAAGGAAAACATCCAGAACGCCACCAACGGCAAGGTCTATGTCAAGCTTGCCCCCGGTGGTCAGCTGGGCGCAGGCGGCGCCCTGGTGCAGGCGGTGCAGGGCGGCACCATTCAGGCGGCTCAGCATTCGCTGTCCAACTTCGCGCCTTTCGCGTCCACCGTTGACCTGATCAACATGCCGTATCTCTGCGGTTCCAATCAGCGCTTCACGAACCTCGTGAATTCCGATTTCTGGAACAGCGAAGTGCATCCCAAGGTCGAGGCCAACGGCTTCAAGGCACTTTTCTACGTCAACATCGATCCCCGCGTCGTTGCCGTCCGCAAGGGCGGGGCAGGCGCGGTGCTGTCGCCCTCCGACCTGTCGGGCGTCAAGTTCCGTGTGCCGGGCTCCAAGATGCTGCAGCAGTACTACCGCATGGTCGGCGCCAACCCGACGCCGGTGGCATGGGGCGAAACGCCCTCCGCGATCAAGCAGGGTGTGGCCGACGCGCTCGACCCCTCCGTGGGCGCGCTCTACGTCTTCGGCTTCAAGGACATCCTGTCCCATGTCACGTTCACGCAGGCAGTGCCGGACAGCCAGGTTTATTCCTGCAACCTCGAATGGTTCAACTCCATGCCCGCCGACGTCCAGGAAGGGATCATGTGGGGTTCGGAAATGACCGCGCACCAGAACCTCGCCAAGGTGCCTTCGGCCCGTGCCTACGCCATGGCGGAGCTCTCCAAGGCCGGTGTCGAATTCCACACCCTCAGCGACGACCAGCTGAACGAATGGAAAGAAGCGGGCGGCTACCAGCGCTCCGAATGGGACGAGTTCAAGACGGAGCTTGCCGGTTCCATGGACGCCTTCGCCAAGATGGAAGAGGCGGCTGGCACCCAGGGCAAGTACTACGTGCACGACGCCTAAGCGCAATCGGCGGACGCCCGAGCGGCGTCCGCCCTCCACTCATTCGCAGTATGTCACCAACGGCCCGTCGCGGCTGAACGGGTGAGGTGCGGCCAAGGCCGGGGCGAGACATGGATATTTTACGCAAAATCGACAGGGACGCCGAACGCTGGCTGCTTTTGATGTTCTACGTGATGCTCGTCATCACGATGGCCATCGAGGTGATCCGGCGCGAGCTATTCGCTTATTCCTCGATCTGGGGCGAAGAGATCGTGCGGTACTCCTTCATCTACCTCGCCTGGATCGGCGCGGCAGCGGCGGTCAAGGAACGCGCGCATATCCGCATTGACGTGATCATGCATTACATCGGGCCGCGCCCCAAGGCGCTGCTCTATATCTTCGGCGACCTCATCATGTTCGGCGTGGCGATCATCGCGCTCTACTGGTCGTGGGAGACGGTGCACATCTCTTACAAGTTCGGATCCGTCACGGACGGGCTGCGCATCTCCAAGGTGTGGTTCCTGATGGCCGTGCCACTGGGCTTTGCGCTGATGATCTGGCGCCTGCTGCAGTCCTTCGCCCGCGATTTCAAATCCCTTCGGGACGGTGAACCCGTCTTTGAAGGCGACAAGCTGTTTGATTGAGGAGCCTGACCGATGCTTTGGCAAACCATGAATCAAACGGTGGAACTGGGCTGGGACTTTTACCTGCCCGTCCTGATCTTCGTCGCCCTTATCGCGCTTGCCGTACCCGTCTGGGCCGCCATCGGCACCGCCGCCATCACCATGCTGGTGATGTCCGGCGACCTGCCGCTAAGCCTTGTGGGCGAGAAACTCTTTACCGGCATCGACGCCTTTGCGCTGACCGCCGTGCCGCTCTTTATCCTGACGGGGGACGTGCTGGTCCGCACGGGGCTTTCCCGAAAATTCCTCGACGTGGCCGAGGCGCTGACGCAGTTCGCCAAGGGCGGCTTCGGCTCCGCCACCGTGCTCGTCTGCGGCATGTTCGCGGCCATCTCAGGCTCTGACGCCGCCGGTGCTGCCGCCGTGGGCCGTATGACCATCGACCGTCTGGTCGAAAGCGGCTACCCGCGCCCCTATGCCTGTGCGCTGGTGGCCGCCGGTGCCTGTACCGGCATCCTGATCCCGCCCTCCATCGCCTACATCATCATCGGCCTCGTGCTGGGCATATCCGCCTCGACCCTGTTCCTCGCCGCCCTGATCCCCGGCCTTGCGATCCTGATCTCGATCCTGATCACCAACATCATCATGAACCGCCTGAACGGCTGGGAAGGCGGCGGCAACATGAGCTTCGGCGAATGGGCCGGCAACCTCGGCCGCGCGCTGAAATCCGGCTGGTACGCCTTCATCGTGCCCGGAATCATCTTCTACGGTATCTTCTCAGGAAGGCTGACGCCGACTGAGGCCGGTGCGACTGCCGTTGTCGTGACGATCATTATGGGGTTCATTCTCGGCACCCTGAAACTGGCCGACTTCCCCGCGATGCTGGTCAGCTCCGCCAAGGTGAATGGCGTGATCCTTCCCATCATCGCCTTCTCCGCCCCACTGGCCGAGGCGCTGGCGATCATGGGCGTGCCGCAGGGCTTCGTCACCTCGGTCACATCGCTTACCGATGAACCCTGGCTGCTGATCCTGCTGATGATCGGCATCCTGATCGCCGCGGGCTGCGTGATGGAAACGACACCCAACATCGTGATCCTCGCGCCCATCCTCAAGCCGCTCGCGGACAACATCGGCATGAACGAAATCCAGTTCTGCATCATGATGATCACCGCGCTCGGTGTGGGCTTCATCACCCCGCCGCTCGGCCTCAACCTCTTCGTCGTATCTGGCATTACGGGCGAGTCCATTCTGAAGATAGCCTGGCGCGCCATTCCCTTCGTATTGTGCATGTTCATCGTCGTTCTTCTGATCGCCTATGTACCTGCCATTTCGACCACCCTCCTGCCCGACATTTACAAGTAGGATACCTGACCATGACCCGTGAATATCTCAAGAAAGCCCCCAAGCACGCCAAGTCGGATGCCTCCGAAGTGCATGAAACCGTCGTCAACATCCTGAACGACATCGAGGCAGGCGGCGACGCAAAGGCGCTGGAATACGCCAAGAAGTTCGACAAGTACGAAGGCAACGTGCTGCTGACGCCCGAAGAGATCGAGGCGGCCATCGCGCTGGTGCCGGAGAAACTGAAACAGGACATCCAGTTCAGCCACGACAACGTCAAGCGGTTCGCCGAAAAGCAGAAGTCGACCGTCGCCGACGTGGAGATGGAGATGAGCCCCGGCTTTATCGCCGGCCAAAAGGCGATCCCGGTGGATGCCGCGGGCTGCTACGTCCCCGGTGGCCGTTACAGCCACATCGCGTCGGCCATCATGACCGTGACCACCGCCAAGGTGGCCGGTTGCCGTCACATCACTGCTTGTTCCCCGCCCCGTCCGGGCGAGGGCGTGAACCCCGCCATCGTCTATGCCGCGCATATCTGCGGCGCGGACAAGATCATGGCGATGGGCGGCGTGCAGGGCGTTGCCGCGATGACCTTCGGTCTCTTCGGCCTGCCCCCGGCCAACATCCTCGTCGGTCCCGGCAACCAGTTCGTGGCCGAGGCCAAGCGCATCCTCTTCGGTCGGGTCGGGATCGACATGATCGCGGGCCCCACCGATAGCCTGATCCTTGCCGACAAGACCGCCGATCCGCATATCGTCGCGACCGACCTCGTCAGCCAGGCAGAGCATGGCTACAACTCGCCCGTCTGGCTGGTCACCGATGACCGCGCGCTGGCGGAAAAGGTGATGGAACTGGTGCCGGGCCTGATCGACGATCTGCCTGAGCTCAACAGCCAGAACGCCGCCGCCGCATGGCGTGACTACGCCGAGGTGATCCTCTGCGCCAACCGCGAGGAAATGGCCGCCTGTTCCGACGACTACGCGCCCGAGCACCTGACCGTACAGGCCGAGGACCTCGACTGGTGGCTGGACCGGCTGACCTGCTACGGCTCGCTCTTCCTTGGCGAGGAAACCACCGTCAGCTACGGCGACAAGGCGGCGGGGACGAACCACGTGCTGCCGACCTCGCGCGCGGCCAGCTATACGGGCGGTCTTTCGGTGCACAAGTACATGAAGATCGTGACCTGGCAGCGCACCACGCGCGAGGCGTCCAAGGACGTCGCCATCGCGACCGCGCGGATCTCGCGTCTGGAAGGCATGGAAGGTCACGCCCGTGCGGCGGACGTGCGCCTTGCCAAGTACTTCCCGGGCGAGAATTTCGACCTTTCCGCCGATGGATGACCCGCGTCACCTCTTTGACCTGACGGGCCGGGTGGCTTGCGTGACCGGCGCAAGCTCCGGCCTCGGTCGGCGCGCAGCTGTCGCACTTGCTGCGGCAGGCGCCAAGGTCGTGGGCGTGGCCCGCAGGGCGGAGGCATTGGACAGCCTCAAGGACGAGATCGGGGCAGGGGCCGAGGCCGTGGCGGCGGACGTGGCCGACCGCGACGGCATCCCGGCGCTGGTCGAGGCCATTTCCGCGCCCTTTGGCGCACCGGATATCGTCGTACATGCGGCGGGTGTGAACACCCGGCAGGCGGCCGATGACGTGACGCCGGAAGGCTGGGACCAGACACTGGCGCTGAACCTTTCCGCGCCCTTCTTTCTCAGCCAGGCCCTCGTGCCCGCGATGAAGGCAAAAAACTGGGGCCGGATCGTCAACTTCGCCTCGCTCCAGACCACGCGCGCCTTTCCGGGCGGCATCGCCTATGGGGCCACAAAGGCCGGTATTGGCCAGCTGACCCGCGCCATGGCCGAAGCCTGGTCACCCCACGGCATCACCGCCAATGCCATCGGGCCGGGCTTTTTCCCGACGGAACTGACGGCGGCGGTTTTCAACGACGAAGCCCGCGCGCAACGTAACGCGGCGCAAACCTGCATCGGCCGCAACGGCGCGATGGAAGACATCGACGGCCCATTGCTTTTCCTCTGCTCGCAAGCATCGGGATACGTGACGGGGCAGGTTCTTATGGTGGACGGGGGGTTCACGGCAAAATGAAAGCACTAGTGTACGACGGTGTTGAGGAATTGGGCTTCCGCGATGTGCCGGATGCCGAGCCGCGCGCGGGCGAACATCTGATCAAGGTCGAGGCCGTGGGCATCTGCGGCTCTGACATGCACGCCTATCTGGGCCACGACGCCCGCCGCCCCGCGCCCCTGATCCTCGGACACGAGGCCGCAGGGGTGATCGTCGGCGGCCCGATGGAGGGCAGGCGCGTGACGGTCAATCCGCTTGTAACCTGCGGCACCTGTCAGGCCTGCAAGGCGGGGCGGGAAAACCTCTGCCCGACGCGGCAGATCATCTCCATGCCGCCGCGCGAGGGGGCCTTTGCGCAATACGTGGCGATGCCGGAACGCAATCTGGTTGAGGTACCGGAGGGCGTGCCGCTGAACAAGGCCGCGTTGGCCGAACCGCTGGCGGTCAGTTGGCATACGGTAAAGCTTGCCCTTGAGGCGCTGCATCCGTCGATGGACAGGCGTGCGCTGGTCATCGGGGGCGGTGCCATCGGCCTCGCGGCGGCACTCGCCCTCAAGGCCCTGGGAATCGACGAAGTCACCGTGGCCGAACCCAACGATGCGCGCCGCGCCTTTCTCGCCGACCGCTGCGGGCAGAAGACGCTTGCCTTCGGCGAAGGCCAGTACCCGGTGATCATCGACGCGGTCGGCTACGCCGCCACCCGCGCGACAGCCTCCGAACTCGCACAGCCCGGCGGCGTGATCGCCCATGTGGGCCTTGGCGAAGACACCGGCGGCCTCGACGTCCGGCGCATGACCCTTCAAGAGATCACCTTCATCGGCACATATACCTACACGGCGCAGGATTTCCGCGACACCGCGCAGGCGATCTTTGACGGCCGCCTCGGTCCGCTCGACTGGACCGAGCAACGCCCGCTTTCCGAAGGCTTTGCCGCCTTCAAGGACCTGCGGCAGGGCAAGGTGGCCGCGCCCAAGATCGTCCTGTCCCCCTGGGCCTGACCTGAATAACGGAGAGAGATCATGTACAAGAAAATTCTCGTCCCCATGGCGCTTGATCACGGCGTCTCACCCCAGACCCTCGAAATCGCCCAGGCGCTGACCGGCGGCAGCGGAGAGATCATCGCACTGCACGTCTACGAGGCGCCGCAGGGATCGGTCACGGCCTATCTCGATGAGGACACCGTGAAAGAGGGCTTCGAAAAGGCCCGCAAGCTGCTGGAGCAGAAGCTCGAAGGCGTTTCCGGCGTCAAGGCGGAACTGATCAAGGGCCACACCTATCGCACGATCATCGACTACGCGACCGGCAACGGCATCGACTGCATCGTGATCGGCTCGCACAAACCGGGGCTCAGCGACTATCTGCTCGGCTCTACCGCCGCCCGTGTCGTGCGCCACGCGCCCTGCGCGGTGCATGTCTACCGTTCCACCTGATTTCTCAAAACGCGCCACCATGGCGCACCAACCCGAAAGGCAAGACCATGAATATCGACAAGAAGATCGTGGATGATCTTGTCGCGAACGATGTCTCCTTTGTCACAACCGTCCCCTGCAAGCAGCTGGCCGGTGTGATCGAGGAAGTCGAGAACCGCGACGGCATCTTCCACATCCCCTCCAACAAGGAAGACGAGGGCATGGGCCTCTGCGCCGGTGCCTTCATGGGCGGCAAGCGGCCCTGCATCATCATGCAGAACACAGCCATCGGCGTGACGATCAACACGCTGGCCACGCTGACCCAGTTCTACCGGATGCCGCTGCCCATGCTGATCTCCTACCGCGGAGAGCTCCGCGAGCCGGTGGCCTGTCAGGTGGAAATGGCCGTGCACACCAAGGCGTTGCTGGCACAGCTCAACATCCCCACCTACCACTTCCACTGGCAAAAGGATGTGGAAGAGCTTGATAACATTCTGAAGTACACCTTCATGTGCAACAAACCCGTGGCGATCCTGACCGACGCCAACTTCTGGGGAGGCTATGGCGACCAATGATCCGCTCTGAAATCCTGAAAGAAATCGCACCCATCATCAATCCGCACCTCGTCGTCTGCAACATCGGTCTGCCCAGCCAGGAGCTCCACTCGATCGACGACAACGAGCGCAACTTCTACATGCTCGGCACCATGGGTCTCGCGTCCTCCATCGGCTTCGGTCTGGCGCTGGCGCAGCCAAAGCCGGTGATCTCCATCGACGGGGACGGCTCGATCCTGACCAACCTCGGCACGCTGCCCACCATCGCCAACAATGCGACCGGCAACTACACGCTGCTGATCATCGACAATGGCTCTTACGGCTCCACCGGGGACCAGCCGACCTATGCAGGCAAGAAAACCAACCTGACCGACGTCGCGCGCGCCTGCGGCTGCGAGAACGTGATCGAGGTGCAGGACAAGGACCTGCCGCCGGTGCTGCAAGAGGCCATCGACAGTGACGAGATGACCATCATCGTCTGCAAGTGCGACAGTGGCAACATCAAGCTGCCGGTGATCACGCTCGATCCGGTCGTCATCCGCCACCGCTTCATGGAGGCCGTGAAAGCCTGATGAGCGCGGACGCCATCCATTCGGCAGAGGACGCGCGCCGTCTGGCGAAGCGGCGACTGCCGTGGATGGTGTTCGACTATATCGACGGCTCCGCCGGGGCCGAGACAGGGGCGGCGCGCAATCGCGCCGCCCTTGACGCAATGACGCTGCGCCCGCGCATCCTGCGCGACGTCAGCCAGCGCTCGCTTTCAGCGACCGTCTTCGGCAAAGAGGCCGAGCGCCCCTTCGGCATTGCGCCGATGGGCATGTGCAACCTGTCGGGTCCCGGCGCGGACCTGATGCTGGCCAAGCTGGCGGCAAAATACAAAGTGCCTCACGGCGTCTCTACCGTGGCCTCGACGCCCATGGAAAAGATCATCGAAATCGCCGAAGGAAACGCCTGGTTCCAGCTTTATTTCAGCGGCGATGGCAATGGCACTTTCAAGCTGGTCGAACGCGCCAAGGCGGCAGGCTACGAAACCCTCGTGCTGACCGTCGATGTCCCCGAGGTCGGGCGTCGCCCGCGCGAGCTGCGCCACGGCTTCAAGATGCCTTTCAAGATCGGCCCCTGGCAATTCCTCGACTTCGCGCTGCATCCGCGCTGGTCGATCTCGGGCTTGATCCACGGCAAGCCGCAAATGGCGAATTTCCTTAAGGAAGGCTACGAATTCGACCGCACCGAAAGCCGCGCCAAGGCCAACTGGGACACGCTCAGACGCCTGCGCGATATGTGGCCGGGCAATCTTGTGGTGAAAGGTGTGCTCGACATTGAGGACGGCGTGGCGCTGAAGGACGCGGGCGTCGACGCGATCCAGGTCTCCAGCCACGGCGCGCGCCAGCTCGAAAGCGCGCCCGCGCCCTTCGAGGTATTGCCCAATATGCGCGCCGCCCTTGGCCCCGACTTCCCGATCTTCTTCGACAGCGGCCTGCGGTCGGGCGAGGATGCACTCAAGGCGTTGGTTGCCGGAGCGGATTTCGTGTTCTTCGGACGCATCCTCCAGTTTGCCATCGCCGCGGCAGGGCGACAGGGACTTGATCAGCTTTGGAAAGTGCTGAGCGACGAGATGAGCATCGCCATGGCCCAGACCGGCATGACACACCTGAAAATCGACCGCCGGAACGCCTGAGGCGCGCTCGAATTCTCTTGTGAAAAGGATTGTTTGCACGCGGCTCTTCGTGCAACAATTGGACAATTTTTGAGACCGCGACCGTCCCGCCTTTATTTGGGGCACTGGAGGAATGTGATGAACCTATTGAAAAGACTGCAGGAAAAAGCCGCCCATAACCTGTTCTTGGTGGTCCTTGCGCTGATTGCGCTGGGACAGGTGGCGCAGGCGCAGCAGAACCCGTTTTCCGGGGGCTGGACGCTTCAGCCCGAAATGTCGAACCTGACGTTCCAGTCCGTCAAGAAACAGACCGTCGTTGAATCCAGCAGCTTCGCCACGCTGGAAGGGGAGATTTCTCCCTCGGGTGCGACTGAGGTACGGGTTCTGCTTGATTCAGTCGATACCAAGATCGACCTCCGCAACGTCCGCATGCGTTTTCTATTCTTCGAGACCTTCAAGTTCCCCACCGCCAAGATCACGACCCAAATCGACGCCAGTGCGCTTGCCGATCTGGAACAGGTCCGCCGCAAGACAGTGCCCGTCACTTACACCATGGATTTGCATGGCGTGACAAAGGACTACGAAGCCGAGGTTTTCGTCACCCTCCTGACGCCTGACCTCGTGTCTGTCGCCAGCCGCACCCCCGTCTCGGTCAGCGTCGCTGACTTCAACCTGATGGAGGGTCTGAACAAGCTGCAGGAGGCCGCAAACGTCGATATCATCCCGTCGGCAACCGTGTCCTTCGACTTCATCTTTGCCCGCAACAGCACCACGGCTGCGGCCACCCCTCAGCCCACCGCAACGGCCACACCCGCTTCCGTGGCGCTCGAAGCGGAAGGAGATTTTGACCGCGAGGCCTGCAAGGGCCGGTTCGAGATCCTGTCACGTACCGGAAACATCTATTTCGCTTCCGGCAGCTCTCGCCACGACCCCAAGAGCGAACCCCTGCTGAACAGCCTTGCGGATATCATCCGCCGCTGTCCGAACATGGTGATCGAGGTTGGCGGGCACACGGACTCTGTCGGCAGCGACGCCAGCAATCAGCGGCTGTCTGACGCACGGGCGACCACTGTGCGGGAATACCTGATTTCCCGTGATCTGACTCCGGATGTGCTGGTCAGCAAGGGTTACGGGGAGAGCAGCCCCATCGCCAGCAATGACACCCGCGAGGGGCGCTGGAAGAACCGCAGGATCGAATTCAAGGTGATAAGCAACTAGATGCGACACACAGCTTCGAAAGAACAAGCGACCTTCGGTCGCCTCATGGTCATGCTTGGGGCGATCTTTCTGGCCTTTGCGCTGCTCAGCCCGGCCAAGGCACAGGAGCTTGAGCCAAGGATCGCACTGATCGTCGGGAACGGCGCCTATGGTGCGGTCACACCGCTGGACAACACGGTGCCGGATGCCGAACTCATGGCCCGTACACTCGAAGAGCAGGGGTTCAAGGTGACCATGCTGATCGACGCGAACCAGATCGCGTTGAACCGCGCGATCGCGCAGTTTGGCCGCGATTTACGGGACGCGGGCAAGGAGGCGACAGGGCTGTTCTACTACGCGGGCCACGCGGTTCAGTCCTTCGGCAGCAACTACCTGCTGCCCACCGACGCGAGCCTGACCGATGCCGCCGATCTGAGCCTTGTCGCTGTGCCCGCACAGGCGGTTCTGCGGCAGATGTTCTCGGCCAAGAACAAGACCAACATCGTGATCCTCGACGCTTGCCGGAACAACCCGTTCGTGTCGATACCGGACCTGAATGACAACGGTCTTGCCGAAATGAACGCCCCGACCGGTACTTTCCTGTCCTACGCCACTGCACCGGGGGCGGTGGCGCTAGACGGGCTGGATGGAAACAGCCCTTTCACCAAGGCGCTGGCCCGTGAAATACCCAAGGCGGGTGTGCCCATCGAACAGCTTTTCAAGAACGTCCGCGTGGACGTCATCGAACAGACGGGCGGGGCGCAGACGCCCTGGGATACGTCCTCTTTGACCAACGACTTTGTGTTCAAGCCGGGAGAGGCGCTGACCGAGGCCGAAATCGCCGAGCTTCAACTCTGGGACTCGGTCAAGGACAGCACCGATCCTGTTCCCGTTGTTCTTTTCATGCGCGGCTATCCCGACAGCAAATTCATCCCCGAAGCACGCGCGCTTCTGGAGAAGATCATCAATTCGGAACTCGGTGAGCAGAACGCCGCTGCCGCAGTGAACGCACCGCAGCCGGAGCCCCCTTTGGCCGTCGCGGTCCCTGAAACACCCGCCGCGCCAGAGCCTCAGGCCGACACCACGCAGGAGCAGGAGCGTCTGATCGGCGTTGCCCAGGCAAGCGGGGCGGCTGAGGACTACGAGGCATATCTGACGGCCTTTCCCGAAGGGATCTACGCGGAATTCGCCGCCTTCGAGCTGAAGATACTGAAGGAAAAGGCGGAACGTGCCGCTGCTGCCGCGCAGCAGGCCCCGGCAGAGCCGAAGGCCGAGGAAGTCGTCGTTGCCGCTGCGCCCTCGCGGGCGGCCGCCGCACCCATGGGAACCGAGTTGACCTGGGAGATGCCTTTCACCAGCGGGGGAGAGGGCCTTCTCGGAAAGAGCATCTCGGAGCTGGTGACATTGTCGCCGCTCTTTCCGCCGATCGAAGGCCTGCCCGAGGAACTGTGGAAGGACCAGAGTTGCTCGAACTGCCACCAATGGACCAAGGAGGCGCTGTGCGATCAGGGCAAGACCTACGTTAATGCTGGCAACAATGAAGCGGTGTCGAAACAACATCCCTACGGTGGCGGTTTCAAGATGAACGTGCGTTCCTGGGCTGAGGGCGGCTGCAAATAGACCCGGTGGAGCTTCTCCTCCGACACGCTTCGCTGACTGTCTTCCAGGTGGAAACCATTGCCCAGGGACCATGGTCTACCGCAGCGGAAAGCACACCCGAGTCACCCGCGCAAAGCGGCCTTTGAAGGACAGGAATTGGCCGCTTTTGGGGAGATCGGTCAGGGCACGCAATTCTGGTGCGAAATCAATTTCAGTTCCCGTTGACTTAGATCGATCTAAGGCGCCAATTCCGAAACATATTAAGTGGAAGTTGTTAGTGCGCCCTGCAGGTGGTGAGGATCATTGGCAAAAAATGAAGGATTGCCAAAAAATTTCTCCAGCGGGAAGTCGCGCTTTTCATCAAGCCTAGCGGTTCTTGTCAGAAGTTTGCTTCTGCACGGCTTGCTTCGTTTCGAATGTGTTTCCGAGTTCCTGGAGTACCGTGAATGGTCCAGTCCACGCCTCAGAACAGACCCCATGTCATCAAGTCCTCGCGAAAGACCATCCTCGGCGCGGGGGGCAAGGTTTGTCCGGTCGCATCTCTGTAGCCGTTTACTGCGGTAAGGGCACAACGTGAGCCGTGTCGATAACTTTGAAACCAGGTCATACAGGCAAGCTGGCTCAACGATGGCGACCCCTACAGAGCGCCGGTCGAATTCGTAAGGACGTCGGTCGATACAGTCGATGCCGATGGGAGAACCAACAGCTATGGCGAAGAGATATACCGCCTGGGCGGTTTCCGCTTCTACCGGCTGGCCACCACGCATAAGGGCGGACACAGAGCCTGCGCCTGCGAGAGCGTCTCGAACTAGGTTGCTGTCAGGCTTCCGTTTGTGCGCCTCAGGCCGTAACGGGTGGGGTAGGGATCGCGCGGCGACCGCGGGCTCACCAACGGTTTTTGTTGCGGTCCGAACGGTGCTTGACGCTAGTTTTCGAGGGACACGATGTAAGCCACCATGTCATCGATGTTTCCGCCGATCATATAGTCGAGGTATTGCGGCATCCTGTCGTGCAACGGCATGACGATCCGGTTGCGGATCTGCTCTTTCGACCGGAACTTGGCGATCGCGGCAAAGCTGGGCGTCTGCAGCTTGAAAGGGCCATTCGGTTCGATGTTATGACACCGCGAGCAATATTCGTCCGCGATCATGCGACCCATCTCGACACTTGCCTCCTGCGCGGCGGAACCCGTGCCAAGCACAAGGCTGAGGGCCGGGGCAAGAACCGAGATCGCGCTTTTCTTCATGTAGCGTTTCCCTTTGGCGAAAGCCGGCCTCGGGTGATTTCGGGCACGCGGGAGCGGCTGCAGGACTGTCTGGAAAGGTTAGGTGCGCATCATTCCCCGGTCAAGCGCGGCAGGGGCTGCGTATAGGTTCCTGTACAACATGGTCAACGCACTTCCGGTGCCGCAAAGCGTCCGAGGCTTGCGGGCGGCAGTCGGCCTCCAAATCTTGTCCGGGAAGGGGGGGGGCCGAGCGCAGATCGCAGGCGTGGCCACCAAACGACTTTGCGGTCGTGCTATTTCAATAAAACCTTGAAATTTATGGTGCCCCCACACGGTGATGGATGCATAATTTCAACCATGCAAGTATCTGAAATTTATGCATTGTTCAATAGCCGAGAATGCCGCTGTGTTCCTTTTTGTGTTACCTTTTGCATGCGTTGCGAGTGCTGTGTTAGCCATTGTTTCAGAATGTCGAAGCGGTGACGTCGACCCCACCAATAGAGATTGGTAGGGACCCGTCTTGGCTCCTTTTGCAAATACACGTGATGGTGGTGCGTATCGCGAACTGCAACTCTAGATTGCTCCGTTCGCAATTCTATAAACCGACCGCTCAGAGATGCCCAGGCGTTCCGACACAGCCTTCTTCGTCAAACCCTCGGACAAGAGGCCGACAATTTCTTGCTTCTGCAAACGTGCTGTTGGCTTGCGACCTTTGTACTTGCCCAGCGCTTTGGCCTTGGCGATGCCTTCACGCTGTCGCTCTAACATCATCTCTCTTTCGAACTGTGCAACTGAACCCAAGACGTTTAGCATCAGTTTGCCAGTCGCATTTGTAGTATCCAACCCAAGATCAAGGATGCGAAGGCCAACGTTCTTTTCTGAGAGTTCTTCGACTATCTCCCCAAGATGCCTGACTGTACGTGCCAGACGATCCAACTTGGTAACGACAAGCGTGTCCCCGTCGCGGGCATAGTCCATAGCGGCCCGGAGCGCCTCTCTGGGAGCCACTGACGATATTTGCTCGTCATACAGCCTATCGCAGCCGATGGCCCTCAGTGACTCTCTCTGCGCCTCTATCGAGGCCTTCTGTTCGATAGTAGATGTGCGTGCGTATCCGATCATCATTCCATATTCAGTCCATTTATTGTGTTTTCGATACTGCAGAACTTGTGCATCCAGACCCACGCTTTGCTGTGTTGTGAGCGATGAATTCAACGCCCGCCTTTCCCCATAGTGGACTTGGCGCTCAAGGGTGTGAAGAGGAAATACGGGGCACACACACATCAAGCGCCACCATTGGGCAAGAGGGAAGTCATGCGTGCGATTGAGCGGCTAGCCGTGAACATCGCTTCACGTGTACAATCCTTGGCCGATCCGGGGGAAATCTTGGTCTCTCAAACGGTTAGAGAAATGCTGATGGGTAGCGGCCTAACTTTGAGTGATCGGGGAACTCATGCTCTCAAAGGAGTTGATGGTTCATGGACGGTCTATTCGTTAGGGGGCTAAGCACAGTTCGAGCCTCAGGCAGCCTTTCCTGCCAACCACCATGTCTCGACTGAACCCATGCCTTTGACTTCAACTGTCCCACGCGGCTCAAAAGAGTAATCACCTGCGAGTTCTTCATGGGCGGGGCCAGTGACCTGAATACGTCCGGGCTCACCGTGGCTTTCCATTCGGCTGGCGGTGTTTACCGTTTCGCCCCACACATCGTAGAATAGTTTCTTATTGCCAATGACCCCTGCGACTGCGGGACCAGCATGGAGGCCAATGCGGACCTCCAGCCCCTCTGGGAATTCGTCTGCCATGTCCGCGACGGTCCGTTGCATATCGAGAGCCATTTCCGCCACCCGATGCACCGGATCACCGCATGGGTTGGGCATTCCAGCAGCGACCATGTAAGCGTCTCCAATCGTCTTGATCTTCTCCAGTCCATGCTTCTCGGCCAGTTCATCGAAGGCGCGGAAGACTTTGTTCAGGAAACTGACAACTTCCTCCGGCGGGAGAGAGGCAGCTCGGGGAGTAAAGTCCACGATATCGGCAAACAGGATCGCGACCTTCGGGAGACTATCGGCGATTGTCTGGTTTGGCTCGACCTTTAGCCGAGCAGCAATATCCTCAGGGAGGAGGTTGTAGAGTAGTGCTTCCGATCTGGCGTGTTCGGCTGCAAGCGCGTCTTCGGCGGTCTCTGCACGGTTGAAGGCCACGAAGGTAGGGACCACGATCATCGCAGCCGTTGCAGTTATCAAAAATATGTAGTTTCCGATTTGAAAAATTGGGGCTCGGTAGGCTTCCACAATTGGCGTAGAGAAATATACCTCGCTCACAATAATGGATGCGATGGCTGCAATTGTGATGAGCATCAGTAAGTCCGGTCGCTTGGGGCCAATTATGAGCAATGACACTGCTGGCGCCGATAGAAGGGTTAGTTGAACACCGGTGCCATTACCGGCCAGTGCACTGATCGTAATCAGAGCGGGGCAGATCGCCATTACGATGTAAAAGGCGCCAAACTCATCGCCGCGATTAAATGCAAATGGGAGGCAGAACAGTGTCACCGTCATTACGACATTGATCAGCGCCATAGCCCAAAACTGATCAAGGCCAAGGAAAACGTGCAGAAGCGTAAACCCAATCGTTTGAGCCGAGCCCCAGGCACCAAACAGGTTAGCAATATACTGCCTGGTTCTGCGCCGTGGCGGTTTCGCCTCAAGACCATAGTTAAGATACCAAGCCAACCAGAGTGGCTGCTTTTTCCCATCAATACGCTCGGCTGCGGCCATGCAAACTCCCCCGCTGAATGGTGGTAGGTACGGTGATTGCTGTTTCCCAGAAGTCGCGTTTTAAAGCACTTTGTTTGATCCGTTCGGCTACTGAGTTGCCCGAGCCGATATAGACCCGCACGCCGCTCGCTTTGTCCGGGTCGGGACCGGAGAGCACATAGACGCCAGTGCGATCTACCTCCTCACGAGCCGTCATGTCGCCGAAAGCGGAGGCCCCACTTACGAAGAGCAATCCTGTCCACCCGTGTATCGTGGCCTTCCGCAATCCGCTCGGTTTGCCGTCAACGAGGAAGAGTTGGATGGTTCGACCGAAAGTTTCTTCAGTTGTCATTCTGATATCATCAAGCGTTGCGGATAGGTTAGCAAGCCGCTCCTGCTTAGCGATTGGAAATCACCGCTTGTCCGATTTGGTTTTGTGTTTCGTGAGGGTGAGGGCAGAGGCCAGTGGAAAGTGGTCCCCATTAACGGGGTTTGATCGCTGCGCTCAAGGTGGGCGAATAGGTGGATAAAGATTTTATATGACGAAATAATATCATGAAATAGTTGGATTTTTTGATGATATATGGCGCCCCCATACGGACTCGAACCGCGGACCTACTGATTACAAATCTGAATTCTCAGATTCACATATGTTCTCATATATGGTATTTAAGTATTGAAGATCAGCATATTAACAGCTTTCTCCCGAACATAGCTGAACATAGAAAACCGCCATTACGCACACGATTCGAGAGCCTAAAGTGAGCCTAACGGACCTACAGATAAAGCGCCTGAAGCCCCCAAACTCTGGTCAAAAGACATATTATGATCCTGGGCTTCCTGGCTTCGGCGTGCGCGTGTCACAGGGCGGCTCGAAGACATTTGTGGTGGTGTACGGGAAGAACCGGCAGCGGCGCAGCCTAGGTCGCTATCCGGAGCTATCATTATCTGAAGCTCGCATCCTCGCCAAACGCGCACAAGCTGATATTGCTCTGGAAGGTATCAATGCGAAGCAACCGCTGCCCTTGATTTCTTTTGATTTGGCCAGAGAAAGATTTATTGCGGATAGTGAAGCACGCACGAGAGAACGGACCGTCGATGAATACAGGCGCCTGCTTTACAAGCACTTCCATTTCAAGTGTCAACTATCCGAATTGACACGAGACAGCATTGCATCCTGCATCGAGAGGCTGAAATCGACACCATCTGAGCAGCAGCATGCCTTTGTTGCAATCCGTACGATGATGAACTGGTGCGTAAAGCGAGGCTTTTTAGACATATCCCCAGTTCCGCACATGGCATTCAAGTCCAAGCCACGCGAACGAGTGTTGTGCGACCGCGAGCTTTGCATTCTTTGGCACCGCGCTGACGCTTTTGGATGGCCATTTGGTCAGATCGTGCAGTTACTAATTCTTACAGGCCAACGTCGCGGAGAAATCGTTGGGCTTCGATGTAGCTGGATTGAAGACCAAATAATTCGATACCCGGCAGCTTTTGTAAAAAACCGAAGACCACACAGTGTTCCCCTTGGCAACTTGGCGATGGGGATCGTTGCCAAGATACCTGGTGACACAGATCTTCTATTCCCTTCTCGTCTTGACCGAGACAAGCCTTTCAACGGTTTTTCAAAGTCTAAGGCAGTGTTCGATCGCCCTTTGGATGTGGAACCATACACATTGCATGATCTACGTCGAACTTTCAGTAGCAATATGGCGAAGCTTGGCACTCCAATTCATGTAACCGAAAGGATTCTAAACCACGTATCTGGTTCAATCAGCGGGGTGGCTGCCGTCTACAACAGACACGCCTACATAGAAGAAATGAGAGAAGCATACGCCATGTACGAAAAGCATATACAAGAGATCATAGGCAAGCATGGACCGGATGTGACTTCTGCCGTACGG
This sequence comes from Sulfitobacter sediminis, assembly GCF_040811725.1. NCBI lineage: Bacteria > Pseudomonadati > Pseudomonadota > Alphaproteobacteria > Rhodobacterales > Roseobacteraceae > Sulfitobacter > Sulfitobacter sediminis. The sequence goes on from NZ_JBFNXX010000014.1 coordinate 94,087, forward strand.
TAATCTGACCTGGGTATTGTCGTAACCTAGGGCATCGCGATGCTCTTCAATCATGGAGAGATCGCGATGAGGATACTTTCGAAGCGTCAGCTGAAGGAGCTGGTTTTGTACTCGCCGCAACATGTCGCACGTCTGGAGAAGGCAGGCCTATTCCCTAAACGGGTACAGCTGGGCCCGAACCGGGTGGGATGGGTTGAGGCTGAAGTGCTGGAGTGGCTCCAAGCACGGCTGGCCAATCGGGACGCCCCGCCCGACACTCCTGAGTAAGGAGCAGGGTGGCCGAGGGCGCACTCCTCGGTCACCCGATGAGCGGGATTCTAACAGTGTGTACTTGCCCATGGGGTCCTGCACCGGAGGTGTGCCGGTATTATCCAAGTAGGCCGCATTTGAAGCTCTGAATGAACGGGCAGTGCACGCCATCTTGAGGACACCCGTAGAAAGTCAGATGACGGGTAGTCCCCGACATCTCAGACAAGTACTTCAATTGGTGATGATCGGCCTACCGCCGAGATTCCAGAAATCTATCTGCCATCAGCAGTCGCGTCGTCCTGATGGTGTTTCTGGCTGTCCAGTACGGCCAGAAGCTTTTCAAAGGCGCTGTCTGGACTTTGAAGCTCGTTGGGTCCAGTTCGAGATGTGTCCCGATCAAGGCCACCATCGAAGACACACATGCCAGATTTAACTACCTTGAGCCAATCGCAGGGCTCTAGTTCAACGCGGTTTTGCACGACAGTTCGGTTCGAGAAAGCGTTTTCGACGATTTCGCGTTTTTCGGCGTCTTGGGCGCCAATATGAAGCCCTGTCAGGTTTTTCATAAGTTCGAGGAACTGCATGCGGTTGCGGGCGGCTTGCTCGGGGTTTGGCAGGCTGCGGAGCTTTTCTCGAGATGCGGCCAGATCAATCTCGAGCCTTTGTTTTCGGGTGTCGAACAGGCTTTTGTCGATCGTTCCATCAATCAGGAGATCGGTGAGGCGATCGAGCCGTTGTTCCTCCGCTGCAATTTGTAGCTCGATGGCTCGACGTTGTGCTTCCAACTGTCCGCTGTTTTCCTCCGCAGCCCAGGCTTTCGACAGTCGTTCCGCAGCCTCAGCGGTCATCTCCAGACTTTGCAGCGCACTCAAGATCTCCGCTTCAAGCCGATCTTCACGGATGGTCTTCGTAGGGCACTCTCTTGTTTGACAGCGGTAGTAGACGCGGCCTTTCTGGCGCTCTGGGCTCATTGGCCCTTGGCACAGACCGCATCGAAAGAGGCCGCGGTAAAGATGATTGTGTTGCGTAGAGATTTTTCCCAAGCGGTTTTCTTTGACCTCTTGGACGCGCTTGTAGAGGGAAGGAGGAACGATCGGCTTGTGGATGCCATGGTAGGTTTGGCCGGTTCTCCGCATCACAATGAGCCCCGTGTAGAATGGGTTCTTGAGGATCGTTTCAATGCCGCAGAGGCTGAGTGGCCTGTTTCGATGGTTGCGCAGGCCGCGTCGATTGATCTCTTTCCGCAATGACCTGAGGGAGTATTGGCCGCTCGCATAGAGATCGAACATGTCCCGGATCAAGGGCGCTTTCTGAGGATCCGGGATCTTTGCTTTACCTTTGCCCTGATCGAGATACCCGACGGGTGCTTTGAAGGGATAGAGCCCTTGTTTGAGGCGCCCCTGGATGCCCTTGATGGTCTCTTCGCGCAGGTTGCGGATGTAATCGGCCGCGATGACAGCCTGGATATCGGCGGTGAGCCGTCCGCCGCGTGAGGTGAAGTCGAGGCTTTCTGTGGCGACATAAACGTTGACACCGGCGTCGGGCAGCTCGCTGAACATGGCCCAGTCGCGCAGGTTGCGGGCGGAGCGGTCGATCTTGTGGATGATGATGCCAGAGGCGGCCCCGCGGCGGAGCTGCCTGAGCATCTGGTTGAAGATGGGCCGACCTCCTTTGGCCGCGGTCTGCTTTTCTTCGAACCACTTGGTGATGGTCAGACCCTTCTGACTCGCAAAGACCTGGATGGCCTCTTTCTGTGCGTCGAGAGAGACCCCTTCGCCTTGCTTCTGGGTGGAGACCCGGATGTAGCCAAAACAGGATGTCATACATCGATACTGGGGTACTCAGACTCTACCATATCGTCAGATTTTGGCGACTCTGGTGCCTCCGTCGGGGGCCAAGTCCCCTCGGCCAGCATGCGCAGGTAGATGCGGCGGCAGAGATCGAGATGGCGTTGTAGGTGTTTGTCGTGCTCCATGCCCTCAGAGTACCAGGGCAGGGGAGCTTGCCTAGACACGCGTTCATGTCCGTTGGGGTTGCGGGTGAGTCTTGCAGAGCCATGCCGGTGGCGTAAGCTGTGCCTTAGACAATCCCGACTGGATAGCGATGACCTCACCACCGGGCTGGTCTCGGGGGATCGGAGGGGTTTGACCCCTCCGAGGATGATCCCACGCGAGACTGGCCCGGTGGAGGACGAGGCAGAGACATCGCGCCATCGGGCCGTAGAGCGGTGCTGGCGGCTCAAAGGGTCGTCGGCGGATTACCAGCTTAAGTCAAAAGTTCTTTATGCAAGACTTCTCACAATGCCTGGCCGAGGCCCGTCGCAAAGCGGGGCTCAGCCAGGAAGACTGCGCTCACCTGCTCGGTGTGTCGCAAAGCCATATCTCTCGCCTGGAGCTTGGACGGGCCGTCCCGAGCGTGTCTGACCTTTGCGGGGTGGCCGTTCTTTTTGGGCGCACCATGGAGGTCATGGTGGAGCCCCTGTTCAGGGACCGGGCTGCCACCATCCGGGAACGGCTGTTTGACCTGCCAGAGCCGCGCCTGACGTGGTTGACGCGCTTTGCGCGGCACAATGCTCTGCGCAGTCTGGAAGCGCGGGTTGAGCGTATAGCCAGGTACTATGACCGCTAGGCGCAGTGTGCTGGCCTTTGCCGCCGCCAGCGGACGGGTGGCCCATGTCCTTGTGGTTCAGGGCACCGTCAAGAGTGTGGGCATGTCCCGGAAGGCGAGCATTGGCTCCAAAGAGGCCCGGGTCTACGCCGCCTGGCAGATTGAGCGGTTCAGGCCAGACACGGTGATTACCGAGAAGCTCCTGGCCCGCTCAAAGAAGGGTGCCAAGACCCGGAAGATCATCGAGGCCTTGGGATCCGTTGCGGAGCTTGCGGACGTGGAGAGTATCGCGGTCGTCCGCGGGCAGGCGCACACCAACCGGTTTGTGGAGGCCCAGGACCTGGCGCGCCGGTATCCCGCACTGCAGCCCTATCTGCCGAAGATGCGTCGGCTCTGGGACCCCGAACCCAAGACCCTGATTTACTTCGAGGCTCTTTCGCTGATCGAAGCCACCTTTGGTCAAGGGCCGTCCTCACCCCGCAGGCCTTAAAGCGAGGTCTGCTCTCTCTCCCTTCGTGGGGTGCGTCCGAGATGGTCTCGGGCGGCCACCCGACCGGAGGGAAGAGAGATGACGACCAAAGAGACAACAGGGTTCGATATCCTTGGCGAAGCACCGATCTGTGCGCGCTGTGGCTCGGAGCACGTTGTAACCGATGCCTGGGCCTGCTGGAACAGGGAGGCGGGCTTCTGGGAGTTGGAGACCCACTTCGACCAGGCCTACTGTCGCACGTGTGAGGACGAGACCGAGTTGCAATGGATCAAGCCGGAGCGCCCGGAGAATGGCCGTGTGCGCGATCTGAACGACGCGTTTCGACGACTTGGACAGGGGCGTGGCTCAGTGTTTGTGACCAACGGGGTGTCGGCACTGGGGCCAGAGTTTGTCGCCCGTGCCCTGGCGGCTGTTAGATGCTTCAACAACTTCAGTGAAGAGAACGACCCGTGGGGGGAGCATGACTTCGGAGCTTTTGAGCTCGAAGGTCACAAGCTCTTCTGGAAGATCGACCCGTTCGACCTGGCACTGCAGGCGCATTCGCCCAACCCGGCCAATGCGGCTCTCACCCACAGGGTGCTGACTCTCATGTTGGCCAGCGAGTACTAGGCCTGACCGTCTCCCTTAGCGGGAGGCGGTTTTTTGCGGTGGCGGCGCCGTCGCCACTGAGAAGGCCGGTGTCCTCTGGCCCTTTACCATGACCCGCGCATAGGCGCGGTGGTTGGGCAGATTGATCAGATCGCCCGGGGTCACCTTCTCCAACTGACGCACAAAGACGGGGGCGTCATTGGCACCCACCCGAAAGACCATGAGGCTGCCGACATTCCCGAGGATGGCCTCAAAGACGCCGGTCTCCACCTGGGCGATGTGCTGATGAACGAGCGTGAGCCCAAGCCCGTACTTGCGGGTCTCTGGCAGGATATCGGCGATGGAGGTGGTGGTGAAGGCGTGGAACTCGTCGACGTGCAGCATGAAGGGGCGTCGCTGAGGCTCAGGGAGGTTCTGACGGCTGAGGGCGGCGTTGACGATGCTGGCGACAATCAGGCCGCCCAGGACATTGGTGACGTCTGCTCCAAGACGGCCCTTGCTGAGGTTGACGATGAGGAGCTCTCCTTCATCCATGATCTTGCGGAACCGGAGGGGTCGCGTGGGCTCACACAAGGCACGGCGGACATTGGGATGGGCGAGGAAGGCCCCAAGCTTGTTGGCAATGGGGGCCACACCGTCAAAGGCTGTCTTGTAGTTCATCTTCGGGAACTCGGCGGTCCAGAAGGCGCGCACTTGCGGGTCCGTGACGTGGCTCAGCATATGTGCCTGCGCGGACTTGTCGATGAAGAGGGGGACGAGATCGCGCAGATCGGCCCGGGGTTGGGCCAGCAGGGTGAGCAGGGCGTGGCGCAGGAGGTGCTCCATACGCACACCCCAGGCGTCAGCCCATTGCTTCTTGAAGGCGTCGATCAGGCCTGCGGCCACCAGAGGGTGGTAGGTGGCCGGTACAGGCGTCAGCGGGTTGTAGCCATAGGGATTGTCCGGATCGGCCGGTGCCCAGAGATGGGCGCGGTCCCCCAGATGGGCTGCTAGCGTGTCTGCCAGATCACCGTGCGGATCGATAAGACAGAAGCCAAAGCCGCCCGCGGCATCCTGCAGAGCCAGATTGGCCAGGAGCGTCGACTTGCCGGTGCCTGTCTGCCCCACCACATGCAGATGCATCAGTCGGTCGGCCAGCCGGATGCCAAAAGGGGCATCACCGTATCGACTGAGCGCCAGACCCAGTGTGCTTACCGTCTCCGAGATGTGCTTCATTAATGAATTGTCGGGTGAAGTAGAGCAGACCGCTAGGTGCACGTGCTTGGGCCAATGTGGCGGTAGTCTGGAAGTGCTCACGCCGGAGCGGCATTAGTGAGATAAGTCGGTTTCTTTGACCTTAGTCGGCATTGCTTAAGCTATGAGCAATGGCTCAGTTGCAAACTTAACCAGTCACTCATGACTGGCTCGCGCCGTGGCAACGTCTGCTTCTTGGCCGCAACGACCGCTCATACCAATATCAGCCATTCGCTGCGGTTGCGCTCGATGTCTCAGAAGCGGACAAACCGGTCAGTCGTCTATTGGTCCCCAAAGGCGCTGAACTGCCCTAAGCGGCCGCTCGTCAGATGCTTCTGGTGCCGCGTTGCAGCTCACTTTGCTGTCATTCGCTGCAGAAAAAAATCCATCCAAGCAATGTGAAACAAAAAGCTGAGAAGCCTAATCGGTAATGTTGGCTCTACTCTTCTTGCCGGATCGGTCACGTTATATGCGAGAGAGCCGCCACGTAGGCACAAGTGCAGACTGCATGGTGAACTGGGTTGCATCTACCCCAGAAAACATACCGTCCCTTTCCACCAAAACCGTGCGCCAGCCATGGGCTGCGGCACCGAGGATGTCGGTATGTAGCGTGTCACCGCACATTGCGATCCGGTCCGGCGGCGAGCTTTCGAGGGTGTCACTCACCATTTGAAAAACATCGGGGAAAGGCTTTCCGAAGAAGCGAACGTCAGGCAGGCCCAAGTCGGCAAGTAGATGCCCAAAATGTCCCGGTTCCAGCGAAAACCCGTTGTCCCGAGGCGCCGCAATATCGGCATTGGCAATCACGACAGGGCGCTGCCGCTCCAGAAGGCTCTCAGTCAGGATGGCTTGACGATCGACATTCCAGATTTCAGTCGAGAGAAACAGGATGCCATCGACGCTGTCATATTCGGACCGATCATCGCCGAGGCGCAATGTGGCGGCAGGAATATCCGTCAAGTCGTCTGATGGCGCGGCGATACAACCCCAGAGCATATCGCCAAGACCCTTCAAAGCCGCGCTACGGCTGGTGATGATCTCTTCCGAAGCAACCTCAACACCCAGATTGCGAAATTTTTCTACCGCACGGTCATGATTGTAACTCGCTGCATTTGACAGGATGCGGATCTTATTCCCAGCGCTGCGCAACTGGTCCAGTCGTTCCGCAGCACCTGGTATTGGCGTTTCACCCACGTTCAGAACGCCGAAGGCATCGAAGACAAAAGCGTCTACCTCATCAAGCACGTCCATCAGTGAATTTATCCGCAAGGCATCGGCTGGAAAATTGGCCTTGGGCAGCCGATGGCGCACAGATTGATAACGTTCGAAAATGCTAACGACGTCATCCATGCGTCCGTTCAATCCTTCATTCAATGAGATCACGCACATTTGGTGCGGACAAAGACATGGTAGCGGGCACACACAGAAATGGAAGAAAAAACATCAAAAAAGGTTGAGTTGGTACATAAGGGAAGAAGAAAATAGCTATTTTTGGAGCGTTTTTGGAGATAGGAGACATCGGGAGTCAAAAATTTTGTTGTTTTGTTGCTTTTGCTGGTTATAGTTTTTTCACACTGCGGGGAAACTATGGCATCCAAGAAGATCAGACGTCGCGACATTATCCAGCAGGTCGTTCAGGAGCGTGGCGGCGTCAGCGTAGGTGCTCTTGCCGAAATGCTGGGGGTCTCAACCCAGACGGTACGCCGTGATATTGATCTTCTTTGTGACGGCAGCAATCTGCGTCGGGCGCATGGTCGGATCGAACTGGCAGAGGATCGGCTGAACACGCCTTTCGACCAGCGCGCGGGCACCAATCTTGCGGGGAAGCGGGCCATCGCCGAGGTGGCGGCGGCTCAGATACCCGATGGCGCGACGCTCTTTGTCTCCATCGGCTCCACGGCCCTGAGCGTTGCGCGCGCTCTGCGCTACCGCAAAGAACTGACCGTTATTACCAACAACCTAAGTGCGGCAATGGCCCTGAGTGAAGAGGTATCGAACCGCATCATTCTGCCAGGCGGGGAGCTTCGTCTTCCCGATCGTGATTTCATCGGTGAGGAAGTGGTCGAATTCTTTGGGCGTTTTCGTGCCGAGTTCGCTGTTTTCGGTACGGCAGGCGTGGGAGAGGACGGTCTGCTTTTAGAGTTTCATCAATCCGAAGTTCGCGCGTCCGAGCGGATGCGTTCCAATGCGCAGCGCGCGATTTTAGTGATTGACCACAGCAAATTCGGCCGTCTTGCGCCGGCAGCAGGCGCAAGTATCAGCGATGTCGATCAGGTCGTTTGCGACCGGCCGCCGACGGCTGTTTTCGAGACGGTCGTCGAAGGACTCGGCGACAAAATCGTTTTCGCGGAGAAGACAGTATGACCGATGCAGCGCCCTTCGTTCACGTGGACAATGTCGCTAAGCGCTGGAATGGGCAGTTAGGGGTTGAAGACATATCCCTGTCCATTCCGCGTGGGTCTTTCGTGGCGCTGCTCGGCCCATCAGGGTGCGGGAAATCAACTACGCTGCGTCTGCTCTCCGGGCTGGAGTTGCCCGATGAAGGAAGCATCACGATTGACGGGCGCGACGTGACGCATGCGGCCCCCTCCGAGCGCAACCTGTCCATGGTTTTCCAGTCCTATGCATTGTTCCCGCATCTTAACGTCGCCGAAAACGTGGTCTTCGGGCTGAAGGTGCGCAAGGTCCCCGCGACTGAGCGGCGCGACAAACTGAAGCGCGCCTTGGAGATCACCGGACTGCTTGGGTATGAGGACCGCAAGCCGGGCGAGCTTTCGGGGGGCCAAAGGCAACGGGTTGCACTGGCGCGCGCGATTGTGGCGAACCAGCCGCTTTGCCTTATGGACGAGCCGCTGTCGAACCTTGACGCCAAGCTGCGTGCCTCGGTGCGTAAGGATATCAAGAAGCTGCAGCTCGATCTGGGGATCACGGTTGTATACGTCACCCATGACCAGACCGAGGCGATGAGCATGGCAGACATGGTTGTGCTGATGAAGGATGGCCATATCCAGCAGACTGGAGCGCCGGAGGAACTATACTACAAGCCCGCAAACACCTTCGTGGCGGAGTTCGTCGGCGCGCCGCCGATGGCATTGATCGACGCTTCTGCCTTGCCAGGCTTTGGGCACGCGGCCCGCATCGGGCTTCGCGCTGAGGACGTCGCGGTGGCTGAGACCGGCAAGGGGCGGCTGAGCTGCACCGTGTCGGAATGCGAATTCCTGGGATCTGAGACATTCATCGGTCTGTCACATCCGGCCACTACTGGCCTCACCGTGAGCCTGCCGGGACTTCGCAACATTCCCGCAGGTGAGACGATGGAGATCACTTTCTCGGACGACAACCTGCACTTTTTCGACACCGTGGGCCGAAGGCTCGCGCAAAAAGCCGGGGAGCCGGCACTGCATGACTGATGCACATTCAGGGAGGAAACCAATGAACGCATTCAGAAATCTTGGACTGGCCGCTGTGTCAGCTACGGTCCTCGCCGCCCCATTGGCGGCGGAGACCGAGCTTACCATGTACTACCCCATCGCCGTGGGCGGCGCGCTGACGGAGGTGGTTGACGGTATCGTCGCCGACTTCGAGGCAGCAAACCCCGACATCAAGGTCAACGCGGTTTACTCGGGCAACTATGACGACACCCGCGTGCGGGCGCTGTCGGCCCTTGCATCCGGTGAACCGGCGCAGCTGGCGGTGATGTTCTCGATCGACGCCTATGATCTGATCGAACAAGATATCATCGTGGCTTTTGACGATATCGAAGGCGTGGATCAGGCCTGGCTCGACAGTTTCTACCCGGCGCTCATGGCCAACGGCAAGATCGAGGGAAAGACCTGGGGGATACCGTTCCAGCGATCTACCATCGTGGCCTACTACAACAAGGATATGTTCAAGGCTGCAGGGCTCGACCCGGAGGCGCCGCCCACCACATGGGACGAGATGATCTCGATGGGGAAGGCGCTGACCAAGGACGGAACCTATGGCCTGATGATCCCGTCGACGGGCTATCCCTACTGGATGTTCCAGGCGCTGGCGATCCAGAACGGCAAGGAAGTGATGTCTGATGACGGCCTGACCACCTATTTCGATGACCCCGCCGTTGTCGAGACACTGGAATTCTGGAAGTCACTTAGCCAGGAACACGGAATCATGCCCACCGGCACCGTGGAGTGGGGCACATTGCGCCAGGCCTTCCTTGAGGGTCAGACCGCGATGATGTGGCATTCGACAGGCAACCTGACTGCGGTCAAGAACAACGCGACCTTTGACTTCGGTGTGGCCGAGCTGCCCGCGAACGTCCGCAAGGGATCGCCAACCGGTGGCGGTAACTTCTACGTATTCAAGGACACAACGCCCGAAGAGAAAGCTGCCGCGCTGAAGTTGATCGAGTTCATGACTTCGCCGGAACAGGCAGCGGCATGGTCCATTGGCACCGGCTACATGGGCGTATCGCCCGCAGCCTATGAGACCGAGACGCTCAAGGCCTACACGCAGGAATTCCCGCCGGCACTGGTTGCGCGCAACCAGCTTGAGAACGCCGTGGCCGAATTCTCGACCTTCGAGACCGCTCGCGTGCGCGAAGGTCTGAACAACGCGATCCAGGCGGCGCTCACAGATGCCAAGTCTCCTGCGGAAGCCTTGGCCGAGGCACAGGCTGCCGCCGAGCGCCTGCTGCGCGACTATCAGTAAGCGAAACGGCGGGCGCCTGCCTCTCGGCGCCTGCCATCTTTTTCTCCAGGGGACCGATCCATGGCCGATCATGTCAGCAATGAACGCCGCAGGCAGGCGATCTACGGCTGGATCCTGCTGTCCCCCGCCGCGATCCTGCTGACCACATTTGCCTTCTACCCCTCGCTTGCCACGCTCTGGTCCTCACTCTTCAGCCGCAACACCCGGCGCAGGCCCAGCGAATTCGTGGGCGGTGAAAACTACACGGATCTTTTCGCGGACCCTACCTTCTGGAAAGTGGTCACCAACAATCTGATTTACGCAGGGGCCACCATCCCGATCTCTATCGCCATCGCCCTTGCCATGGCGCTTTGGGCGAACTCCAAGATTCCTGCACGCGGCTTCGTGCGCACGGCCTATTTCACGCCAACCGTCCTGCCGATGATCGCCGCCGCGAACCTCTGGCTTTTCTTCTACACGCCCGGACTGGGTGTGCTGGACCAGCTTGGCGGCCTCATTGGCCTGCCCAGCATCAACTGGCTGGGCCAACCCGAAACGGCGCTTTGGGCAGTGATTATCGTGACGATTTGGAAAGAGGCCGGGTTTTTCATGATTTTCTATCTCGCCGCGCTCCAGACGATCCCCGAGGACCTCAAGGAAGCCGCCGATATCGAAGGATGCAGCCGCTGGACCTACACCCGCCGCATTGTGTTGCCGCTCCTTATGCCGACGACACTTTTCATCATGGTGAACGCGTTGATCAACTCGGTCAAGCTGATCGACCATCTGTTCATTCTGACCAAAGGTGGTCCGAACGACGCCTCAAAGCTGATCCTCTACTACATTTGGGAAATGGCTTTTGCCTTCTTCGACGCGCCGCACGCGGCGGCCATGACGATCCTCGTGCTTGTCGTGCTGGGCGTGGTCGCGGGCATCAAGTTCACGATCCTCGACAAGCGGACCCACTACCAATGAAAGAGTTTTCGCGGCATATCGAGGCCTTCGGCGCGCTGCTCCTGGCGATCATCTGGATATCGCCACTGGTCTTTGCCTTCTGGGCGGCATTCCACTCCACTTCCGACGCGGTGAATTTCAATCTGCTGTCGCCGTGGACGCTGGAGAACTTCCGCACCGCATGGGCGGGCGCACCATGGCTGAAATACTTCATCAACACTTTCCTTCTGGTAACGGTCATCCTAGTCGGACAGTTCATCGTGACCACCCTGGCTGGCTTTGCTTTTGCGCAGGTGCAGTTTCCGGGCCGGGATTTCGTGTTCATTCTGGTGCTGATGCAGCTTTTCATTCTGCCCGAAGTGCTGATCGTTGAGAACTATGCGATGGTTTCGCGCCTTGGGCTTTTCGACACGATCTTAGGCGTGGGGATGCCCTACATGGCTTCGGCTTTTGGCATCTTCCTGATGCGACAGGCGTTCAAGGGCGTGCCGATTGAACTGCACGAGGCTGCGCGGGTCGAAGGATGTGGATGGTTCGGCATCCTGTGGCGAGTCTATGTGCCGCTGGCACGACCGACCTATCTGGCCTATGCGCTTGTTTCGGTCTCGACCCATTGGAACAACTTCCTGTGGCCGCTCATCGTGACCAATTCGCCCGACACAAGACCTCTGACCGTAGGCCTGTCGATTTTTGGCGCGCCGGAAAACGGCGTCGATATCAGTGTCATTTCGGCGGCGACGATGATGTCGGTGGCTCCGTTGCTGATCGCCTTCCTGATCTTCCAACGCCAGTTCGTGCAGGCCTTCCTGCGCGCCGGGATCAAATGAGGCAATGGCGCGGTTCCTGCAACTGACCGATTTGCATGTGGTGAATGAGGGTGCCCTAGCCTCTGGCGTTCTGGACACTCGCAACCTCCTGCGAACGGCCATTGATCGACTGCAAGAGCTGCGGCCCGCGCTCGCTCCGTTGGATGCGGTGCTGGTCTCGGGGGACATAAGCGATGATGGCAGCATCGAAAGCTATGCCTTTGCACGCACCGAACTCAACCGGCTTGGCCTGCCCTTGTATGTGGTTCCAGGCAATCACGACGCTCGCGGGCCCATGCGCGCGGCATTTGCCGATCTCCCAGAAATGCCAAAAATGGGCTTGATCGACTGGGTGGCCGACGTTGGTAACACGCGTGTCGTTGGACTGGATACACTGGTCGAAGGGCGAGGCGGTGGTCAGCTTCGCGATGAAAGCCTTGACATGCTGCATCACGCGCTTGAGGCCGCAGGATCAGGCCCCGTGATCATCATGCTCCACCATCCGCCGATCCAGACCGGAATCCGTTTCATGGATGCCATCGGTCTTGAGAACGCGCACGCGCTCGAAATGATTTTGGTGGATGTACACAACCCCGTCACACTTGTCGCAGGTCACGTCCACGGGATTCATCACGGAAGACTAGGCCACCATCATGTGGCAACCGCACCATCAACTTGCAGCGGCTTCGCAATGGACCGCCGTACCGAGGCCCCTACAGGATTCTTTCGGGGGCCGACAGGCTGTGCGGTGATCGACACGAACCCCGGCGGCATCTGGAGCGCCGTTCCGCTGAAACCAGCGGACGGGCCCTTTCCATTCTAGGACGCTGAGCCATGGAAAGCACACCTGTCGTCATCGCCCTGAACCTCGCCGCCGCTGCGGCGCTTCTGATCTGGGCAGTCCGTCTGGTGCGTACGGGCTTCGAACGGGCCTTTGGCGGCCAGCTTCGCCAATGGCTCAAACGCTCGACAGGCAACAGGGCGACCTCGGCTGCGACTGGCGCGGGTGCTGCCGTCCTTCTGCAAAGCTCAACGGCCGTTGCGCTGTTGCTTGCTGGGTTCATGTCTGCAGGTGCCATAGGGGGGACCGCAGGCCTCGCGGTCATACTGGGTGCAGACCTGGGCTCTGCCATCGTGGTGCAAATCCTGACCTCCCGGATATCGGTACTCACCCCCCTGCTGCTGCTGGTCGGGGTGCTAATCTTTCTGCGCAGTAGCCGCCGATCTCTCCGGCAGATTGGGCGCATTCTGATCGGACTCGCTCTGATCTTTCTGTCTCTGGATCTGATTGGTGAGGCAAGCTCCCCTCTTGCGCAAAGCGAGGCTACCAGATCGGCAATGACATATCTGTCTGATGATCTCATTACCGCGTTTCTTCTTGCCGCGCTTTTTTCCTGGCTTGTGCATTCCAGCGTTGCTGCTGTCCTGCTGTTTGGCACATTGGCCGCGCAGGGCGTTTTGCCGGTGCAGGCAGCCATCGCCATGGTGTTGGGTGCAAATCTGGGCGGAGCCTTCATCGCCTTCTTCCTGACTCTTCGATCGGACATCGATGTCCGACAGGTGGTACTTGGCAATCTCATACTGCGCGGCGGCGGAGCCTGCATCGCATTGGCACTTCTCCATGCGCTTGAGATCGTGGAACTGATACCCGGCGGAAGCGCGCTGCAACAGACGCTCAACGTGCACCTCGGCTTTAACGGAGCATTGCTTCTGATAGGTCTGGTCCTAATCAACCCCACAGCGCGGATGACCGCGCTTCTGCTTCCGGACAGGAAGGCTGCGCAAGCTGAAGGCGTCCGCTCGGTCCTTGATCCAAAAGTGCAAAACCAACCTGCCCGCGCCTTTGCCTGCGCACAGCGCGAAATGGTCGACATGGGCAACCGTATTGAGATCATGCTTCGCGACACGATGCCTCTATTCGACCAGTTCGATGAGGCGGTTGTCGACCGTCTGCGTACCGAGGATCGCGCAATCTCGCGCATGTCTTTTGATTTGAGGGTCTACCTGTCGGGTATCCGCAGTAATGATCCAAATGAAGACACCGGTACACGCGCGTTCGATCTTGCCGGTGTGGCGACGAACCTTGAATCAGGAGCCGACGTTATCGCTCGGAAGATGGTCAGCCTTGCCCGTCGCAAACACGAAGAGAAGACCAGTTTTTCTGAGGAAGGTTGGCAAGAGCTCTCTGATTTCCACGACAAGGTCTTACGCAATGTCCAGCACGGCATTGCCGTTCTGATGACCGAGGACATTGGAGAAGCGCGGGAATTGGTCGCGCAAAAGGAAATGATCCGCGAGGTCGAACAGCGTCTAGAAAGGAAACACCTCACAAGATTGCGGCAGGGTTTGACAGAAACGATAGAAACAAGCGCTATTCACATAGACCTGTTGCGGTCACTCAAGATGCTAAACACGGCTTTTGCCATGATCGCTTATCCGCTTCTGAAAGAAAAAGGGGAACTTCTCGAAAGCCGTCTTTCCAATGGTTGACCGGCAGTGCTTTGGGCATCGATTTTGGTGCTCAAGAGTTCGAATTCCCAATCTATTTCTCTAGACTTGGAACAGTCTCAAAGGTCATGTTGAGGGCAAATCCGAGTGAGGGACCGATTGACCCCGACCTGGTGGTCCGCGTGATGGATGATCTGTGGTATCACTGGCTCTATCTTCCCGATACTCAACAATTCTGAATTTCATTTTCGAAAAGTGGTCATTCAGGTAGAGCGCAGCGAACTTTCGCTATCCGCCCTTCGCGTCGGATGCTGCGCCACTGAACAACGTCGGGAGTGGGCTCTCTTGAGACATCTGAGCGTTTTTGTCAGATGTCCGCTAAGCCGCCTTCAGCGGTCACTCAAGGCCGCGTGGTGGCGGGGCAATGTCCGCTCTTGCACCGCGACGACCGCTATTGCCAACACCGGGCATTCGCTGCGACTGCGTCCGACGTCTCAGATGCAGGACAAAACTGACGCTCAAGAAATCTTCAGCTCACCAATTTGTACAACGGCCACTCTTCAGGAATTCCTTTGAG
>NZ_JBFNXX010000144.1:0-229 GCF_040811725.1 Sulfitobacter sediminis
CGGCCCCCCCGGGCCCGGCGCCCCCGGCCCCCCGGGCAGCGGTTCCGGTGGGACGAAGGGCTCCGGCTCTGGCGGCACCATGGGCAGCGGCTCCGGCGGGACCAAGGGGTCCGGCTCTGGCGGCACTATGGGCAGCGGCTCCGGCGGGACCAAGGGGTCCGGCTCTGGCGGCACCAGGGGCAGCGGTTCAGGTGGCACGAAGGGGTCCGGTGTCCAGGTCTGTGTCGAT
>NZ_JBFNXX010000146.1:0-276 GCF_040811725.1 Sulfitobacter sediminis
GGGACAGCGCAGAGCGTCAGGACGTAGCCCCCTGCCACGTTTGCTATTCTCTGACCCAGGCAGTTTTTGAGTGCCGCCAAGCCTTCCGGGCTGCAGCGCGGCAGGGACACGTGTTTTTTGAGGTAGCTGTACTGCCTTTTGAGGCTACCGGGATCCATACGGGGCAGGTTCAAATAACCGACGTCTGCGACTATGCCTCTCATGTGACGCACCTGTATCACGACGCCGTCGACGTCAAACTCGTACCTGAGGCAATGGGGATTGTCTGGGCTGGTG
>NZ_JBFNXX010000147.1:0-276 GCF_040811725.1 Sulfitobacter sediminis
CCCCTCGGGCGGGGGGTTTTGTTTTCCGCCGACCCCGCTGATGATTACCCGTTTTATGGTTGCTTGGCGGGCGGGGGGGGGGGGGGTGGTGTCTGGGGTTGGTGGGGCGCCCGGGGCCCCCCCCCCGCCCGGGGGGGGGGGGGGGGGGCGGGGCGGGCCCGGGGGGTAGGCGCGTGCAGGTGAGATGGGGGGTGGGGGGGCGGCGAGCACGTCCGCACGGACCCCAGCCCCCCGGCGCCCGCCCGGCGGGCGGGGGCGCGGCGGGCGCCGCGGGCC
>NZ_JBFNXX010000148.1:0-275 GCF_040811725.1 Sulfitobacter sediminis
GTGACGTCGACGGCGACACTCTGACCGTTGCGAGCGTCGGTGCGGCATCGAACGGGACTGTGGTGATTAATGGCGACGGCTCAGTCACCTACACGCCGGATGCCGACTACAATGGGCCCGGCAGCTTTACCTACACCGTCTCCGATGGCAACGGCGGCACCGATACCGCGACAGTCGATGTCACTGTGAATGCGGTGAACGATGCTCCAGTGGCGAATAATGACAGCGCGACCACCGATGAGGACACACCGAGCGCCCTCTCCGCGCGTGGCGGG
>NZ_JBFNXX010000149.1:0-274 GCF_040811725.1 Sulfitobacter sediminis
TATTGGTTTCAACCTTTGGGCAGGTCACTCTGAATATTCTGACGCCAGTAGCGACTCTTTTATTGCTGAAAAGGCCTTTTTGGAATCTGCAAGTCGGACAGTCCATTGCTGTGTTAATTGTTTTAAGTTCCGCTGGTTTGATTTTAGGGAATATTTTGAGTGGCAGTTTGCTGAAAAAACTTTCGACGAAGCTTGCTATGTATAGTAGCCAAGTATGTGAAAGTTTTATTCTTTGCGGTTTTTTCTGGCAAAACTTTTTACTTGTACTGATAGC
>NZ_JBFNXX010000015.1:0-102585 GCF_040811725.1 Sulfitobacter sediminis
CGCACCAGGCGCTCAACATGCGACCGCCAATGCCCGAGACTCTACAAAGAAGTGGCCCAGTCCGTGGGGGCTAGACAGATCTATGAGGACAGTTGAGTTCTCAGAAGTATTCAAAGGGCTTTCTTTCGAATACTGGTGTAACCTTTTGATTAAACGTCCGTCGCACTGAGACGCACCAAGGCCGCGCTGATCTACCGTGAACCAGGCTTGGGGCAGCGTGTTTCAAGCGATAACCGGCGCGACGCAATATGTGCCGAAAGGACGGGCGATGACCGGGACCAGCCGCAACGGGCCCAAGTTCTTTGGTTTGCGCGAGGTCGCAAAGCCATGATCCGCCAACGCTGCGCAATCTACACCCGCAAGTCGACCGAGGAGGGGCTGGAGCAGGACTTCAACTCGCTGCATGCGCAGCGGGAAGCCTGCGCGGCCTATATCCTCAGCCAAAAGCACGAAGGTTGGGCAGAGCTCTCTGATCGCTATGACGATGGCGGGTTCTCCGGCGGATCCATGGACCGACCTGGACTTGTACAATTGCTCAACGATGTTGAGGCAGGCCGCGTCGACGTCATCGTCGTATACAAAGTTGACCGCCTGACCCGGTCGCTGGCGGACTTTGCGAAGATGGTCGATCTCTTCGACGGGGCAGGGGTGTCGTTCGTGTCGGTCACCCAAGCCTTCAATACGACATCGTCTATGGGTCGCCTGACCCTAAACGTCCTATTGTCATTCGCACAGTTCGAGCGCGAGGTGACGGCTGAGCGTATCCGGGACAAGGTTGCAGCTTCCAAACGTAAGGGGATCTGGATGGGGGGCGCGGTGCCAATGGGGTATGACGTCAACGACAAAGCCTTGGTTGTTAACCCGGTTGAGGCCGAAGCGATCCGCACCATATTTGCTGAGTATCTGGCGGCCGGATCGGTACGCCAACTGTCCGACAGGCTCGACGTGCTCAGTATCGTAAGCAAACGCCGGACCGACCGGTACGGGCGCACGACGGGAGGTACGTCTTTCTCTCGTGGTGCGCTCTACAACATCCTGCGCAACCCCATCTACATCGGCAAGACCCGTCACAAGAACGAGCTCTATGAAGGGTTGCACGAGGCGATCATCGATAGTGTCACCTGGCAGAAGGTGCAGGACCAACTCACAGACCACGGTGGCAAGAAGATCAGCGCGTCCCGACGGTCGGCGAAGCGCCTGCTGGATGGGGTTCTCTATGATTCCAAGGGCCGCTTGATGCGCACGACCTACGCCATCAAGTCGAAGCGCTCTGGCGGAACAGAACAATCGCGGCGGTACTGGTATTACACATCCAAGCCAACCAGTTCAGACGACCAATGCCGTATCGAACGTTTTCCGGCCGAAGAAGTCGAGCGGATGGTTCTCAGTGCGATCATCAACCACTTGGCGGATAAGATCTGGCTGACCCAGCAAATTGGATCGACGGTCGATCTTGATCCTAGTTCGTTCCCGGAGATCCTCGCGGCGGCGGATGCCTTGTGTGCCCAAGCCGAGGCAACAAATGACGACTCAGTATCTGAGCATCTCAGCGGGTTGATCGATCGCATTGATGTAACAAAGCGGCGGTTTCTTGTTCAGATCAATCTGGGTGCTTTGCTGTCATCTGAAACAACCCAGCGTCTGGTTCATGCCGCCTTGGAGTTCTCATTCAAGAAGCGTCAGAACGGTCGGGCGAAGCCGATCGTCATTGCGCCGCCAGATGCACCGCAGCCAGACCAAGACCTCATCAACCTTGTCGCTGATGCGAGGAGATGGGGCGGCGAGTTGCTGGAAGGCAAGTCCAGCACCGTCCGCCAGATTGAAGACCGCGAAGGGCTCCGAAGTGGATCGGTTAGTCGCATCCTGCCACTTGCCTGGCTGGCACCGGATATCTCAACGGCCATTCTCGAAGGCCGTCAGCCACAACATCTCACAGCAAAGAAGTTGCGTAGCCTTCCGGAACTGCCGCTGGACTGGCATGAACAGCGGAAGATTCTGGGCTTTCCGCATCAAAAGAGCATCCAGGCCTGCCCCGAGACCTCACGCGCGAATGCGCCACTGAGACTTCTGCCTATATCGCGCTGAAATGGCTCAGAACAGAGACCAAATGCGAAGTCTCTACCGCCACCACCCCTCGTAACTCTCTGATAAATAACCACTATCCAGAGAAGGTGTGTCCGGTATGGTTTTGTGGAGACTGAGTGGTGGGCGACCCTGGAGTCGAACCAGGCGTGCGTCTCCGCGAGGGAACCGCAGGTGGCACCCGCCATCGGGTCGGGCGCAGGGTCGATCCGGGGGATCGACCGGCCGGAACCAGCGCAAAAGGTTTGCGACACTCAAGAGGTGGTACTGTTGAGGGAGAATGGTGGGCGACCCTGGAATCGAACCAGGCGTGCGTCTCCGCGAGGGAGTTACAGTCCCCTGCCACACCTTGCGGCCTGTCGCCCACTGTGCTCATGCGCATTGCGCTGAACGTGGAGGCGTGATTACAAGCGGGCCTGAGGGGCGTCAAGGCAAAATGCGCGGCATTTTCCGGCAGGGGCCGAGCGGGGATAGGGCCATGAAAAAACCCAAGTGGGTGATCCAGAAAGAGCAGGAGAAGAAGGCCGAGGCCAATACGACGGTCTGGCTTTTCGGGCTGCACGCGGTGCGCGATGCGCTGATGAACCCTGCACGCGAGAAACTGACGCTGATGGTCACGCCGAATGCTCTGGCCAAGCTGGAGGATGCGGTTGCCGCATCGGGGATTGAGCCGCAGGTTGTCGATCCACGCAAGTTTCGTCCGCCCATCGATCCGGGCTCGGTCCACCAGGGGGCCGCGCTGGAGGTCAAACCGCTCGACTGGGGGCGGCTTGAGGATGTCTGCATCGGAGATGCGGCCCCTCGGGTTCTGATGCTCGACCGGGTGACGGATCCGCATAACGTCGGAGCGATCCTGCGCTCGGCCGAGGTGCTGGGGGCGTCGGCGGTGATCGGCACGCGACACCATTCGGCACCGGAAACCGGCGCACTGGCCAAGAGCGCCTCGGGCGCGCTGGAGCGGCAGCCCTATCTGCGGGTGCGCAACCTCGCGGACGCGATCCGCAGTCTGCAGGACATGGGGTATCTGGTCTTCGGGCTGGCCGGGGAGGCCACGCAGAGCATCGAGGAGGCCGTCGAGGGACGGCGGGACAGGCCGATTGCGCTGGTCCTCGGCGCCGAGGGGCCGGGCCTGAGGGCAAAGACCCGCGAAACGGTGGACGCATTGGTACGGATCGACGCGACGGGGAAATTCGGCTCGCTCAATGTCTCCAATGCCGCGGCCATCGCCCTATATGCAGTGAGACTACCTGCAAGGGGCTGAGCCATGGGCTATCCGACCAAGATTGCAACCTGCTGCTACTGCGGCAGCCGTTCCGCACTGAAGCTCGACAGACAGCGGCATGAGCTGGCCTGCGCAAGCTGTGGTGCGCCCCTGAGCGTGCTCAAGATGATGCCCGCGTCACGACCGTCTCCCGAACCCGCCGTCAGTCACCACCCCTCACCCCGCAGGTTTCCGAACAAGCCAACCGCGCGGCTTTCTTCCAAGCCCCGCAGACGCAAGGATCGAAAGAACTGGTTGAAGGAGATCGCTGAGGAGGTCTTTGACCTTGTCGAGGATATATTCGACTGACGGGGCGGACACCGGCGGCTGACGATGCTTTTCCTGTCTTGTTCACATTCTCGGGATTGCCCTTTTATGGAGGCAACCCCGTACATATTTGGAGGTGAGGCGAAGGGGTTTTGGAACTCCCCTCTGCCTCTAACTGTCCCTCGTTCCACACTCTTGCGCCTCGGGTTCGCCTTGGGGCGCTTTTTTTCCGGCCCGGTGCAGGCTAGGGTTCGCACATGAACTACGATGACAAACTTCTGCGCGATGTTCTGAACCGCGCCAAGCGCGTGGCGGTCGTGGGCGTTTCGATGAACCCGGTGCGCGCCAGCTATTTCGTGGCACGCTATCTGGGGCTCAAGGGATTCGACGTGGTGCCTGTTAACCCGGTGCACGCCGGCGAGACGCTTTTTGGCAAGAAGATCGTCGCCTCGCTTTCCGAGATCGAAGGCCCTGTGGACATGGTCGACATCTTTCGGCGGTCCGAGGCGGTGCCGGAGATCGTGGATGAGGCATTGGAGGTTTTTCCCGATCTGCAGACGATCTGGATGCAGATCGGTGTGGAACATGCCGAGGCGGCGGCCAAGGCGGAGGCGCGGGGGGTGACGGTGATCCAGAACCGTTGTCCAAAGATCGAATACCAGCGGCTCTTCGGCGAGCTGCGGATGGGTGGATTCGCCACCGGGATCATTTCGAGCAAGCTGTGATCCGGCGGACGCGTCTGGGGCGCGACTCCCTTTATTCGGGGACTCCGCCCAGTCAGCAATGCTGACTCTGCCGGGACTTTCTTGAGCCAGAAAGAGGGACCTCAGCGCGCGGCTTTTTCCGCAATCCCCGATTGCGATTGGCGACGGGCGAGTTCGTCCATCACCGCAGAAAGCGGAACGTCCCGCGCGGCCAGCAGGACCAGCAGGTGATAGAGGACGTCGGCGGCCTCGGAGGTCAGCGCGGCTTTGTCGTCCCTCACCGCCTCGATGATGGCCTCGACGGCTTCCTCTCCGAATTTCTCGGCGCATTTCTCGGGGCCCTTGGCGAGCAGTTGCGCGGTCCAGCTGCTTGCAGGGTCGGCGTCCTTTCGGGCGAGGATGGTGGCGAATAGATCGTCGAGCGTCATGTGAGCCTCATCGGAATGCCTGCGGCGGCCATATGGGCCTTGGCCTCGGCGATGGTGTATTCGCCGAAATGGAAGATCGAGGCAGCCAGAACGGCGGAGGCGTGCCCTTCGATGACGCCATCAACCAGGTGGTCGAGGTTGCCGACGCCACCCGAGGCGATCACCGGGACATCGACGGCATCGGCAATCGCGCGGGTGAGGGGCAGGTTGAAGCCCTGCTTGGTTCCGTCGCGGTCCATGGAGGTGAGCAGGATCTCTCCGGCGCCCTTGGCGGTCACGATTTTGGCGAATTCGACCGCATCGATACCGGTAGGTTTGCGGCCGCCGTGGGTGAAAATCTCCCATTTGCCGGGGCTGACGGTCTTGGCGTCGATGGCGCAGACGATGCACTGGCTGCCGAACTGATCGGCGGCTTCGGCGATCACATCGGGGTTGGCGACGGCGGCGGAGTTGAAGCTGACCTTGTCGGCCCCGGCGAGCAGCAGGGCGCGCACGTCCTGCACGGTGCGCACGCCGCCGCCCACGGTCAGAGGGATATAGCAATGCTCCGCCGTGCGCTGCACGAGGTCGAACATGGTGCCGCGATTTTCATGGGTGGCGTGGATGTCGAGAAAGCAGAGTTCATCCGCGCCCGCGGCATCATAGGCGATGGCGGCATCGACGGGATCGCCCGCGTCGCGTAGGCCGACGAAATTCACGCCCTTGACCACGCGGCCGTCGGCCACGTCGAGGCAGGGGATGATGCGGGTCTTGAGCATGGTGTTCTTTATGGCAGCGGCGGGTCGGGTGGCAAGCCGGGTGTGAGTTGTATTGGAAAGATGAAGCCTAGGAGGACAGCGCCCGGAGGGCTTCGGCAAGGTCGATGGCGCCGTCGTAAAGCGCGCGGCCGGAGATGGCGCCCGAAATCACGCCGGTTTCCTTGAGGGCGGTGAGGTCGTCGAGGGAGGAGACGCCACCCGAGGCGATCACGGGGATCGAGACGGCACGGGCGAGGGCTGCTGTCGCCTCGATGTTGGGGCCACCCATCGCGCCGTCGCGGAGGATGTCGGTGTAGATGATCGCGGCCACGCCCGCGTCTTCGAAGGATTTGGCGAGGTCTGTGGCATCGACGTCGGTTTCCTCGGCCCAGCCCTTGGTGGCCACCTTGCCGTTGCGGGCGTCAATGCCCACGGCGACTTGGCCGGGGAAGGCACGTGCGGCTTCGCGGACAAGACCGGGGTTTTCGACCGCGACCGTTCCGAGGATGACGCGCGCGAGGCCCTTGTCGAGCCATCGCTCGATGGTCGCCATGTCGCGGATGCCGCCGCCCAGTTGCGCGGGCACGTCACAGGACGCCAGGATTGCCTCGACCGGGGCGGCATTCACCGGCTCACCGGCAAATGCGCCGTTCAGATCGACAAGGTGCAGCCACTGGCAGCCGGCCTCGACAAAGCTGCGGGCCTGCGCAGCGGGGTCGTCGTTGAAGACGGTGGATTTCTCCATGTCGCCGTGAACGAGGCGCACGGCCTGTCCGTCCTTGAGGTCGATGGCGGGGAAAAGGATCATGGGCGGGGCTTTCGGTAGCTGTCGGGCGCGGTTTTGCACGTCACGTCACGATTTGCAACGCGACGCAAGGGCACGCTTGCCAGATCGGTTGCAAGCGGGAAGACTGCCCGCGACAACAGGGAGGAGCACATGAGAACTCTTTTGACGGCCGCCGCGATGACCCTTGTGATGGGAGGCGCCGCGCTGGCCGCCGATCCGATCGTTGGCACCTGGCAGACCATCGCCGATGACAACGGCAATTCGGGCCAGATACAGATTTCCGAATGCGGGAATGCGATCTGCGGGACGCTGGTTCAGTCTTTCGATTCGTCCGGCAAGGCGTTCAAATCCGCCAACCAGGGCCGCAAGCTGATCTGGGACATGCAGAACGAGGGCGGCGGTAAGTACGGCGGGGGCAAGGTCTATTCACCGGACCGAGACAAGACCTACAACGGTCAGCTTGTTCTGTCGGGCAATTCGCTTGACGTGAAAGGCTGCGTGCTGGGCATTTGCCGCTCGGGCGGGAAGTGGAAGCGGGTCAAGTAAGCCTGCAATCGTTGAAGAAAAGGCGCGTCCAGCCTAGGGTGGTCGCGTCTTTTGTCGTTTCCGGGGCTTGGTGATGAGCGGGTTATTGCGTCGTGTCATTTTGCTTGCCGCGCTGTGCCTGCCCTCGGCGGCCCTGGCGCAGGCGGAGGGACAGATCGAGGTGCCGCGCGGCCTTTGGGAGACGGAGCCGGATTTCGCCGGGGTCATCCTCCACGTCCGCACGCGGCGCTGCGGTAACGCGCTGTGCGGCAGGGTGGAGCGGGCCAAGAACCGGGCAGGATTCGACGCGCCGTCGAATGCGGTGGGCGACAAGGTGCTCTGGGAGATGCGGGCACAGCCCGACGGCAGTTTCTTCGGGGAATACCGCGGACCGCGCGCGCACCGTTATCTGCAGTCGCGGGCGACGGTGGTTGGACGGGAGTTGCGGCTGGAGGTCTGCGACGAAGAGAAATGCAGCGCGCAGGTCTGGCAGCGCATCCGCTGACGCGGGGGGTCAGGGGGTCCAGGTCAGGAAATTGGCGATCAGGCGCAGGCCGGTCGTCTGGCTTTTTTCAGGGTGGAACTGGGTTCCCAGCATATTGTCGCGCCCGATGATCGCGGTGACGTCGCCGCCGTAGTCCACATGGGCCAGCCGCTCGGCGGGGTTTTCGACCACCATGTGATAGGAATGCACGAAATAGGCGTGATCGCCGGTCTTGAGATCGGCGAAGACAGGGTGGGCGTGATCGACAATCAGGTCGTTCCAACCCATGTGCGGCACCTTGAGCGACGGATCGGAGGGGGTGATCCGCGTGACCTCTCCGGCGATCCAGTCGAGGCCCTGCGTGTCCTCGTACTCGCGCCCCATGGAGGCCATCAGCTGCATGCCGACGCAGATACCGAGGAAGGGGCGGGCCTTGACCGTGACGGCCTCGACCATGGCGTCGTAGAGCCCGCCTGAGCCCTTGAGCGCGGCCATGCAGGCGGGAAAGGCGCCGTCGCCCGGCAAGACGATCCGGTCGGCGCTTGCCAGCACGTCGGCATCGGCCGTGACCGTGACATCGCCGGCACCGACCTCGCGCGCCATGCGCTCGAAGGCCTTGTGGGCGGAATGCAGGTTGCCAGATTCGTAGTCGATGATCGCGGTCAGCACGTCAAAGCGCACCCTTCGTCGACGGGATGGCATCGGCCTTGCGCGGGTCGACCTCGACCGCCTCGCGCAGGGCGCGGGCGACGGATTTGAACGCCGCCTCAGCGATGTGATGGCTGTTCAAACCGTGCAACATGTCCACGTGCAGGGTGATACCCCCGTGGGTGCTGAGCGCCTGGAAGAATTCGCGCACGAGCTCGGTATCGAAGGTGCCGATCTTGGAGGTCGGCATATCGACGTTCCAGATCAGGAAGGGGCGGGCTGACAGATCGAGTGCCGTACGCACCAGCGCGTCATCCATGGGCAGCAGGCAAGCGCCATAGCGTCGGATACCGCGCTTGTCGCCAAGCGCCTTGGTCAGGGCCTGGCCAAGTGTGATGCCCACGTCCTCGACCGTGTGGTGATCGTCGATGTGCAGATCGCCCTTGGCGCGGATCGTCATGTCGATCAGCGAATGGCGCGCCAACTGATCGAGCATATGATCGAAGAAGCCGACCCCGGTCTGATTGTCGTAGGCACCGGTGCCGTCGAGATTGATCTCGACGCTCACATCCGTCTCTGCGGTGGTGCGGGTCAGGCTGGTGCTGCGCATGGGGTGGGCTCCGGCGGCGGTTGGTCGCGGCCCTTATAGCAGCCCCGCCCGGCAGGCCAAGCCAGATCGCCATTGCGGGGGGCAGGACCATGTGCGACCGTGGCATGAACGACCTGATGAGGGCCCCATGACGACCTGTGTGTTTATCCAGATACGCTGCAGACCGGGAACCACCTACAAGGTGGCCGAGGACATCGCACTGCGCGAAATCCACTCGGAGCTTTACTCCACGTCCGGGGAATACGATCTGCTGATGAAGGTCTACATCCCGAAGGGCGAGGATGTGGGCAAGTTCATCAATGACAAGCTGCTGGATATTGAGGGGATCGAGAGGTCGCTCACGACGATGACCTTCAAGGTTTTCTGATGCGGCACTGGCTGGCCGCCGCGGCGCTTTCCGTTCTTTTCCTTGCCCCGCCTGGAGCTGCGCTAAGCCAGCGCACCTACGCCGGGGAGGAAGCAGCCGCGCTGCGCTGTGCCAATACGCTGGCGCTGACAGCGGTGGCGCTGTGGCGGGCGGGCATGATTGAAGAGGCGGAGAAAGAGGTGATGCTGGAGATCACCATTCTGATCCTCGAGCGTCATGTGAGCGGTACCTGGGCGCAGAAGAAGACGGCCATGGCGATCATGCGCGACAGGCGTAGCGTGCCGGACACGCTGGAGGATTATCAGAAGAATGCCGCCCGCTGCCTGCGGCAGTTCCCGATCAACTGAGGCCAGGGACCGGGTCGGCCCCTTCCCCGTTTCAGGTGCGGTGTCCTTGTCAAGAGAGGAACTTGCCGGGGCCGCCGGCCTTGGCCGATTTGCCGTGTTGCCTGTTCTTGATCTTCTCGCGGTTGAAGGCGCGGTCCTTGGCGCGGTCGAAGGTCTTCTTGACGCGCTGGTTGCGGCTTGCGTTCGGGGTGACGGGGTTGCCAACGGCGATGTCGATGCGGATCGGATGGCCGTCGTCGAAGCAGATGTTCTCTTCCGACAGTGCTTCGAGGATCATGTCCTCGATCTCGGGCCATGCGGGGGGCTCCTTGCCCTGCGTGATGCACAGGAACATGCCGTCGCCCTCATAGGCCATCAGCAGGTTGGGGCAGGCGACCACACGATTCACGGCCGATACCATCCCGGCGAGCGCGCGGGCGTATTCATGGGTCTTGCAGGAGGCGAAAACATGGTCGATGTCGGTGATCCGCAGAGCGAAGATCGAACAGTCGTCAAGGTACCGGCGCGAAAGCTGGGACAGGTAATTGCCAAGCGCGAAGGGCAGGATCAGTTTCTCGGCACCGACCAGCCGTACGGGTTCGGTGATGTCGAAATGGTGGCGGCCTTCTACGGCGTTCTCACTTCGCTGTTCGGGGTCGAGCACCGGGGCATTGACGGATTTTTCCGTCATGCGTTCGGCGACGCGCACGCGGGTGGCGATCTCCTTCACATCGAAGGGCTTGGTGATGTAGTCGTCCGCACCTGCGGCGAATGCCCGCTCGATCCGGGTGCTGTCGGATACGGAGGTAAGCATGAGGATCGGTGTGTGGCGATAGCGAGGCATCGCGCGGATCTTGCGGCACAACTCGATGCCGGTCATCTCGGGCATTTCGATGTCAAGGATAAGCCCGTCAACCTCGGTCTCTGGGTCGCTCAGCATCTCCAGTGCATCCGGTCCGGAGGAGGCCACGGTGATCTGCGGCAAGTTCGCCTGCCGGAACACGATCGGTAAAAGATCAAGGATCAGGGGATCATCGTCTACTGCAAGCAATCTCATAGGGGCACCTATCCAGAACGTTCCGGCTCCCGATCAGTCGCGAACCTTGTCTGTGGATAAGAACGTGCGAAACCGGCAATAATATGACGGGTTTTCGTCGAAATTGCATGATTATGCCGGAGATATGGGGGCAGCTTGCCGAAATCGCGGCAAAAGGACCTGCACGCAATCGGGGGAAGCCCAAAACGGCAAAAGACCGCCGATGGCGGTCTTTGCATCATCTGCCGGGGCTGGCAGGTCCCAATTGGAGCGGGCGAGGCGATTCGAACGCCCGACCCTAACCTTGGCAAGGTTATGCTCTACCCCTGAGCTACGCCCGCATCCTTGGGTGAGGGGGAGATACCCATCCCGGCGGTTGCGTGCAAGAGGGAAATCCGCTGCCTGTGCAAAAATTTTTCGATTTCTGGCACGGGTGCGGCCAGCATGCCGCCGTCCGGCGAACGTGACCTGTTCAGATCAGAGCGTGCCCCAGAAGTCCGAGAGCGGAGAGGGCGATCATGCCAAGTGTGAGCGCCATCCCGATCTGTCGCAGGATGATCTTTTGCGGGGTCGAGGCGAAGCCCCAGGCGTGCAGCATACGTCCGAACAGCAATGCGAGGCCAAGCGCATGCAGCACGAGGGCCGGCGCCTCGTTCGCTTCGGTCAGGGCCAGCAGGATCAGGGCGATGGGCGTGTATTCGGCCCAATTCGCCTGTGCGCGCATGCGCTTGAGCAGGTTCTTGTCGCCTTTGTCCCCCAGCGAGATGACATTTGCGCGGCGGTAGAGAATGACCCGCCAGCTGAGCACGAGAAAAAGCAGCGCGGCAAGCGCGGCGTAGATCGGGGTGATGGTCAGGGGCATCGCGGGTGTCCTTCGATCCTTTGTCAGCGTCGCCGCCAGAATGACGAAAGTACCGGCACTTTCCAGTGTGAACGCAACTGACGTTGCGCCACAGTATCTCTTTCGCAGGACCGTGACCTCATGGACGCTGCGAAAAAGAAAAGGCCCCAACCGCCGTTGGGGCCTTTTCTCGGTTTTTTTCAGCGCGCCTTAGTGGCTGTGCTTGTGATCCCACTCTTCCTGCTTGGGCAGGATTTCGAAGGTATGCTCCGGCGGCGGAGAGGGCAGGGTCCACTCCAGCGTGTCGGCATACTCGTTCCAGGGGTTGTTCTCGGTCACCCGCGCACCGGCGCGGAGCGAGTAGAACATCACGCCAAAGAAGAACAGGAACGATGCGAAGGACAGGAACGCGCCCCAGCTCGACCAGTAGTTCCAGTAGGCGAATGCATCCGGATAGTCGATGTAACGACGCGGCATGCCCTGACGCCCCAAGAAGTGCTGCGGGAAGAAGGTCAGGTTGGCACCGATGAACATCGCCCAGAAGTGCAGCTTGCCTGCCCATTCGGGGTACATGCGGCCGGTCATCTTGGGGAAGTAGAAGTAGATCCCCGCGAAGATCGCGAACACGGCACCGAGCGACATCACGTAGTGGAAGTGTGCCACCACGTAGTAGGTGTCGTGGTAGTAGCGGTCCACGGCAGCCTGCGACAGCACGATGCCCGTCACACCGCCAACGGTGAAGAGGAAGAGGAAGCCGAAGGCCCAGAGCATCGGCGTCTTGAACTCGACCGAGCCGCCCCACATCGTGGCGATCCAGCTGAACACCTTCACGCCGGTCGGCACCGCGATGACCATGGTGGCCAGCATGAAGTAGGCCTGCTGGTTCAGGGTCATACCCACGGTGTACATGTGGTGCGCCCAGACGACGAAACCCAGCGCGCCGATGGCGATGATTGCCCAGACCATCGGCAGGTAACCGAAGATCGGCTTGCGGCTGAAGGTGGCGATGACATGGCTGATGATGCCGAAGCCGGGCAGGATGATGATGTAGACTTCCGGGTGGCCGAAGAACCACAGGATGTGCTGGTACAGAACCGGGTCACCGCCGCCCGCAGGATCGAAGAAGGCAAAGCCGAAGTTGCGGTCCATCAGCAGCATGGTGATCGCACCCGCCAGAACCGGCAGGGACAGCAGGATCAGCCAGCTTGTCACGAAGATCGACCAGGAGAACAGCGGCACCTTGAAGAGCGTCATGCCCGGCGCGCGCATGTTCAGGAAGGTGGTGATCATGTTGATCGCACCCAGGATGGACGAGGCACCGGACACGTGAACCGCGAAGATCGCGAGGTCCATGGACATGCCGCCTTCTTTCACGGAAAGCGGCGGATAAAGCACCCAACCCACGCCGGAACCGGCCTGACCGTTACCGCCGGGAGACAGAACCGAGCAGACCGCCAGTGTCGTCCCGGCCACGTAGAGCCAGAAGCTGAGGTTGTTCATGCGCGGGAACGCCATGTCCGGCGCACCGATCTGCAAGGGCATGAAATAGTTGCCGAAACCGCCGAAAAGCGCCGGGATCACGACGAAGAACATCATCAGGATGCCGTGGCCGGTGATCAGCACGTTCCACAGGTGCCCATTGGGCGTACAGGTGGCGGAAGCATCGGCGAATAGCCGTGCGCCTTCCAGACACATGTACTGAACGCCGGGATCCATCAGCTCAAGCCGCATGTAGACGGTGAATGCGACAGATACGAAACCGGCGATCGCTGATACGATCAGGTACAGGATACCGATATCTTTGTGGTTGGTGGACATGAACCAACGGGTAAAGAAGCCCCGTTCGTCCTCATGTTCGTGCCCGTGAATGGCTGCGTCTGCCATGCGGTGCCTCCTGAGATATTTGACTTGATGCACCGCGCCTGTTGGCAACACGCGGTGCTGACTGGTGTTTCTTCTAGTCGGATGCAGGCGCGGGGGCAATGGGCGGGTTTGCCGCAGGACGGGTTATTTTGACGCGGGTTGAGCCATTTTTTCCGGTTGAAGACAGGCCCATGGGAGAGGGGCGGCGTGGCGCCTCGGTTCTCTGGGGGCAGAGGCCGAATCCCCTTGTCGCGCGAGAGTATGAGAACGCGTAGATCAGGCGCATCTTTCTCATTTGACATGGAACAACGACGGTGGGTGCCGCGCGCCCTATCAAATCTGGTGAGTGGTCGGTTCCGCCCCGTGCTGCTTCGATCCAAGAAAAGGGAGGAAATCGCAATGAAAATACTCGTCATTTACGGAACAGTCGAGGGGCAGACCGGCAAGATCGCGCGGTTCGCAGAGGCTGAACTCGAGAAGCTTGGGCACAGAGTCGAGTTGGTGGATGCCGATGATCCGACCGAAATATCCTTTGACGGCGTCGGGGCGGCGATCCTTGCGGCCTCGGTTCATCAGCGCCGACATCCGCGCACCTTTGAGGCGTTGTTGACGGCGCACAGGGAAGACCTCCGGAAAATCAGGACTTTACTGCTGTCGGTCAGCATGAACGCGGCGTTCCCGGAGGGCCTGGAAGAAGCAAGGGAATATCTGACCGAGATGGAAATGCGCACCGGGTTCACACCGAACGAGGAAATGCTGGTGGGCGGGGCGCTGCGTACATCACATTACGACTACTTCGCCATGCAGGTGATCCGGCACGTGGTCATGCGCGACCGTCCCTTCGATCCCTCCGAGACGGACCATGAGTTCACGGATTGGGATGCGGTCGCGGCCTGTCTGAGAGACTTCGCGGGCTGAACGGAGAGTGTCAGACAGCCTCCTTGGGGCTGTCAAAGCTGGGCCGCGGCAGCGCGAAGACAGTTTCGAAGGTCGACCGGAGGGCGACGTCGAGATCGTCCATCGTGACGGGTAGGCCCATATCGACCAATGAGCTCACCCCGTGGTCGGAAATGCCGCAGGGCACGATGCCGCCGAAATGATCGAGCTCGGGTTCCACGTTGATGCTGATGCCGTGAAAGCTGATCCAGCGGCGCAGGCGGATACCGATCGCCGCGATCTTGTCCTCGGCGGGGCTGCCGTCGGGTTGCCGACGCTTTTCCGGCCGTTGGACCCAGACGCCAACCCGTCCGGGCCGGATCTCGCCCCTTAGGTTGAACTGGTCTAGCGTCGCGATCACCCAGGTTTCGAGATCGCGTACGAAGCACCGCACATCGCGGCCCCGCTTGCCCACGTCGAGCATAACATAGACCACCCGCTGCCCCGGACCGTGGTAGGTGAATTGTCCGCCGCGCCTTGTCTCATAGACCGGAAAACGGTCCGGATCGACAAGGTCGGATGCCTTGGCCGAAGTCCCGGCGGTGTAGAGCGGGGGATGTTCGACAAGCCAGATACACTCATCTGCTTCACCTGCGGCAATCGCATCGACGCGGGCCTCCATGAAGGCCTCGGCCGCGCGGTAGTCGGTCAGTCCGTCCGTGATGATCCATTCCACCATGGGCGCGGTTTAGGCGATCAAGGCCTGCGAAGGAAGAGGGGCGTTCAGGCGGCGTCCTTTTCGCTGATCACCTTCGTCAGCATCTGCGCGTATTTTTCGGCACCCTGGGCCCCCGTGAGCAGGTAACGGCCATCGAAGATCATCGATGGCACCCCCGAGATTCCGCGCGAGGTCCAGAATTGCTGGTGCGCGCGCGTCTCTTCGGCGCGACTGCCCGAAGTCAGGATTTCCGCGGCTTCCATCGGGTCCAGCCCGACCCCGGCAGCGGTCTCCACCAGAACCTCCGGGTTCGAGACGTCCTTGCCGTCGGTGAAATGCGCCTCGAACAGCGCAAGTTTCAACGGATGCTGCAGCCCCTTGGTCTGTGCCCAGCCCAATAGCTGATGGGCGCCAAAGGTATTCACGATACGGCTTTGGTCGGTGAAATTGAACGCAATACCCAAAGACGCCCCGAGGTCGGTCAGCATCTTTCGATTCTGGGCGGATTGTTCTGGCGTGGTGCCATACTTCTGGGCCAGGTGTTCGCCCAGGTTCTGCCCCTCCGGCGGCATGGCGGGGTTGAGCTCGAACGGATGCCAGCGGATGTAGGCACCGGCACCGACCCTGCCGAGAGCCTGTTCAAGCTGACGGAAGCCCACGATGCACCACGGGCACATGACGTCTGAGACGATGTCGATCTGGACCACGGGGCCCTGAGGGGCAGTTTCAGCTTCGGACATTTGTCACCTGTTCGTTGCATTCAGTCCTTAAAGTCAGGAATTCCCCACCCGTTTTCAAGGGAAATGGCCGAATCTGCCCGGTCTTCGGGCTTTGGCGCACAAGGAAGCTGTGCTAGCCTGAACACAATATATCGAGTCTTTCATTATTCGGAGCAACTTAATGTATTTCAAAGCCATCACAGGAGCCGTGCTCGCGGTTTCGCTTTCCATCGTCCCGGTCGACACGGCGCGTGCCGATGCGGGTGATTTCATCGCCGGCGCGATCATCGGCGGCATCGTTGGCGCAAACGCCAAGAAGCAGCGCAGCACCACCCGAACCTACAAGAAGACCTACCGTCCCTCGATCCCCTCGACCCACGAAGGCCGCAACATCCAGGCATCGCTGAATTATTTCGGTTTCGATGCAGGTGCGGTGGACGGCCAGCTTGGCCGTCGCAGCCGCGACGCGATCTCGCGCTATCAGGCATACATGGGCTATCCGGTGACGGGCCAGCTTTCCGCCTTTGAACAGAACCTCCTGATCTCAAGCTACAACCGCGCTCAGGCCGGTGGCTACGCCGTCCAGCAGCAGGTGGCTGCGAACCCGGACGGAACCCGCGGATTGCTCAAGACCTACAGAGCCGAAATGGCAGGGCAGTCGCCCGGTGGAGCGCCTGCGCCCCAGACCACGATTGTGGTCGCTCCGCAGCCGGTGCCGCAACCGGTTCCGGCGCCAACGACAACTGTCGCTGCCGCTGCACCGCTTGCGGGTGCAGCCGGTCTTGCCGCCGCGGTGGCCCCGTCCACGGGGCTGCCCAACTTCATGGGTGCAGGAACGCAGGCCTCACTGGCGTCTCATTGCAACACCGTGTCACTCATCACCAATACCAACGGCGGTTTTACGACCCTCGCCAGCATGACCGACCCGAATATCGCCATCAATGAGCAGTTCTGCCTCGCACGCACCTATGCGATCGCCAAATCGGAGGAACTGGTCAGCCAGATCAGCGGTTTCACCCCCGATCAGATCGCGCAGCAATGCGAAGGTTTCGGGCCAGCCATGAAAGACTATGTGTCGTCATTGTCACTCAAGCCGCGTGATGCCGTGGTGGCGGATGTTTCCTCCTTCATTCTGACAACCGGTATGTCGCCTGCACAATTGGCGGGCACCGCACGGATTTGCCTTGGCGTTGGCTACCGCACCGACAATATGGATGTCGCCTTGGGCTCGGCCCTTCTGCTCTTCGCCATGGGCGAAGGTGTCTATGGCGAGCTGATGGGGCATCACCTCAGCCAGGGGTTCGGTCCAGCGAAGCGCGTGGATATGGCAGCAAGCTGGTACGAGGCCGCGCTCGCGGCGGCGGATTCCGGCGCGGCGGCGGTCTTTGTTCCCGGCCAACCTGAAAGGACCGAGCTGATCCGGGCCGCCGCGCAACGGATGGGCGGCGCAGGGGCTCTACCGCAGCCGCAGCCTGCCTCGGGTACTGGTTTGCCAACGTTTTCGATCAGCAAGTAGGACTAGAAAGCTCTCGTGATTTTGAAACCCCGGCTCCGAAATCGGACCGGGGTTTTTCCTTGCTTTTTGCTCTTCACAAGGCCCGCGTTCCCCGCTACACCCCCGCTACCTTCCATGGCATGCGGTCGTGGCGGAATGGTAGACGCGCAGCGTTGAGGTCGCTGTGGGGTAATACCCGTGAGAGTTCGAGTCTCTCCGACCGCACCACTGGCACTTCCGAAAGAAGATGCCAACACTCCCGAGACAGTTGCGTGCGGCAGTCGCGCCGAAGGAGCGATGAGGGCGGATGGCTCCAAATCTGTCTGATTGTCCGCTCCACTCATTTCTTCAATTCCATTTCCTGCTTTCCGCCCGCAGAACCGTCCCATGCGGCCCTCGCCATCAACAAGCGTCGCCGTAGGCTCAGAAGCCGTTTGCACATCCCGGTGACATGGCATTAGATCGATCTAGATAAGCAGAAGACCCGGCAATGAAGGCCTGCCCTGCGAAAGTGCAGGTCGGAACGCATAACAAAGGGCGCTTGGCGTGCGATCGACAGTGAATTCGGTTTTTTCAAATGTGGCGACGGGTCACCGGCTTGCGCTTGCGTTGACCTTTGTTGCCTCCATCGGCCATGCCGCCGACGTCAGGCTGACCGGCGTCGCGCAGGACAGCCCGCTCTACGAGACGTTGCGCGGTGGCTCCCTGCTGGTCGAGCAGGCGGCGGCAGAAACCCAGCCGTCGACACAGGAACTGGTGTCGGCGGCGCAGGCAGACTACGAGCGGCTGCTCTCTGTCCTCTATGACAACGGGTATTATGGCCCGGTCATCAAGATCACGCTCGATGGCATAGATGCCGCAGCGATCCCCCCGGTGCAGCCGCCCCGGCGCATCGACCGCGCGGTCATTGCTGTCGATCCCGGGCCGCTCTTCCGCTTCGGCCGGGCCGAGATCGCGCCGCTTGCCCCGGCTACAGAACTGCCCGCTGGCTTTGCGCGAGGCGAAACAGCGCGCCTTGGCGTGCTGAAGGACACGGTCGAGGCGGGTGTCGATGGCTGGCGCGCGGTGGGCCATGCCAAGGCGGAACTGGCGAGCCAGGAACTGACCGCGCGGCACGTGGACCGGACGATCAACGCGCGCCTGCGCCTTGCGCCGGGACCGAAACTGCGCTTCGGTGTGCTTTCGGTGAAAGGCAACAGTGCCGTGCGCACCAAACGCATTCTCGACATTGCCGGACTGCCCACCGGGCAAACCTATTCACCGCAGGAACTGCGACTGGCGGCGCAGCGCCTCCGGCGCACCGGGGCGTTCAACTCGGTGGCCCTTCTCGAGGCAGAGCGCATCGGGCCAAACGACACCCTGCCGATCACCTTGCAGGTGACGGAAGCGCCGCCGCGCCGCTTTGGTTTCGGGGCGGAGCTTGGATCGCTCGAAGGGCTCACGCTGAGCGCTTTCTGGTTGCACCGCAACCTGCTGGGCGGGGCCGAACGGCTGCGCTTTGATGCCGAGATCAAGGGGATCGGCGGCAATTCAGGCGGAGAGGACTATCGCCTGGGCGTCCGGTTCGAGAGGCCTGCAACCTTCAACGAGGACACGGATTTCTACGCGCTGGCCGGGATCGAGCAACTTGACGAGGTGAACTTCTTTTCACGGCAGGCGGCCATCGGGGCGGGTATCAAACGGTACGCCAACGAAAACCGTACGTATACACTGGGCCTTGGCCTGCGCCGGGCCGAGACGCGGGATGCCTTTGGCGAGAACCGTTTCACTCTTTTCACCCTGCCGCTGGGCGCGACCTTCGACTATCGAGATAACGACCTGAACCCGAAAACGGGCTTCTACGTGAACGCGAGCCTTACCCCCTTCCTTGCGGTGAGCGGCTCCGACAACGGCCTGCGCAGCTACGTCGATACGCGTTTCTATCGCACGTTCGGCACGGCACGGCCCGTCACGCTGGCGCTGCGTGGCCAGCTGGGGTCGGTCTACGGACCTGATCTGAGCGTGGCACCCGCCGATTACCTCTTCTATTCCGGTGGGGGCGGCACCGTTCGCGGCCAGCCTTACCAGGCGCTCGGCGTCGATCTGGGCGGCGGCAACGTCGTGGGCGGGCGCAGTTTCCTGGGCGTCTCGGCAGA
Source organism: Sulfitobacter sediminis (assembly GCF_040811725.1). Lineage (NCBI taxonomy): Bacteria > Pseudomonadati > Pseudomonadota > Alphaproteobacteria > Rhodobacterales > Roseobacteraceae > Sulfitobacter > Sulfitobacter sediminis. The sequence continues at coordinate 18,910 of NZ_JBFNXX010000015.1, forward strand.
GGCACGGGTGGAAGTGACCAAGACGATCGGTCTCGTCGGCTTTCTTGACGGCGGCTACGTCGGCTCTGAGGCATTCTACGATGGCTCGGGCGAATGGCATTCCGGCGCGGGCATCGGGCTGCGCTATAACACCGGGATCGGGCCAATCCGGCTTGACGTGGCGGTGCCAACTTCTGGGCCGGACACAGACGAGAACTTCCAAGTTTATATCGGTATCGGGCAGGCCTTCTGATGCGGTTTCTCGGACATATCATTGCGGTTCTCGGTATCTACCTGATGTCATGGACTACTGTCGCGGCGCAGGAAGACGACAAGGGCTTCCTGACCCGGAAGCTTCAGGAATTGCTGAGCGGGGCAGGACGAACGGTAAGCATCGACGGGTTCGAGGGCGCGCTGAGCTCATCCGCGTCGCTCGACCGGATGACGATCTCGGACGACGAGGGCATCTGGCTGTCGCTGGAAGAGGTGGTGCTGGAATGGAACCGTTCGGCGCTGCTGCGCGGGCGTCTCGAAGTGCAAAGCCTCACCGCGCAGCGGCTCGACATTGACCGCCTGCCTGCCGCGCAGGACGACGCGATGCCCGATGCGGAGGCCGCGCCCTTCAGTCTCCCGGAGCTGCCGGTGGCGATCCAGGTCGCGCAGTTCTCGGTGGCCGAGATCAACCTTGGGGCACCGATCCTCGGCGAGGCCGCGCAATTGACGGTTTCCGCCGCCGCCGCGCTCAACGACACGCTGGGCGACATCGACCTGCAAGCGCGTCGGACGGACGCAAAACGGGGTGAATTCGTCATACGCGCCAATTTCGAACGCAGCGACAGCATCCTCGACCTTCTTTTGCGCCTGAGCGAGGGCGAGGGCGGATTGGCCGCGCGCATTCTCGGCATCCCCGGTCAGCCCGACGTGGACCTTGCCGTCGAAGGCAGCGGCCCGCTTGACGATTTCACCGCCGATGTGTCGGTCAGGACCAAGGGACAGGACCGGCTTGCGGGGCAGGTGACCCTCGGGACCCAGGCGGTACGGGGCGCCTCGACAGGGCCGGACAGGCGTGTGCAGGCCGATATCGGTGGAGACATCACCGCCCTTCTGGCGCCACGATACCGGGAATTCTTTGGCGAAGATCTGCGCATACGGGTCGATGCGGTCCTCGAAAGCAGCGGGGTCATCGAGGTCAGCGATTTCGCCCTGACGGCCCAGGCAGCGGAACTGGCCGGCAAGATCACCCTGAACCAGGACCGCTGGCCAAGCCTGATCGACATCAGCGGTCAGATCGCCAATCCGGACGGTACGTCGATCCTGCTGCCGGTGGGCGGCGCGGGGACCACGGTCGAAACGGTCACGCTCAGGATCGACTACGATGCGGCGGGGGGCGATGCGATAGACGCCGGATTCGACATCGCTGGTCTTGCGATGACAGGCGTCGCAGTAGGCCGGACCCGGCTGGCGCTTAATGGTACGCTTGTCGGAAACGTCGGTGGCGTCGGCGCGTTCAACGGCGACGTCACCTTTGCGGCGGACGGTCTGGCACTGTCCGATCCGGGCTTGGCGCAGGCCCTGGGCGAGCGTGTCGATGGTCGGGCTTCCATCGCCTATCTCGAGGACCGCCCGGTCGAGATTTCCGGCCTGCGCCTCTCCGGTGCCGATTACGCGCTGACGGGGCAGGCGATCATCGACGGAATCGCGACAGGTCTTGTCACCCAGGTCGAGACGACGCTCGATGCACAGGACCTGCAGCGCTTCGCGGCGCTGGCCGGACGGGATCTGTCGGGGGCTGCCCGGCTGTCTCTGTCGGGTCAGGTCACGCCGCTGAGCGGGCAGTTCGACCTCGAGATTGCGGGCCGCACAGACGATCTGGCCCTTGGCATCGCTCAGGCCGATGCGGTCCTGGCGGGCCGGACAGATCTGAGCCTCGCCGCGCGGCGCGACGAGAATGGCACATTTCTGCGGGACCTGATCCTGCAGAACGACGCGCTGGACCTGACCGGCGCGGCGGAACTGCGGAGCGGCAACAGCCGTGCGGAGGCGCGGTTCAGGCTTGCGGATGTCGGTCTTGTGGTTCCGCAATACGAGGGGCCTGTGACGGTCAGGGCGACTGCAACGCAGGATGTCGCAGGCTGGCGCATCGACGCCGCCAGCGACGGACCCTACGGCGCGTCCCTGACCGCCGAGGGCCTTGCGACGGGGCCCGACGCCCTGTTGCGGTTCACTGCGGATATCCCGAACGTGCAACCCTTCGCGGATCAGATCGAGGGGCCGGTGCGGGCAGAGGGCACGCTGCGCCAGACACCTGAGGGTTGGCGGATCGACACCGACGCCACCGGTCCCTATGCGCTCAGCGCGGGGGTCGAGGGGCTTGTTGCGCCAGCGCTCGACGTGAATTTCGAGGTGGCGCTGCCCAACCTGCAGCCGCTGGTCCCGCAGGTGAACGGTCCGCTGAACGCCACCGGCACGCTGCGCCAGACGGAACGTGGCTTTGTCATCGATACGCGGGCGCAGGGGCCCTATGGTGCCGTGGCAGAGGTCGAGGGACTGGCGACGGGACCGGACATGCAGCTGACCTTCGATCTCTCGGTACCGAACGTCCGTCCCCTGGCCCCGGGTGTCTCGGGCCCGCTGGATGCACAGGGCGTGCTGCGGCAGACGCCGGACGGGATTGCCGTCACGGCCAATGCCTCCGGCCCCTATTCCGCGCTGGCCTCGGTTGACGGGGTGGTGACAGGGCCTGCTGCGAACGTCGATTTCTCCTTCGAGATGCCCAACATCGGGGCCTTCGTGGATAGGGTGAATGGCCCCCTGCAAGTGCTTGGTAACGTGCAAAAACAAGGAAACGCCTGGCGGCTTGAGACCGATGTCACCGGACCGTCCGGCACGCAGGCGCGCGCGTCGGGTCTGGTCAATGCCGATGGTACGCTGGCCCTCGACGTGAACGGGTCAGCGCCGCTCGGGCTGAGCCGTCCGTTCCTTGCGCCACGTGATCTGCAGGGTCAGGCGCAGTTCGACCTGAGCATCAACGGACCTGCGGCGCTCTCCTCTGTTTCGGGCACGATACGCACCGCAGATGCAACCTTCAGCGCGCCGAACCTGCGACTGGCGTTGCAGGGGATTTCCGCGGATGTCGACATTGCCAATAGCCGCGTCCAATTGGACGTGCGGGGGCAGGCGACAAACGGCGGCACCATGGCCGCGAGCGGGACGATCTCGCTGACACCCTCGTTGCCTGCGGACATCCGGATCGGCCTCGACAACCTCGTGCTGATCGACCCGAAGCTTTACCGGACCTCGGTCAGCGGCGATCTGAGTCTTGCCGGCCCTCTCACGGGTGGCGCGCGTATCAGCGGGCAGGTCGATGTGGGAGAAACGACAGTCAACGTGCCGTCGACCGGGATCACCAACATCGGGGATATTCCGCCGATCACCCATATCAATGCTCCCGCAGATGTCATCGCCACGCGCAGCAAAGCGGGCCTCGACAGTGCGGCGGCGGGGGATGATCCGACTGCAAACGGTTCGGGCGGATTTGGTCTGAACCTGCGGGTGAATGCGCCGAACCGCATCTTCGTACGGGGCCGGGGCCTTGATGCCGAACTTGGTGGGGCGCTGACGCTCACCGGCACCACCCGCCGCATCATCTCGGCCGGTCGGTTCTCGCTCTTGCGTGGTCGGCTGGATATCCTCGGCCAGCGGTTCGACCTTATTGAAGGGTCGATCCAGTTCCAGGGCGATCTGCTGCCTTTCATCCGTTTCGTCTCGGCCACGAATACTGCAACAGGTGAAGTGCGCGTGATTGTCGAGGGGCCGGCGGATGCGCCCGAGGTACGCTTTGAGTCCACGCCGGAGGCACCGCAGGACGAGGTTCTGGCCCAGCTTCTGTTCGGGCGGAAGATATCCGAAATCTCACCCTTCCAGGCGCTGCAGCTTGCGAACGCTGTCGCGACCCTGGCCGGTCGCGGCGGGGTCAGTGTGATTTCGAACCTCCGCGAGGGCTTTGGCCTGGACGATCTTGACGTTACGACGACCGAAAGTGGCGCGACCGCCGTCCGTGCGGGCAAATACATCTCCGAAAACGTCTACACCGACGTGACCGCCGCGTCAGATGGCACGGGTGAGGTGTCGCTCAACCTCGACATCACCTCGAACCTCAAGGGGAAGGCAACGCTCGGATCGGATGGAAACAGCGGAATCGGTATTTTCTTTGAGAAGGACTACTGAGGGGCGCTGCCTTATTTCGGCGCAAACGTCCCGAAACGGCCCTGGTCGAACAGCAGGCCCGCCCCCTGCCCGGGACGTTCGGAGGCATGCATGATCTGGCCAACGATCATCGAATGATCCCCCGCCGGGTGCACCGCGTAGCGCGTGCAGTGGAACGCGGCGAGGCAACCCGTCAGTTGCGGCGCGCCGTCCGGACCTTCGGTCCAGCCGAATTCCGAGAAGTCGTGTCCCTGTCCTGCGAAATGATTGGCCAGATCCGCCTGATCCTCGGCAAGGATGTGGATGCAGTAATGCCGTGCCTCTGCGAAGGCATTGTGCCGCTTTGATCGCAAGGCGGCTGACCAAAGGACAAGAGGCGGCTCCAGCGAGACGGAGGAAAAGGAATTTGCCGTCATGCCCAGCGGGCCCTGCGCCGTCTGGGTCGTGATCACCGTCACACCCGTACCGAAACGCCCGAAGGCGCTGCGCAACGCCCGGCCGTCAGAAGGCTCAAAGGAGATCATGCCATTGTCCATCGCGTCCTGCGGTGACACGGCGGTCCTGATTTGTCCATAGATGCCCATCGAGCAGCCCTTTTCCTGCAGATGCGCCCACGACCCTGACGGGCGCGGGCGCTTTGCCTTGGGGCTCTACATAAGTCGCGATCGGGTCAGGAACAGGTCCCGATCACGGCGATTATGTGCTTTTCTGCGGCAAATCGCCTATTTGCGGTTCATCCGGTTCTCGATGAGATCGTCCACCACGGCCGGTTCGGCCAGTGTCGAGGTATCGCCAAGCGCGCCGAAATCATCCTCGGCGATCTTGCGCAGGATGCGGCGCATGATCTTGCCCGAGCGGGTCTTGGGCAGTCCCGGCGCCCATTGGATCAGGTCGGGCGAGGCGATGGGGCCGATCTCGGAGCGGACCCAGTTGCGCAGCTCGGTGCGCAGCTCGTCCGAAGGTTCCTGGCCGCCCATCAGGGTGACATAGCAATAGATGCCCTGTCCCTTGATGGCGTGCGGATAGCCGACGACCGCGGCCTCGGCCACCTTTTCGTGGGCGACAAGCGCGCTTTCGACCTCGGCCGTTCCCATGCGGTGGCCGGAGACGTTGATCACGTCGTCAACGCGCCCGGTGATCCAGTAATCGCCGTCCGCGTCCCGCTTGCAGCCGTCGCCGGTGAAGTAGTAGCCGGGATAATCCGCGAAATAGGTCTTTTCGAACCGTTCATGATCGCCCCAGACGGTGCGCATCTGTCCGGGCCAGCTGTCGGCGATGACCAGCACGCCTTCGGCCGGGTTGCTGGTCAATTCCTCGGCGCTGGTAGGTTCCAGCACCTTTGGCTGAATGCCAAAGAAGGGCTTCATCGCCGCACCGGGTTTCATCGCATGCGCGCCGGGCAGGGGGGTCATCAGGTGGCCGCCGGTCTCGGTCTGCCACCAGGTGTCCACGATGGGGCAGCGCCCGCCGCCGACGACATTGTTGTACCAGTTCCAGGCCTCGGGGTTGATCGGCTCACCGACGGTGCCCAGCACCTTAAGACTGGAAAGGTCGCACTTGGTGACAAAGTCGTTGCCCTGGCCCATCAGCGCGCGGATGGCCGTCGGAGCGGTATAGAATTGGTTCACCTTGTGCTTTTCGCAAACCTGCCAGAAGCGCGAGGCATCGGGGTAGGTCGGCACGCCTTCGAACATCAGGGTGGTGGCGCCATTGGCCAGCGGCCCGTAGACGATGTAGCTGTGGCCCGTCACCCAGCCCACGTCCGCCGTGCACCAGTAGATATCGCCGTCGTGGTAATCGAAGGTGATCTCATGCGTCATCGCCGCATAGACGAGGTAGCCGCCGGTGGTGTGTACAACGCCCTTGGGCTTGCCGGTGGAGCCTGAGGTGTAGAGGATGAAGAGCGGGTCCTCGGCGTCCATGGCTTCGGGTGGGCAGTCGTCGGAGACCTTTTCAAGCTCTTCGTGCAGCCAGAAATCCAGATCGCCACGCCAGGCGACCTGCTGGCCGGTGCGCTGTACGACAAGGCATTTCACTTCGTCGAAATCGTTCAGGAGCGCCTTGTTGACGTTGTCCTTGAGGTTCGTGACCCGCCCGCCGCGCGGCGCGCCGTCCGAGGTGATCACCAGCTTGGCATCGCAACCATCCACCCGCGCCCCAAGGGCGTCGGGCGAGAAGCCTGCGAAAACGATGGAATGAATGGCCCCGATCCGCGCGCAGGCCAGCATGGCATAGGCCGCTTCGGGGATCATCGGCAGGTAGATCACCACGCGGTCGCCCTTGCCGATGCCGAGATTTTTCAAAACGTTCGCCATGCGGCTCACGTTGCGGTGAAGGTCCTTGTAGGTGATGTGATGCGCCGCGTCATCGGGGCTGTCGGGCTCCCAGATGATGGCGGTCTGATCGCCGCGTGTCTCAAGATGCCGATCGATGCAGTTTGCCGCGACGTTGAGCTGACCGTCGGCATACCAGTTGATCTTGACCTTGCCGAGGGTGAAGTCGACGTCCTTGACCTGGGTGAAGGGTTTGATCCATTCCACGCGTGCGCCCTGCTCGCGCCAGAAGCCGTCGGGGTCGTCGATAGAGGCCTTGTACATTTCTTCGTAGCGGGCAGCGTTGACGTGGGCGTTCGCGGCCATTTCGTCGGATGGCGGGTAGGTCTTTGCGACAGTATCGGACATTGATCACTTCTCCCTTGGCAGTCTTTCGGCACCTCGTGCGTGCATCCACACCGGGGTGCGCCTCCTCGGGCGCGATCATAGCGTCCCTTTGAGGGAAAGAAATAAGCAACTGGGATGAGAGGGTTTCGGTGTAAAGTATTTTCCGATTGCCGATGTAATCAGTAAAATTCTTGAAATGGAAGTTAAATAATATTCTGATAAATTGAGCATTTGCAGTCAATTCCTTTGTACCCCATCGCTTTACTGCCCGGTATTTCCGAAGCGTTCTCTCCTCTTTCTGAAAGCGGCGACTGTCGTTTTCGCCCGTTGCGCGACCGGCCCCGGTCGGGTGGGGCGCCCGGGGATTTGTGATGACCGTGGCTTGGCCTCAGTCGGACAGGGTTTCTAAGCGGGCCGTCGGTTTCGCGGTGCCCAAGCGCATCTTTCGTGCGCTGCGTGTCCAAATGCCGTTTCCTTCAATTCCTAGGCCGCATCGCGTGTTTCCGGAACGATCGAATAGAAGTAACCTTGGTCTTGGAACTCTCGTTCGGGCGCGCTAGCTTAGGCCGCAAGCGCGCCGAGGAGGGCGCGCAGAAACGGGAGAAACATCAATGACCAAATTTCTGAGCGGCGCAGCCGTATGCGCCATCAGCTTTGCATTTGTCAGCGAAGCAGCCGCGACCGAATGGAACGTGTCCGTCTGGGGTAAGCGCCGCGCCTTCACCGAGCACATCGAGAAACTGGCCGAACTGGTGAGCGAAAAGACCGGTGGCGAGTTCACCATGAACATCAGCTACGGCGGCCTTTCCAAGAACACCGAAAACCTCGACGGTATTTCCATTGGTGCGTTCGAGATGGCCCAGTTCTGCGCGGGCTATCATGCGGACAAGAACCGGGTCATCACCGTGCTTGAGCTGCCGTTCCTCGGTGTCGAGAACCTCAAGCAAGAGCGCGCTGTCTCCAAGGCGGTCTATAGCCACCCGGCCGCCGCCGAGGAAATGGCTCAGTGGAATGCAAAGCTGCTGATGACCTCGCCTATGCCGCAGTACAATCTCGTTGGTACCGGCGAGCCGCGCACAACGCTGGAGGACTTCAAAGGCATGCGTGTGCGCGCGACCGGCGGTCTTGGCAAGGCATTCGAAGCGGTCGGTGGTGTGCCGACCTCTGTGACCGCAACGGAAGCCTATCAGGCCATGGAATCCGGGGTTGTCGACACGGTTGCCTTTGCCCAGCATGCGCACCTGTCCTTCGGCACCATCAATCAGGCGGACTGGTGGACGGCCAACCTGAACCCTGGCACGGTCAACTGCCCGGTGGTGGTAAACATCGACGCATACGAGAGCCTCTCGGACGAGCATCGCGCGGCGCTTGATGGCTCCATCGAGGAATCGCTGGACCATTATCTCGCCAATTACGATGAGCTTCTGAAGCGTTGGGACGCGGTTCTCGAAGAGAAGAAAGTTCAGAAGGTCGAGATTGCACCGGAAGTGCTTGAAGAATTCCGTGCTGCCGCTGCCGCGCCGGCGCGTGATGCCTGGATCGCGGACATGGAAGCGCAAGGCCTGCCGGGCCAGGAGCTCTATGACCTCGTGGTCAAGACACTGGAAGAAGCGAAGGCCGGCGGCAGCTGAGGCTGCCACGGTCCTGATGTGACCTCGCGGGGTGGGCCCCGCCCTACGAAAATGCGTAGGGCAGGGTTCACCCCGCCGCACATCCACAAGACGGGAGGGGAAATATGGCCGGTTCCGCCGCAGTGCTGGAAGACTCCAGCCTTCTGAGCAGACTTGACAAGGCATTGCTGCCGCTCGAACGGTTTGCAGCCCTCTTATCCGGGCTTGCGATCTTTTCGCTGATGTTCCTCGCCGCGTATTCGGTCACGGGACGCAAGTTCTTCGGCTCGCCGATGATGGGTTACGTCGACTACATCGAGGCAATGATGCCGATCATCGCAATCATGGGCATATCCTACGTGCAAAGGGACGGCACGCATATCCGGATGGATATGCTGGTCTCTGCCTTGAAGGGCCGGGCGCTTTGGTTCTTTGAGCTGGTTTCGGTCCTGCTCATCCTCGTTCTGATCGTCGCGCTGACCTGGGGAGCCTGGGCCCATTTCGACCGCTCGTTCGACTGCGCGCGGCCCTTGTGCAGCCGGGACAGTTCCATTGACGTGGGCCTGCCCATCTGGCCCAGCAAGCTGGTTGTGCCGATTGCTTTTGGTGTGCTGGTGCTGCGTCTGCTGCTGCAGGTGTGGGGATACGGCCGTGCACTGGTTCTGGGGCTTGAAAACCCCGTCGCCGTGCCGCTGAACCTGACCATCGAAGAACAGGCCAAGGCGGAAGCCGCCGCATTGGAGAGGGACGCCTGATGGAACCTATCGAAATCGGCCTATGGGTCTCTGGCGGCCTGCTGGTGATGGTCGTCCTGGGCATGCGGGTGGCTTTTGCGGCAGGTATGGCAGGCTTGGTCGGCCTTGTCTGGCTGCGCTGGAACGGCTTTGACTATGATCCGGCGCGTTTCTGGAAGGCGGTGGAAATCAGCGTCAAGATCGCGGGCCTGACGCCGCATTCCAAGGTGTCTGCACAGGTGCTGAGCCTGATCCCGGTGTTTATCATGATCGGCTATCTTGCCTATTATGCCAAGCTGACCACGGCATTGTTCGAGGCGTGCAAACGCTGGTTTGCCTGGGTGCCGGGCGGGCTTGCCGTTTCGACCGTCTTTTCGACCGCCGGTTTCGCGGCGGTCTCCGGGGCCTCTGTGGCGACGGCGGCGGTTTTTGCCCGCATCGCCATCCCCGAGATGCTCAAGATCGGCTACAATAAGCAGTTCGCGGCGGGTGTCGTCGCCGCCGGTGGCACGCTGGCCTCGCTCATTCCGCCCTCCGCGATCCTTGTGATCTACGCGATCATCGTGGAGCAGGACGTGGGCAAGCTTCTGCTGGCCGGATTTATTCCGGGGGCTTTCTCGGCCATCGTCTATGCAATTCTGATCATCGGCATTGCGGTCATGTTCAAATCCGTCGGCCCTGCGGTCACCGGGTTCACGTGGCGCGAGCGTTTCGTGTCGCTGCCGCCTGCGCTGCCCATCGTGGCGGTGGTCGTGATCATCATCTTCTTCGTCTACAACCCCTTCGGCGATGCCTGGGGTACACCGACAGAAGGTGGTGCCGTGGGGGCCTTCATCGTCTTCCTCATGGCCCTCTACCGCGGCATGCGCTGGGGCCAGTTGAAAGAGGCGCTGCTGGAAACAGCCAAGCTGACGGTGATGATCTTTTCGATCATCTGGGGCGTGCTGATCTACGTCCGGTTCCTGGGCTTTGCGGAGCTGCCCGAGGCGTTCGCCGACTGGATCACCTCGCTCGAGATGTCGCCGATGGTGATCCTGATCTGCATCCTGCTTGCCTATGCGGTGCTGGGAATGTTCATGGACGCGATCGGGATGCTCCTCCTCACGCTGCCGGTTGTCTACCCTGCGGTCATGGCACTGAACGGGGGCGAGTTCGTCTCGGCTGCTGACAGCGCCTTCGGCATGTCGGGTCCGATGTGCGCGATCTGGTTCGGTATCCTCGTGGTCAAGATGGCAGAGTTCTGTCTGATCACCCCGCCCATCGGGCTGAATTGCTTCGTCGTGGCAGGCGTGCGTGATGATCTTAATGTGCAGGACGTGTTCCGCGGGGTTGCACCCTTCTTTGTCGCGGACGCGGTGACCATCGCCTTGCTCGTGGCCTTCCCGGGTATCGTTCTCTGGTTGCCGTCACTCGCCGGGTGAGGGGGCGGTGGCCTCTTTCGGGGGATTGTCCTTTTCATCCCCCGACAGAAAGATGCCTACCGTGCGCAGCGGCTCGAAATTCTCGCAGATCACCTTGAAGACGACGAGGAAGGGCACGGCGACAAGCGCGCCCGGTATCCCCCAGAGCCAGCCCCAGAGGACAACTGTGAGGAAAACCGCGACCGTGTTCATCGCCAGCCTGCGGCCGACAAGCCAGGGCGTGATGAACTGGCCCTCCAGGCTGGTCAGGAAGAGATAGCCCAAGGGCGCAAGTAGCGCGTAGCCAAGGCTGTCGAAGGTGACGATGGCGAAAGCGCCCACCAGCATGCTGCCAACAAAACCGCCGATGTAGGGCAGGAAGTTGAGAAGCGCGGCCGCGATCCCCCAGACATAGGCATTGGGCATCCCGAGCGCTGCGAGATAGAGCCAGAGGGAGGCACCGAGGCTCGCGTTGATAACGGCGATCGTGAGCAGGTAGCGCGATACGCGTCGTTCAATATCGTAGACGGTGGCAAGCGCGCGTTTCTTGCCATCCATGGTGGGGAACACCTGGACCAGTTTGCGATAGAAGAGCTCTCCCGAAGAAAGCAGAAAAAAGGCGAGGACCAGCGTCACCGCGATGGTGGCGCCAACGCGGGTCACCGTGTCGAAAGCGGAATCAAGCAATCCGGGTTGTTTGACGGTCACCTCGGGTACAGTGTTCTCTCCATCGCTCAGCTTCTCGACTTCCTCGGTCGCCTCGCGCACTTCTTCCACGGCGTCTGACATGGTTCGCAGCTTGTCACGGATCTCTGCCCCCATCTGCGGCAGTTCATCGCTCCAGGCTGCGACCGTGCTCGCTGTCCCCGCGAAGATCAGCAGAATGACGAGGGCGGTCGCGCCAACAAGAGCAAAGGCGGAAACGGCGTGGGGACTGCCCATCCGGAACAGCACACGGGAGACCGGGCTGAGCATCAGTGCAAGGATGAATCCCAGCACGATGGGAAGGATCAGGTCGCGTGCGAAGTAGGCTGTCGCGAAAAGCGAGATGATCACCAGAACGCGCAGCGAGCGCTGAATGGACTGGCTGGTATCCAAGGTGACCCCCTTGCGGCGGAATGCCGCGCCTGAGGTGTTAACGCCGCGAGTGCGGCTTTGGTTTCACGGACGGCAATTTTTTGTGACATGCACGGGCGCTGACAGCCGCCTTCGCTTGTGGCCCGGGCGTCCGGACGGTGTTGCGCTTGACCGATGGATGGCTGAAAATGATGCGCAACCGATCCGTCCGGGTAGCCTTCACCGGCTGATACCGGTCATGGGTGGATCAGCCAATATCAGCACTATTCCAAGGAGCGCCCCACATGCCCGTTTTGCCCGTCATCGCGGAAAGCACTGAAGAACTGAACGAGATTTTCAAGGACCTCCATGCCCATCCCGAGATCGGTTTTCAGGAGCGGCGTACGGCAGCCGTCGTTACGCAAAAGCTGCGGGACTACGGTGTCGACGAAGTGCACACGGAGATCGCCGAAACAGGGGTCGTCGGGCTGATCAAGGGCAAGTACGACGGCGACCGCCGCATCGGGCTGCGCGCCGACATGGACGCCCTTCCGATTCACGAGGAAACCAACCTCTCCTATGCCTCGACCCATCCGGGGGTCATGCATGCATGCGGCCACGACAGCCATACCACCATGCTTCTCGGGGCGGCCAAGCACCTTGCTGCCACGCGGGATTTCGCTGGGACCGCCGTGCTGATCTTCCAGCCCGCCGAGGAGGGTCTGGGCGGTGCACGCGGCATGTTGAAGGCGGGGCTTTTCGACCGCTTTCCCTGTGACGAGATCTACGGGATGCACAATTCGCCAAACGGTCAGCCCGGCACCGTCAGCATCTGCAAGGGGGCCGCGATGGCGGGGGCGTCGTTCTTCGACATCGTGGTCAAGGGCAAGGGGAGCCATGCCGCCATGCCGCACCAGTCCCGCGATCCCCTGATGATCGCTTCGGCCCTCGTAGGCAGCCTGCAGTCGGTGGTGTCGCGCAATGTGGCACCTCTGGACACCTGCGTGCTGTCGGTGACCCAGTTGCACGCCGGGTCGGCTTACAACGTGGTCCCGGATACGGCCGAACTTGCCGGGACGATCCGCTATTTCAAGGACGAGGTCATCGCGCTGGTCGAACAACGCATGCAGGAGCTTTGCGATGGTTTCGCCAAGGCGTACGGGGTCGAAATCAGGCTCGATCTGCGTAACGTCTTTGACGTGCTGGTCAACGATGCCGCCTTGTCCGACGCCTATCTGGAGGCAGCGGCAGACGTCGTCGGGGCAGAGAACGTGACGGACAACATCGCGCCCGCCACCGGCTCCGAGGACTTCTCGGACATGCTCAAGGTCGTGCCCGGCGCCTATTGCCGCGTGGGACATACCGGGACAACCGGCCTGCACAACCCGAGCTTCTTTCTTGACCCGGATGTGCTGCCCGTGGGGGCATCGATCATGGCGCGCGTGGTCGAGCGTCGGCTGTCGACCTGAGCCCGCTCAGATGCGGTAGGAGGGCAATCCGTCCAGCGCCGCTTTCAGCGCTTCACCCCAGCCGGACGAGATGGTCTGATAGACGTCATCGTCCGCCTCGATCCGGGTGGGGCTTTTCTGGGCAAGGCTGTCGTTCTCGTAGACGTGAAAATCGAAGGGCAGGCCGACGGAGAGGTTCGATTTCACGGTCGAGTCGAAAGAGACCAGCAACAGCTTGATCGCATCCTCAAAGGGCATGTCGGCCTCGTAGGCGCGGACCAGGATCGGCTTGCCGTACTTCGTTTCGCCGATCTGAAAGAACGGCGTGTCATCCGAGATCTCGATGAAGTTGCCTTCGGGGTAGACCAGAAAGATCGTCGGCTGGCCGCCCTTGATCTGCCCGCCTACGATCACCGAGGCACTGAAGGTATCTGCCGAACTGGGGCTGCCCGGGCTGCTGTAGGAAATCACTTCGCGCAGGGTGGAGCCCACCAGCCGCGCCACCTGAAACATCGTCGGCTGCGCGAAGATGGACGGGCTTCGGTCGTCCTTGGCCTCGGTCCGTTCCTTGAGCAGGCTGATCATCGCCTGCGTGGTCGCGAGATTGCCCGCGGTCATGATCGTGATGCTGCGTTCGTTCGGAACGTTGAAGTTGAACATCTTGCGGGTGGAGGCGAAGTTGTCGACGCCCGCGTTGGTGCGGGTGTCCGACATGAACACCAGTCCGTTATTGAGGCGCATGCCGACGCAGTAGGTCATGGGAATCTACCGATAATGATCCTGCGCAGGATTACTGCTGGACCTGTAAAGATACAATCAAGCTTTCGTCTCCCGGACCCATTCGCAGGCCGGATACCGGGGCCGCATCGTGCGCATCACGCCCGGTGGCCAGCCTTACATAGCGTTCGTCCGGCGAAATACCATTTGAGACGTCAAATCCGACCCAGCCCAGGTCATCCACATGCGCCTCGGCCCAGGCATGGCTGGCGTCTTGGTCGATGCGGTCGTCCATCTGAAGATAACCGCTCACGTAGCGTACCGGAAAACCCAGATACCGGGCGGCGGCGATGAAGATATTCGCGTGGTCCTGACAGACGCCGTGACCGTGCGCGACGGCCTCTTCGGCCGTGGTTTCGGGATGCGTTTCATCGGGTGTATAGGCGACCGCGTCGAGGATCGCGGCAGAGAGCGCGTGCAGCCGGTCAAGCTGGGGCAGGGCTTTGTCCACCGAATGCGCGATTCCGCTGATCTGGGGGCCTGCCTCGGTCAGTGCCGTGGCGCGCTGGAAATGCCACAGCGGTGCGCGCCCGTAGACCCTGCCGAGGATGCCAGCCCTGTCGTGCGTCTCGACCGTGCCTTCGACCCGGATGGAAAGGGCTCGGGTGCCCTCGTCGGCGCAGATCAGGTCGACGAGATTGCCGTAGTGGTCGCTGTAACCGGTTTCGACCTTGCCGCCCTCGACGGCAAGCGACCAGTCCAGAACCTCCTGCATGACCGAGGACGCAGGCCGCAGCCGGACGCGCTGCAACGCGTAGGCAACGGGCTGGTCGTATTGGTAGGTGGTGGTGTGGGCAATTTTCAGGCGCATCTATTTGTTGAACCTGTACTGCTCTTCGATTGTCGAGCCAAGCGCCGCCAGTTCGATGATGGTCTGGGTGACGAACTCATGCAGCCCTTCCTCGAAAATCGCGTCGATGTCGCGACCCTTGATGCGCGCGCGAAATTGCCTGGCCGCCTCCTGGCTTGGCCCGCTCTCGCCGTATTCCTGGGACAACTGCTCGAGGTTTTCCTCGATCCGCTTTGCGCAGAACGCCAGGGAGCGGGGGAACCGGCGATCAAGGATCAGAAACTCGGCGATATTGGCGGCATTGTACTCGTCCTGAACCGCAAACCGGAACGACCGATGCGCCGAGACCGAGCGCAGGATCATCTCCCACTGGACATTGTCCAGCCGGCTGCCGACGAACGACGGCGAGGGCAGGAGCGCGTGGTATTTCACGTCGATGATCCGCGCCGTGCTGTCGGCGCGTTCGATAAATGTGCCAAGGCGGCAAAAGTCGTAGATGTCGTTGCGCAGCATGGTGCCGTAAAGCGCGCCGCGCACAAGCGCCGACTGGTGCCGGATCGCCTCCATCACCAGAGGCAGGTCGCGTTCGGGGATCGGGTCCTTGAGCAGATCGGTCAACAGCATCCAGGTTTCATTCACCGCCACCCAGACCTCGGTTGTGAGCGCGGTGCGCACCAGCCGTGCGTTGTCGCGCGCCTGCTTGATGATCGACAACACCGCGCTGGGGTTCGCGGGGTCGCGCAGCAGGAAATCGGTGACGCGCTGGCTGTCGTAGCCGTCGTGCCTGGCTTCATAGGCGGTTTGTTGCGCCGCTGTCACGATGATCGACCGCCAGTCGGAGGCCGGGTCAGAGGAGCGCGTCAGCGCGATGCGAAAGCCCGCCTCGATCAGGCGCGCGGTGTTCTCGGCCCGCTCGAGCCCGCGAAACATCCAGTAGAGGCCACCTGCGCTTTTGCCCAGCATATCAGCCCTCCAGCACCCAGGTGTCCTTGGTCCCGCCACCCTGGCTGGAATTGACGACCAGACTGCCTTCGGTCAACGCCACCCGTGTCAGTCCGCCGGGCGCGATGTTGATCTCGTTCGGGGCGACAAGCGCGAAGGGACGCAGATCGACATGCCGGGGCGCAAGACCAGCCTCGGTAAAGATCGGCACCGTCGAGAGGCTCAGCGTCGGCTGGGCGATGTAATTGCCGGGCCGCGCGCGCAGCTTTTCGGCGAAATCGGCCAGCTCCTGCTTGCTGGCGGCGGGGCCTACGAGCATGCCGTAACCGCCCGAGCCGTGCACCTCCTTCACCACCAATTCCGACAGGTTGTCGAGTACGTATTTCAGGCTGTCCGGTTCCGAACAGCGGTAGGTTTCGACGTTCTTCAGGATCGCCTTCTCGCCGGTGTAAAACTCCACGATATCGGGCATGTAGCTGTAGATCGCCTTGTCATCGGCGACGCCGGTCCCGGGCGCATTGGCGATGGTGATGTTGCCCGCGCGGTAGACGTCGATGATGCCGGGCACGCCCAGCATGGATTGCGGATTGAAGGTCAGGGGGTCGAGGAAATCGTCGTCCACCCGCCGGTAGATCACGTCCACGTTGCGGTACCCTCGCGTGGTGCGCACCGCGATGCGCCCGTCGACCACCCGCAGGTCATGCCCCTCGACCAGTTCGACGCCCATCTGGTCCGCGAGGAAGCTGTGTTCGAAATAGGCCGAGTTGTGAATGCCCGGGGTCAGCACCACGACAAAGGGCCTGCCCTCGCAATTGGGCGGCGCAGCCGCCTCGAGCGAGGCCCGCAGGTTCTTGGGATAATCGCTGACCCGCTTGACCTTGATCTGGCTGAAAAGCTCGGGGAACATCTTGAGCATGGTCTCGCGGTTTTCCAGCATATAGCTGACACCGGAGGGCGTGCGCGCGTTGTCCTCGAGAACGAAGAACTCCTCTTCGCCGGTGCGGACGATGTCGGTGCCGACAATATGGGTATAGACGCCGCCCGGCGGCGTGAATTCCATCATCTGGGGCAGGAAAGCGTCGTTCTCGGCGATCAGTTCTGTCGGCACGATACCCGCCTTGAGGATTTCCTGGCGGTTGTAGATGTCGTGGAGAAAGGCGTTGATGGCCCGTACCCGCTGGTCGACACCGCTTTCCAGCTTGCGCCACTCCTCATGCGACAGGATACGGGGCACCAGATCGAAAGGGATCAGGCGCTCCTCGGCATCGGCCTGGCCGTAGACATTGAAGGTGATGCCGGTACGCCGAAAGAACTGCTCGGCCTCGCGGGATTTCTGGGCAAGACGGCCGAGGTCCTGGTCTTCGAACCAGGTCCCGTAAGCTTGGTAAGGCGGCCGCACGCCCGGCGCTCCGCTCATTTCATCGAAGAAGGATGAGTTGTTTCCCATTTCGTCAGTTTACCGGGGCTGGCAGCGGATTTGCAACGTTCTGGCTCCGTCCGCGCGCGCTTTGCAGGCGCAGCGCCCATTAATCGGGCAGTTCCCCGCGCCGCGGCAAGGCGGCGCAAAGACGCTTTCGCTTATGTTGGCTTGAAGATGCCGCCGAGTTGTTCGGCCAGTGCTGCGGCCTCGCCCCAGGGCAGGACGTTCGCGACATATTGGTCGGGCCGTACAAGGATCAGGCAGCCCGGGTCGCGGTTGATGCCCCGCATGTCATAGACATTGCCCTGCGGGTGGTCCGAACAGAACACCTTTTCGTAGTCTCGCAGGCCCAATGCACCCTTGGCGGGGAAAAGGCGCTCAGGCACTGCCGTGATGTCGAGCGCATGGTGATGCGCGTCGAGGACGGCACGCAGATCGACCCGGCAATCGGGATCGCCCCCCTTTGGCGTCACGGCCTCCAGAACCGGATCGAGCCGCGCGCAAAGCGCCCTCAGCCGTTCGATCTGCACCTCGGGCGTGCCACCACCGGGGAAGGCCAGCAGCGACCATCGCGCATCGGCCCGCTGCACATGACCCAGGTGGACAGACTTGCCATCTGCCAGACGTATGACCGGGGCGGAGTGAAACCGCATGCCGATGGGAAACCCTTTGGCAAGGTGCTGCCATCGCCCGTCACCTGTCAGCAACGAGGGCGTATAGCGCACGGATACGCCAGCCGTGTAGCGCCCGTGTTCGACGAAGTATTTCTGGAATCGGGGCGCATCCTCGCCCTCGCGTGTTTCGGGCGGTGCGCTCATGATCCGCGCCCATTCGTGATCGAAATCAATAAGGTCCTGCGCGACGCTCTGGCGTTCCTCGGAATAGCTGCGCAGCAGGGAGGCGTCCGATGCGCCCGCGAGCACCTGAACCAGCTTCCAACCAAGGTTGAAGGCATCCCCCATCGACACGTTCATGCCCTGTCCGGCTTTGGGGCTGTGCGTGTGGCAGGCATCGCCCGCGATAAACACCTGTGGGATGGGGTCGCCCTCCGCATCGTCGAACCGGTCGGTGAGCCTGTGTCCGATCTCGTAAACCGACCACCAGGCAACCTCCTTAACGTCGATGGTGTATGGGGCGAGGATACGGTTCGCGGCCGCGATCAGGTCACTGGCCTGCAGGTCACGGTTTGCGACGCGTTCCTCCGGATTGAGCTTGTCCATCTCCACATAAAGCCGCACCAGATAGCCACCCTCGCGCGGGATGATCAGGACGGTGCCCTGCTCGGCGGACTGGATCAGGCTCTTATACCGGATATCGGGGAAATCGGTGTTGCACAGGATGTCCATCACGCCCCAGGCCTGGTTGGCGCTGTCACCCTCCAGTTTGCGCCCGATGGCCCGGCGCACCGCGCTGCGGGCGCCGTCGCAGCCCACCACGTAGCGGGCGCGCAGACTTTCCTTCTTGCCGCCATGTTCCACATCGACCGTCACGCCGTCCGGGTCGGTCCGCAAACCTGTCACCGCGCGCCCGTAAAGAGGTTCGAGGCGCGTGGGGGATTTGCGCATCACCTCGAGATACATGTCGTGGACCCGCGCCTGGTTGAGGATGACATGGGGCATTTCCGACAGGCCTTCCTCGACATCCTGCACGCGTCCGTTCCGTGTGATGCGGGCCGGATCCTCCGGATCGGGTTTCCAGAAGGTCGCCTCGTTCACCCAGTAGGCCTCTCGTTTGACGCGTTCGGCGAAACCGAAGGTCTGGAACATTTCCATCGACCGACAGGACACACCGTCGGCCTGACCTTTTTCCATCGGTCCGTCCTTGCGTTCCAGCAACACCGTCCGGATTGTCGGGAACCGCGACAGATAGGCCGCGAGCGTCAGCCCGGCGGGACCAGCACCCACGATCAGGACGTCGATTTCGTCCGAGGCGGGTTCCACCGACGGGAAGAGATCGGGGTCACCGGGGCGGAATGTGTCGAGATGGAATTGCATGGGCACTTTCAGGTTGGTCTGGTCGGTTTTCGGTGCGGGTTCGTTCCGGTGGGCGGAGAGGGTCCGGCACCTCTTGTTGGTCGATACATCGGTCCCGGTACCCTGAGATGTTTCGTCCAATTCGTCCAGAGTTCAAAAAGAGATGACAAGTACCACCCTTATGCGGCTATGCTTCCAAAGCGTGATGGGGGATCGTCGGAGCAATTTTTTCCGACCAAGCCATAGGAGGGGTTATCCAAGGGGCGGATATGGCCAAGGCAATCAGTGCGCGCGCACTGCGGAAGGTTTACCCGGGCAATCCGCCGGTGGAAGCGCTTGGCGGCGTGGATGTCGAAATCAGTGACAACGAGTTCTTTACGCTCCTGGGGCCGTCAGGCTGCGGCAAGACGACGATCCTGCGCCTGATTGCGGGGTTTGAGCATCCGACCTCCGGCACACTGGAGATGTTCGGTCAGAGCCTTCTCGATCTGCCGCCCTTCAAACGTCAGATCAACACGGTTTTTCAAAGCTACGCGCTGTTTCCGCATCTGACGGTGGCACAGAACATCGGCTTTGGTCTTGAAATGCTGGGCAAGCCCAAGTCCGAGATCAAGGCGACCGTCGCCGAGATGATGGAACTGGTGCAGATGACCGAAATGGCGGATCGCCAGACAAGCCAGATCTCCGGCGGGCAGCAACAGCGTGTCGCGCTGGCGCGCGCTCTGGCGCCGCGCCCGAAAATCCTGCTTTTGGATGAGCCGCTAAGCGCGCTGGACTTCAAGCTGCGCAAGAACATGCAGCTTGAGCTGAAGCGCTTGCAGACGGAAACGGGAATCACCTTCATCTTTGTGACCCATGACCAGGAAGAAGCGCTGACCATGTCGGACCGCATCGCGGTCATGTCGAATGGGGCCATCCGCCAGATCGGCACCCCTCGGGACATCTACGACCACCCGGCGGACCGTTTCGTGGCCGACTTCATCGGCGACACGAATTTCCTCGATGCAGAGGTGACCGGCACGCAAGGGGAAGAGGTGACGCTCAAGCTCTCCTCGGGGGCGAGCCTGCACACCCGCGCCGATGGCGGATCGCGGGGCAGGGTGACGATAGCCATCCGGCCCGAGCATGCACGTCTCGTCAGGGAGAACGAAGGCCTGCTGTCGGGCACTTTGGGCGAGGTGGTCTATTTCGGGACGGATACGCATTTTCACGTCGCCCTCGACGACGGTACTGCCTTTGTGCTGCGCCAGCAGAACGGGCCGGAGGCCGCGAACGGGTTCGCTGGCGGCGATCGGGTGGGCATCGCCTTTCCGGGCGCGGTCGCGCAGGTGCTGAGGGACTGAGCCATGGCCGACCTGCCTGATCCCACGGCCCGCCGCGCCGCCCGGAACCGCTGGCTGCTGCTGACACCGGCACTGGTCATCCTGATCTTCGCGGCAAGCGGCCCCTTGCTGATCACGCTGGTCTATTCCTTCCTCACGCCCGGCGACTACGGCGGCGTGGTCTGGGACTTCTCCGGCGAAGCCTGGTTCAACGTCTTCATGCAGCGCGATATTTTCGATGACACGCTGGGCTGGTCCGACGCGCATCTGAGCATTTTCTGGCGCTCGGTGAAGCTCTCATTCCTGACCACCGTCTTCTGTCTGATCTTCGGTTTTCCCACCGCCTATTTCATCGCGACGCGCCCCAAGAAACAGCGCGACCTTTGGATGCTGCTGATCATCATCCCCTTCTGGACGAACCTGCTGATCCGGACCTTCGCGATCCTTGAGCTGATCCGCAATGAAGGCACGGTGAACACGCTTCTGATCGCTGTCGGAATCATAGACGAACCGATCCAGATGCTTTTTACCGAATTCTCGATCCTGCTGGGGATGGTCTATGTCTACCTGCCGTTAATGGTCCTGCCGGTTTACGCCTCGATGGAGCGGTTCGATTTTCGGCTGGTGGAGGCGGGCTATGACCTTTACGCCACGCGTTTCCAGGTGCTGCGGCGGGTGATCCTGCCGCTGGTCAAGCCCGGGGTCATCGCGGGCTCGATCCTTGTCTTCGTGCCGTCGCTTGGGGCCTACGTCACCCCGCGTGTCATGGGCGGCGGCAACCAGTTGATGATCGGGAACCTGATCGAACTGCAATTCGGGCAGGGGCGCAACTGGCCGCTGGGTGCCGCGCTTTCGATCACGCTGCTGGCCATCGTGATGGTGGCGCTGCTGGCCTACGTGCGGGCGGCCGGCAACGAGGAGGTGCGCCATGGCTAGAACCTTCAATATCCGCCGCCAGACGGGGTTCACCACCATCGCAGTGGCCTGTTTTGTCATGCTTTACATGCCGATCATCCTGCTGGTGGTCTATTCCTTCAACGCGGGCACCTCGATTGCCATTTGGGAGGGCTTTTCCTGGCGCTGGTACGCTTCGGCCTGGGAAAACGAACTGGTTCAGGAGGCGACCATCCGCAGCCTGATCATCGCCTTCTGGGCTTCCCTGATCTCGACCACCGTTGCGGTTCTGGCAGCCCTTGCCACCACGCGCACACGAAAATTCCGGGGGCAGACGACGGTCTTTGCGATGATCAACCAGCCCCTGATGGTGCCGGAGATCGTGACCGCCGTGGCGCTGCTGATTTTCTTTGCCATGATCAAGGTGGCGACGGGCTACACCGGGCTCTTCTACCTCATCATCGCGCATTCCGCTTTCTGCATTCCCTTTGCCTACCTGCCGATCCGGGCGCGGTTGCAGGGGATGGACCTGAGTCTCGAACAGGCGGCCGCCGATCTTTACGCAACACCTTTCCAGGTGTTTCGCCGGATTACCCTGCCGCAGCTGTGGCCCGGTATCCTTGCCGGTGCGATGCTTGCCTTCGTCATCAGCCTCGATGACGTGGTGATCACGGAGTTTGTCAAATCCGCCGGGCAGGATACGCTGCCGACTTACATGCTGGGCCAGTTGCGGCGGGTGGTGACGCCGGAAATCAACGCGATTTCCACCGTCCTGCTGGGGATATCGGTCACCATGGTGATCGCTTTCACCCTGCTCAGCAAATTCAAGAACTAACCAACCAACGGGAGACCAAAAAATGAAAAAGACACTCACCGCACTGGCCCTTGTTCTGGCCGGGCCAGCCTTGGCCGAAGGAGAACTGAACATCTACAACTGGGGCAATTACACCTCCCCCGAGATGATCGAGAAGTTCGAAAAGGAGACCGGTATCAAGGTCACCATCACGGATTACGACAGCAACGACACCGCTTTGGCCAAGATCAAGGCGGGCGGCCACGGCTTCGATATCGTCGTGCCTTCCGGCACCTATATTCCGATCTTCGTCGCCGAGGGCCTGCTGATGGAAAGCAACCCTAACCAGATGGAGAACTTCAAGCACATGGACCCGCAATGGGTCGATGTGGATTTCGATCCGGGCCGCAAATATTCGGTGCCGTGGCAGTGGGGCACCGTGGGCATCACCGTGAACACCTCCGTCTACGGTGGTGACATCAACACGGCCGCCGTGATCTTCGATCCGCCCGAGGAGCTGAAGGGCAAGATCAACGTCGTTCCCGAAATGAACGACGTGATGGGCATGGCGATCCAGTACGCGGGCGGCGAACAATGCACCGCCGACAAGGAAGTGTTGAAGAAGGTGCGCGACATCCTGCAGGCGGCCAAGCCGAACTGGCTGTCCATGGACTATGGCAACATCGAGAAGTACGCCAAGGGCGATTTGGCTGCCGGTGTGAACTGGAACGGCGCGTCCTTCCGCGCGCGGGTGCAGAACGCCGACATCGCCTTCGGCTACCCGCAGGAGGGTTTCCCGGTCTGGATGGACAATGCCGCGATCCTCGCGGACGCGCAGAACGTCGAGGAGGCCAAGACCTTCCTCAACTTCATCATGGCGCCCGAGAATGCCGCGATGCTGTCGTCCTTTGCGCGTTATGCCAACGGCATCAAGGGCTCCGAGGCGTTCATGCCCGAGGATATGAAAACAGCACCCGAGGTTGTCGTGCCCGACAATCTGAAAGGTGCGGCCTATGTCTCCAAGACCTGCCCGCCCGAGGCGCAGAAGCTCTATACCGCGATCTGGACCTAGCTTCAGAAGTAACCAGCGCGGCAGCCGGGGTTCCGCTCCCCGGCTGCCACCCGCACCCCGGAGTTTTCAAAAACTCCGGCCCGATTTCTCCGAAGAAATCGGCGCTCACTTCCACGGAGGCGCTGAATGGCCGCTGACATCATCATCCACAATGGCACGCTGATCACCTTTGACGACAGCCAGCCGAACGCGCAGGCCTTGGCCATCGCAGATGGCAAGATAACCGCCGTCGGCAGCGACGCGGACATCACGGCGCTTGCGGGTCCAGATACCCGCATGATCGACGCGAAAGGTGGCACCGTGCTGCCCGGTTTCATCGACAGCCACGTCCATCTCTTCGGCGGCTCGGTCGAACTCGACTGCCTCAGCCTCTACGGTGTACAGGGCCTCGATGCGATGCGCGACGCGATCCTGCCCTATGCCAAGGCCAATCCCGACGACGACCTCGTCTTTTGCGTCATGGCCGACTACGGCATCCTGGGCACGGGCAAGACGCTCACCCGCCACGACCTCGATAGCATCCTTGCCGAGCGCCCGCTCGCCATGTTCGCCCCCGACCACCACACCGTCTGGGCGAATACCGCTGCGCTTGAGGCCACGGGCCTTCTGCAGGGAGGAGAGGTCGACGCGGGCTCCGAGATCGTCATGGGGGACGACGGCCTTGCCAACGGCGAGCTGCTGGAACCCGGTGCCTACGGCCCGATCCTCGGCCTGACCAGGCACGGTGGGCGCGAGATGCTGGGGCTGACCACCGGCAAGGACCCGGTGCCGCCCGCCACCCCGAAACAGCGCGCGATGGACAAGGACGTCATTGTCGGGGGCCTTGCCCATTGTGCCGCGCAGGGCATCACCGGGCTGCACCTGATGGACGGCAACCGCTATCAGCTGGAGCTTCTGAGCGAGTTGGAGGCCGAAGGCCGTCTACTCTGCCGATGCCTCGTGCCCTTCCATATGAAGGGCACCGATCCCGTGGCGCGCATGACCGAGGAAGCACCGAAACTGCGCGACGATTTCCAGGGGGACAAGGTGCGCTGTGGCCACGTCAAGATGTTCATCGACGGCGTGATCGAAAGCGGCACCGCATTGATGCTGCGCCCTTACCCGGGCGAGATGGGCGCAGACGGCAACACCGGCGACGAGGTCTTTACCCAGGACCATTTCGTCGCCTGCTGCAAGGAAGCCCATCGTCTCGGCTTCCAGATTGCCGTCCACGCCATTGGGGACGCTGGCGTGCGCCGCACCATTGACGCGCTGGAGGCCGCGCAAGAGGCCAACTGCAGGCGCGATGCACGCCACCGGATCGAACATATCGAGGTTATCCACCTCGACGATCTGCCCCGTCTTGCGGAACTGGGCATCGTGGCCTCCCTGCAACCGGGACATGCGCCCCGCGGCCACATCTTCCCGCCCGCAGCCGTGGGCAAGTATCTGCATCCCGACCAGCTCGAAGGGGCCTATGCCTGGCAGTCCATCCGGGAAAGCGGCGCACGGGTCGTGTTCTCGACCGATTGGCCGGTGATCCCGGTGGATGTCATGTCAAGCCTCAAGGCGGCGATTGCGCCGCTTGATCTGGGCGCGGGCTGGCCGGACCAGACACAGAGCCTGCACGATACGCTGGCCAGCTACACCCGCGACAACGCCTGGGTCGAATTCAAGGAAGACAGCTTCGGCAAACTCAGGGAGGGGATGGCCGCGGATATCGCCGTGCTGAGCCATGATCTGACAGGCCTCGCGCCGGAGGCCATCACAGAGGCTGCTGCGGTGGTCACGATCATGGACGGGACGATCACGTATCAAAGAGAGGACTGAGAAACGTTTGTGCCCTTCTTCTGACCCGCTCCTCTCTCCACGCTCCATCCCGCGGCCAGACAGGGTTACATGTCGGCGGCCGTGATCGTGCTCATCGGCTGAATTTGGTCATCACCTTAGGATCGAGGCTTGCCGCCGAGAGGAGACCACCCCAGAGGGCACCTGGTATGCCGGGGCTTGCCACGTCCTGCCCCGCAAGGAAGAGACCGGGGATGGGGGTTTTGGCCCGCAGCGCGTCGCACATCACACGTTCCGGCGTCACGTCGAGCCCGTAGAACGCCCCCTCCCGATGCCCGGTGAAATCCACCGTCGACAGCGGTGTTGCAAGGTCACGAAAGACCACCAGCTTGGCGAGATCGGGAAAGTACTGTGCGAATTGTGCCATGAGGGTTTCCTCGGTCCGGTGCTTGAACGCGGCATAATCCTCGCCGCGCGCGCCTGCGGGCCGATCCGCCCATTCAGCGGCGCTGGACCAGTCCGTCCACACCAGAAACTGTCCCATGTGCCTGTTGCGCGGTCCCGGATCATGCGCCGGGTTCTTGAGCGATCCGAAGGAGGCCACCATGCAGCGCGGGGCGCCATCGGGGGCCGTGGTCCAGACCGCATCGGTCTCCCCGGTGGGATAAATCCAGTGATTGGACCTCGTGGCACCCGCCGCCTCAATATCGCCCTCGAAACCGAGGAACAGGGTGAAATGTGCGATGCTGGAGGGCAGGGCTCGGATTTCCGCAATCCAGTCCTCGTGCCCGCAGTCCTCGGGCAAAAGCGTATCAAGCGTCTCGCGGACGCCGATGTCCGAGATCACGGCCTTGGCCCTGATTTCCGCGCCGTCCGCCGTGCGGACACCCACGGCGGCGCCGTCCTCCAGAAGCAGTTCGTCGACGCGGACGCCCGCGCGCGCCTCTCCCCCGGCGTTCGTGATCGTCGGGATGATATGCTCGGCAAAGGCGGCGCTGCCGCCCACCGGATACCAGGAGCCGCTTGGCAGGTAGGCGCCCGCGATCAGCGCATGCATGGCAAAGCTCGCCTTGCTGGGGCGCCCGCCATGGTCGCCCCATTGTGCGGCCATCACGGCGGCCAGTTCGGGATGATCGGTAATGTCGTCGATCACCTCCTTCGTCGTCCGGGCGCACCATTTCGAAATCGCGCGGCGGTTCCACCAGTCAAGCACGTCTCCCGCGATCTCGGGCATGGCGCGTGTCGGGAATATCTTATACATCGTGTCCCGTCCTTCCCGTAGCGCATGTGTCCATGCCTCGATGGCCTCGATCTGGTCGGGGAAACGATCCTTGAGATCCCTTTCCTGTGCTTCGTAGGGGCGCGACAGCGACAGGGGTTCAGCCGATCCGATATGGACGTTGTCATAGACCGCTCCCATCGGTACGAATTCCATGGGCGTTTCACACAGCCAGTCCAGCAATTGGCGTCCCGTGTTTTCCGGCGCCATGTCGCTGAGGTAGTGGATGCCGACGTCCCAGGTGAACCCGTCGCGTGAGAAACTATGCGTAAGCCCGCCCAGCGTCGTGTGTTGTTCGAGTAGGAGCACCCTGTGCCCCAACCGGCTCAGCGCGGCAGCGGCGGCCATGCCGCCCATGCCTGAGCCGATGACGATGGCGTCCCATTGGCCGTTCTCCTCAGTACTCATTGTTTAATCTCCTTTTTTGGGTTCTCTGCCCGTAGCGCGCGACACCATCTCCATCGGGGCACAATCTTTTGGCTGCAGAGCAATACGTTCCGGAAGAATTCTCTCTGCCGCGACCGGGGCAGCCTCCGGGAACATTGCTCTTCACTGGCACGCGTGCAGTCGGGCAGTCGCTTTGGAGCGATGAACTTATATGCTTGAACGAAAATGTGGCCAAGAAATACCCCTTGTGACATTCAGAATGCGCCGCTCGCGAGACAGCATGATTGCGACGCGAGCGGCCGCAGCAATGGGGTGAGGCTGACACGCGGGCCGATGGCCCTCGTTGACGTGCCTCAAGGCGTGGCAGGGCAATCGTCATGCGACCGGCGGCCAGCGCTGCAGCCGACCGCGATCATCCGCGGGCGGCCTTTGCGGGGCGGACTTGACCGCTGGCTTGGCCTTTACCGGAGAGCGCAAAGGCGCATCGCGACCGGATCGGACGGGCGCGCGAAAAGGGATATCCGCAAGGGCAGGGTTTCGACATCCCCGCTGCAGACCAGCAATGTGCCGGATTGAACCTCGTTGTAGACAAGGCTCATCGGAAGCCAGGCGCGGCCGAGGCCCAGCAGGGCCATCTCCTTGATCCCGGCGGTGAAGGCGCTTTCGGCGACGGTTCTGCCCAGATGGCTGGCGTAGGAAGAGCTTCCGTCGGCCAGCAACTCCGCAAAGAAACTTCCGGGTGGATAGCGGATCACCGGCGCATCGGGCGGCGGGTTGCCCCGGGTGCCAAGCGAAAAGCGCAGCGGTCCGCCCACGACAGGGACCAGCCGGTCGCGCCCCCAGACCGCGCGACGAATGCTGTCGTCGAAGGGCATCGGGTTTCCGCCGTCACGCTCGTAGCACATCAGCAGCGACGCCTCGCCACTGAGGAAAAGCGAGATGCAGTCGTTGTGGTTCGCGGCGCGCAGGCGGAAGTCGAGCCCCGGGCTCTCGGCAAGAGCGGTGGCGGCGAAATCGGGAAAGGTCGACACGATCAGCGAATGCTGCGCCGCGACCGTCACCGTCGATCTGGCCGGATCGTAACCGGCAATCCGGCGGCGGAGGGCCTTGACATGTCCGACGAGGGCCTGAAGCTCGAAGGTATTCTCGAAGAGCGCCGGTTCGATCTCGACACGATTGGCCGTCCGTTTCACAATGCGGCGGCCCAGCCAGTTCTCAAAGCTCTGGATGCGGCGGGAGAAGGCCGGCTGCGTCACGTTCCGGCGCCGGGCTGCACGGCTCATGTTACCCTCTTCCAAGAGCACGAGCACGTCGTCGAAAAGGCTCAGGTCCACTGCTCTTCTCCCTTCCACTCATACTATTCGTATGGGCAGACCAAGAAAATAGCATTTTTCCGGCGGAGGGAAGGGCGGTTAGTCTGTGTGCGATGTTGGGTGAGGGGAAACCAATGGCAGACGCAGAACCTTCCGGCACGCACCGCGCAAATCCTTCCGTGGGCCCCGCCGCCGCGCAACGCAAAGACCTTGCAAGTGCGCTGGCGGGGTTTCCCCGGGTCCATCTCGGACATCTTCCGACACCGCTTGAACCGATGGACAGATTGTCCGAACACCTTGGCGGCCCGCGGTTCTGGGTGAAGCGCGACGATTGCACGGGGCTGTCTTCCGGGGGCAACAAGACGCGCAAGCTGGAATTCCTCATGGCCGAGGCGGTGGAGCAGGGTGCCGATACAATCGTGACGCAGGGCGCCACGCAGTCCAACCATGCCCGCCAGACGGCGGCGGCTGCGGCGCGGCTCGAAATGGCCTGCCACCTTCTCTTGGAAGACCGGACCGGGTCCAACGACCCCCAGTACACCCTCAACGGAAATGTGCTTCTGGACCGGCTCCATGGTGCGACCGTGGCCAAGCGCTCGGGCGGAGCCGACATGGCCGCCGAAATGGAAGCGCTGGCGGACAAGCTGCGCGCGGAGGGCCGGAAGCCCTACATCATCCCCGGCGGCGGCTCGAACACGACGGGCGCGCTGGGCTACGTCAATTGTGCGCTGGAGCTGGACGAACAGACCGCGACCATGGGGCTGAAGATCGACGCGCTGGTCCATGCCACGGGAAGTTCGGGCACCCAGGCCGGTCTCGTCGCCGGCCTGGCCGCGCTCGGTAGCGATATCCACCTTCTTGGCATCGGCGTGCGCGCGCCACGCGAGAAACAGGAAAGCATGGTCTTCGACCTTGCCACGCGCACCGCAACCTGCATCGGGCGCGAGGGCGCCGTCCGGCGCGAGGACGTCCGTGCCAATTGCGATTACGTGGGTGCCGGCTATGGCATCCCGACACCGGGCATGGTCGCCGCTGTCAGGCTGCTTGCTGAACTCGAGGGTTTGCTTTTCGATCCCGTCTATTCCGGCAAGGGGCTCGACGGACTGATCGACCTGACCCGGAAAGGTGCCTTCGACGGCATGGAGAATGTCGTATTTCTTCACACCGGCGGGTCCGTCGCGCTTTTCGGTTATCCGGAGGCCTTCGATCTGCCGGGCTATCAACCAAACTGAAAATCCAGACACCAAGGGGAGACTTGATCAATGACATTCACACGTACCCGCCACCTGCTTGCCGCAGCGGCCCTGGCCATGGGCTTTGCCCCAGCCGTGCTGCATGCGCAGGACTTTACCGGCACGCTTGGCAAGATCGCCGAAAACGGAGAGATCGTGATCGGCCACCGCGAGAGTTCGGTGCCGTTTTCCTACCTCAATGCCCAGCAGCAGCCCGAGGGCTATTCGATCGACCTCTGCATGAAGATTGTCGAAGAAGTCGAAAAGACGATCGGCAAGGACGTGGAAGTCCGCTACGTGCCGGTCAACCCGAAGACCCGCATCGCGCTCATGGCGAATGGCACCATCGACCTTGAATGCGGCTCCACCACCAACAACCTCACCCGCCAGCAGCAGGTTGAGTACCTGCCTGTGACCTTCGTGACCGGCACGAAGATCCTGACGCGCAAGGATTCGGGCATCTCTTCGGTGGCCGATCTCGACGGTAAGTCGATCGCGCTTGCCCAGGGCACCACGAACGAGCGCGCGGTCAAGGCGGCCGTGGAAGAACTGGGCCTCGACGTGAAAATCCTGCCGGTGCGCGACCATGCCGAAGGCATGCTGTCGCTCGAGACCGACCGGGTTGACGCCTATTCGACCGACCACATCCTGCTGTTCGGCCTGATCGCCAAGTCGAAGACGCCCGATGACTTTGCGGTCGTGGGCGATTTCCTTTCCTTCGATCCCTATGCGCTTATGGTCCGCCGTGACGACAGCGCCTTCGAACTGGTCGGTAAGATCGCGCTGGCGAACGTCTTTCGCTCGGGCGAGATCGACGCGATCTATGCCAAGTGGTTCGACCCGCTGGGCGTGCCCGCCGATCCGCTCCTGAAGTCCGCGTTCCAGCTGGGCGCACTGCCTGAATGACACCGCGGCGGCCCGTCCCTGACCAGACGGGCCGCACCGCATCGGGGACCGGGGGCAATGAACTATAACTGGAACTGGAGCGTCCTTTTCGAGCCGGAGTATTTCGGCTGGCTGCTCAGCGGCCTCGGCTGGACCATCTCGGTCGCGCTCTGCGCCTGGGTGATCGCGCTTGTCGTCGGATCGCTCGTGGGCGTGGGCCGGACGCTGCCCAACAAGTTCATCAGCACGATCTGCACCGCCTACGTGGAGCTTTTCCGCAACATCCCGCTTCTGGTGCAGATGTTCATCTGGTACTTCGCCGTGCCCGAGATGCTGCCCGAGGATGCGGGCCGCTGGATGAAGCGCGAAATGCCCCAGCCTGAGTTCGTGACCGCCGTGGTCGCACTGGGGCTTTACACGGCAAGCCGGGTGGCCGAGCAGGTGCGCGCCGGGATCGAGACGGTGCCCAAGGGCCTCAGCGCGGCGGCGACCGCGCAGGGAATGACCGTCGCGCAGGTTTATCGCCACGTGTTTCTGCCGATCTCGTTCCGGCTGATCGTGCCGCCCATGACCTCGGAGTTTCTCACCGTCTTCAAGAATTCCTCGCTGGCATTGACCATCGGCCTTCTGGAGCTGACCGCGCAAAGCCAGCAGATCGCGGAATACACCTTCCAGAGTTTCGAGGCCTATACCGCGGCAACGGTGAT
The DNA here is from genome assembly GCF_040811725.1 of Sulfitobacter sediminis. Lineage (NCBI taxonomy): Bacteria > Pseudomonadati > Pseudomonadota > Alphaproteobacteria > Rhodobacterales > Roseobacteraceae > Sulfitobacter > Sulfitobacter sediminis. The sequence goes on from NZ_JBFNXX010000015.1 coordinate 49,556, forward strand.
CTACGTGCTGATCGCCCTCACCGCCACGATCATCATGACCATCCTCGAACGCTACACCCGCATCCCGGGCTATGTGGGCAAGGAGGGCTGAGATGGGCGATTTTGACTTTGGCGTCATCCTCAACAACCTGCCGTTCCTCTGGCAGGGCTTGCAGCTTAGTCTGCTTCTGACGTTTCTCGCCGTGCTTGGCGGCATCGCGCTCGGCACGCTACTCGCACTGGCACGGCTCTCGGGGATCAAGCCGCTCGCGCTGGTCGCCGCGGCCTATGTCAACCTGATCCGGTCGGTGCCGCTGATCCTCGTGATCTTCTGGTTCTATTTCCTCGTACCGCTCGCGCTTGGACGTCCCATTGGCGGCTTCTACTCGGCGCTGATCGCCTTCGTTATGTTCGAGGCGGCCTATTACTCCGAAATCATGCGCGCCGGCATCCAGAGCGTGAAGAAGGGGCAGGTCCACGCGGGGCAGGCCACGGGCCTCGGCTACTGGCAGATTCAGCGCTACATCGTCCTGCCGCAGGCTTTCCGGAACATGATCCCGATCCTCGTCACGCAGGGCATCATCCTCTTTCAGGACACCTCGCTTGTCTTTGTAGTGTCGCTGCGCGACCTGATGACCGCCTCCTCCATCGTGGCCCGCACCGAGGGCCGCCTCGTCGAAATGTATCTCTTCGCCGCGCTCGTCTACTTCGTGATCTGCTTTGCCGGATCGCTCTTCGTGCGCAGGCTTCAAACACGGATGGCGACATGATTGAAATGCACAACGTCAGCAAGTGGTACGGGGATTTCCAGGTCCTCACCGATTGTACAACCCAGGTCGCCAAGGGTGAGGTGGTTGTGGTCTGTGGACCTTCGGGGTCGGGCAAGTCGACCTTGATCAAATGCGTCAACGGGCTTGAACCGGTGCAAAAGGGCCGGATCATCGTGGACGGCGCCGAGGTGACGGGCAGGGGGGCAAAGCTGACCAGGCTGCGCTCGAAGATCGGTATGGTGTTCCAGCACTTCGAACTTTACCCGCACATGAGCGTCCGCGACAACCTGTGCCTCGCGCAAGAAAAGGTGCTCGGTCGAAGCCGGAAAGAGGCTGAGGCGCGTGCGGAGACGCTTTTGGCGCGCGTTGGCATGACCGATCACATCGCCAAGTATCCCGGCCAGTTGTCGGGCGGTCAGCAGCAGCGCGTCGCAATCGCCCGGGCGCTTGCCATGGACCCGATCGCCATGCTTTTTGATGAGCCGACCTCGGCGCTTGACCCCGAGATGATCAAGGAGGTCCTCGACGTCATGGTGGAACTCGCCCGCGAGGACGGGATGACCATGATGGTCGTCACCCACGAGATGGGCTTTGCCCGGAAAGTCGCCGACCGGGTTGTCTTCATGGACGCAGGTGCCATCGTCGAGGACCGTCCGACGCAGGAATTCTTCGAGGCGCCGGAAAGCGAACGTGCGCAGGATTTCCTGTCGAAGATTCTCCAACACTGAGTGATGCGACCGAGACGCTTGCGCGCCACGCCTGCCAGACCGACGGTTTCCGAAAAGACGCCGTGGCTGTGCAGGGTCGCCGGATGGGCAACGATCATCTTGCGCAAGCCGGTGCCGATCTTCGGTGAAACCGGACCCGCGCCGCGCTCGGCACGCATCCTGCCAAAGCCAATCGGCTCAGACTGAAAGAGACAAATTGTCTGCTGCAAGCTCAGATCACGCTTCAAAGTGGCACTCAGCGCGAGCTTGGCGTGCGCCGGTGCGGTTTCAGTTGAACGGGTTTTCGACCTTGGGCCAGTAATTCCCGTCGCGCTTCGTAAACGGAATGATGGTCATGTCGGGTGTCACCGTTCCGGGCGAACGGACATGGATCACCCGCGAACTGATCCTCTCGAAGTTCTGGTAGAAATGGTTGGTCGATTTCGGGATGAGCGCGCGCATCTGGCTGATGTCGATTCCGAGATCCGTGTAGACCGAGGGCGAGAAATTCTGCGTGCGCAGCGATGAGACGACGAGGTGCACCCCATCTGCATCCAGCCATACTCCCGTGCCAAAGGGCATTTCCGTCTCAACCAGCATTTGCGTCATGTTCTCGCGGATGGCGCGGACAGTCACGTCAAGGTCAACAGGCTTGCCAAACTCCGCGCAAATCTTGCCGCCCAGCCGAACCCGCATCCGCGCGCCGACCCCATCATCCTGGCACTTGGTCACAAGGACAGGATCCCAGAAAATGCCATGGGCGATCTCTGTCATGCCGCGCTTCAGGATCTCTTGCAGGAAAAAGGTTGAATCGGCAGGCGCGCCGCCGCCCGCGTTGTCGCCCATATCGGCCAGAACGACGGGGCGGGCCCTGGCGGTCTCGGCGCGGGTCAGCGCTGTGGGGATATCGGGCCAACTGATCCTGAGCGCCTCGCGTCTTTCCTGCAGGCGCATCCCGACCCGTTCTGCGGCCTCTTGCGCCACTCTGGCATCGCCATCGGCGATGGCGAACATGCGCGTGCCCGTGTGAACCTTGTTTCAGTAGGCAAAGCCGTGCGCCAGCGAGGGGGACAAAAGGCCGTCATGCCCCCTCTGCATTCCTGTCATGCCGTTGCGCTGTCGCTGATGCCTGATGCCGACAAGGACAGTTTCCTGCCGCCGCTGACCCCTTACGGCATCATGAAGCTGGGGCGGGTGAAACTGCTGCCCTTCTTTCTGCCGGGCGATCCCGCGATGGGTCAGGCCATTCGCGGACTTGCCGGCAAGCGGTCTGCCGTCATGCTGGCCGATCATGGGCCCGTGGTGGCTGGCAAGGATGTGGAGGCGGCCTGCAACGCAATCGAAGAACTGGAGGACAGCGCGCGGCTTGCGATGCTGACGCGGGGCTTGCACCCGCGCGCGCTCAGCCCTGATCAGGTGCAGGCGCTGGTCACGAAATTCGATGTGGACTGGGACGATTGACCCGGCTTTCCGCCAACCTCGGCTTTCTCTGGGCCGACCGCCCGCTGCCCGATGCCATCCGCGCGGCCAAGGCCGCGGGCTTTGCCGCCGTGGAATGACACTGGCATTACGCCACCCCCGTAGCCGAGGTCAAAGCGGCACTTGATGAAACGGGCCTGCCGATGCAGGGGCTGAACACCGCGCGCGGCGATCGGGCCGCCGCGGGAAAACGGGCTTTCCGCGCTGCCGGGCAGGGAGGGCGATGCCCGCGCAGCGATCGATCAGGCGCTGGGCTATGCCCGCGCGATCGGGGCAGGGGCGGTGCATGTGATGGCGGGGCTCACCTCTGGCGCGGAGGCGGAGAGGACATTCGCCGCGAACCTGCGATATGCCTACCGGCAAGCGGGTGAGATCACGATCCTGATCGAGCCGCAGAACCGTCACGATGCGCCCGGCTATTTCCGGTCGACGACAGATCAGGCGCGCCGGATCATCGAGAGGGTGGGACAGCCCAACCTGAAAGCTACTATGTCGGGCGGACGGAAGGCGACATTATCACCCGGTTCACGGCGCTGAAATCCATCATCGGGCATGTGCAGTTCGCCTCTGTCCCTGACCGCGGCCCACCTGATGGGGGGGAGATCAACTACGGGGTCGTGTTTCTGGAGTTGGCGAAGCAAGGCTGGGAAAGCCCGCTTGGTGCTGAATACCGACCGCAGATCGAAACGCATGAAACACTTTGCTGGATGGCGGCTCATTCGCGGGGTTGAGGCAGCAATGGTTCTGGTGCGACGTGTGGCCTTGAGGATAGTGGCCAACTTTCCGCTCCATTCTCGGCGTTTTGGATTTCATCGGCATTGGATATCATCCGGCGCTGGTAGGTGTTCGGATCGGGTTCTCGAGACGATGTTGCTGGCGGGACCGACCAATCACCGCCGCCTCCCTGTCTTTGCACGAGGTGGGGTGGCGAGACGCACGCCGTTTGCGTATGTTGTGGAAGGGTCCGTTGCCGAAGTCGGCGGACCCAAGGAGATCGCAGAATGCCCTTAAACGCAGCCACCGAGGCCGCGCGGCTGTCCGTCGCGCCCATGATGGACTGGACCGACCGCCATTGCCGCTACCTTCACCGGCTGCTTAGCCGCGACACGCTGCTCTATACCGAGATGGTCACGGCACCCGCGCTGGTGCGGGGCGGCGCGCTGCACCTGCTGGACCACGATCCCGCGGAACACCCGGTCGCCCTGCAACTGGGCGGCTCAGATCCCAAGGAGTTGGCGCAGGCCGCACGCCTCGGGGCGCAGGCGGGCTATGACGAGATTAACCTGAATGTCGGCTGTCCTTCGGACCGTGTTCAGTCCGGCACCTTCGGTGCGGTGTTGATGAAACAGCCCGCACTCGTTGCCGATTGCGTGGCCGAGATGATCGCTGCGGTGGAGGTGGACGTGACCGTCAAATGCCGCATCGGTGTCGATGACCAGAATCCAGAGGAGGTTCTTCCCGAATTCCTCGCCCGGATCGTCGCTGCGGGATGCACCCGCGTGATCATACACGCGCGCAAGGCCTGGTTGCAGGGTCTCAGCCCCAAGGAAAACCGCGAGGTGCCGCCGCTCGATTATCCGCTTGTCCACCGGATGAAACAGTATTTTCCCAATCTGCATATCTCGATCAATGGCGGGATCACCTCGCTCGATCAGGCCGAGGCCTTTCTAGACGGCGGGCTGGACGGGGTGATGATCGGGCGGGCGGCCTATCACCAGCCTGCCGACATCCTCTGCCAGGCGGACCGGCGGATCTTCGGGCGCGGGCGCGACAGCACGCCCGAGGATGCGGTGCGTGCGATGGTCCCCTACATCGAGGCGCATCTCAGCGCGGGCGGCAAGCTCAACCAGATCACCCGGCACATGCTGGGGCTGTTTGCCGGGCGTCCCGGCGCGCGGGGCTGGCGGCGGACGCTGTCCGAAGGGGCAACGCGCCCCGGCGCAGGGCCGGAACTTGTGCTCGGTGCGCTGGAAGAGATTGAGGCACTGGCGGTACGGCAAGAAGCGGTGTAGCAGAGCCCCAACAGAAGGGGACAGACCATGCCAGACACCATGCTTCTCATCCAGATGGCGGTATTGCTGATGGCCATCGGCGCCTTCGCGGGGGTGCTCGCCGGTCTTCTGGGCGTGGGCGGGGGCATCGTGCTGGTGCCCGCGTTTTTCTATGCTTTCCAGACGCTTGGTTATGACGGTCCGCAGCTGATGCAGATGTGTCTTGCGACCTCGCTGGCGACCATCATCGTGACCTCGGTCCGCTCGGTGCTGAGCCACAACAAGAAGGGCGCTGTCGACTGGGACATCCTGCGTTCTTGGGCACCGGGAATCGTGATCGGCGCGGTTGTGGGCATGCTGCTGGTCGCGCAACTGCGCTCGAACACGTTGCAGGCGATCTTCGGTGTGCTGGCGCTGATCGTGGGGCTTTACATGGGGCTCGGCCGCGCGCACTGGCGGCTGGGGCAGGCGATGCCCACCGGGATCACCCGCGCGATCCAATCGCCGCTGGTGGGCTTCATGTCAGTGCTGATGGGCATCGGCGGCGGCAGCTTCGGCGTGCCGCTGATGAGCCTTTACAACGTGCCCATCCACCGGGCGGTGGCGACAGCAGCCGGTTTCGGCGTGCTGATCGCGGTGCCTGCGGTCATCGGCTTCATCTTCGTCCCGATGGGCGAGGTAGGCAGGCCGCCCCTGACGCTCGGCACGATAAACCTCATTGCTTTCGTGCTGATCATCGCGATGACCCTGCTGACGACACCGCTGGGCGTGAAGCTGGCCCACGCGATGGACCCCAAGCCGCTCAAGCGCGTCTTCGCGGTGTTCCTCGTCCTCGTCGCGCTCAACATGCTGCGCAAGGCACTGGGGTGGTAGAAGAAGGCTACGAGGTCTTCGACAGCGACGCGGCGGTTGCCAGATGGGCGCGGGCCGCGCTGCGGATCGCCCGTGTTATCGCCGCTGATCCGGCGCAACGTGCGCAACACCTGCGGCATGGCAAGACTTGGTTTGTCGGCGTCGATGCCCTGCCGAATGCAGCTGACGGAGCAATTGAGGGGGTCCCGCTGACCGGCCCATGGGAGAGGCGCGTCGACAGGCCCGCAAGCTGGCATGCTGCTCAGCTTTCCATCGTCTACCCCGGTTACCCTGCACGGGACCCGGATCAAAGCGAGGCCAACCACCGTTTCCGCGTCACCCGCTTTGCGGCCCACGTGGACGGGCTGTTGCCGGTAGGTCCGGACCGGCGCCGCTATCTGCGCGAGCCCCACGCCTTCGTGCTTGGGCTGCCTTTGAACCTGGCCGAGGTCGCGCCGCTGATGGTCTGGCCCGGCAGCCAAAGGATCATGGGCGCTGCCTTCCGCGCGGTCATCGGTGAAAGAGAGCCGACAAAGGTGGACCTGACCGAGGCCTATCAGGCCGCGCGGCGCGAGGTTTTCGACAGCATCGCCCCGATGCCGGTAGCGGCCAGACCGGGGCAGGCGATCCTCCTCCACCGCCACCTGCTGCATGGTATGGCCCCTTGGCCCGCCCATACCCCCGGCCCGGCAGAGGGCCGCATGCTGGCCTATTTCCGCCCCCAGTTCAGTGCCGAGGCATGGGTTGCAGACACGTAAGGTCCAGGGAAACAATCAAACAAAGACCCCATCCACGCCCCATTGTTGCCATTTCCGACACGATATTGAACGTCAGGAACACCGGAAAACGGGACCAGACATGGCAGCGATCATGACAGGCACACATGGCACCCTGGCCTATTGGACGGCCGCACCGGCAACGGCACGCGGCCGGGCCTTCGGGCCGGGGGGCGACTTCCGCAAATCCCATCTCAAAAGCTTTGCGCGTCTCAGCGCCTTTGCCGCAAACGGCAATCACGCGGCCAAGGGCTGCGAAGGGGCGGTGACCTGGGACGCAGGCCTCGACCTGCTCTTCCGGATCGCGGGCGGTCGCTAGCTATCCCTGCGCCATCCGCGCCGCGCGCCCGCCACGGCGCTTGCGCAGCTGGCTTACACGCTCCGGCAGATGTTTCATGATCTCGCGACGCTCAACCGGGCTCATCCGCGACCAGCGTGTGATCTCGTCGATGGTGCGCAGGCACCCGGTGCAAAGACGCGCCTCGGGGTGAACGACGCAGATCTTCACGCAGGGGCTTTCGACCTCCTCGCGCTTCCACACCTCGTCGCTCATCCAATCGCTCCCTCGTTCCGCAGGACCCGTAAACGGTCCAGCACGCCCTGCAGGATATAACCCGCCGCAACGTGGTCGATCACCTCCGCGCGACGCTTTCGTGTCGTATCCGCCTCAAGTAGTGCCCTTTCTGCCGCAACCGTGGACAGACGCTCGTCCCAGAAGGTGATGGGCAGGGGCGTCACCCGGTCGAAATTGCGGGCAAAGGCCCGTGTCGACTGGCAGCGCGGCCCTTCCGAGCCGTCCATGTTGCGTGGCAGGCCCAGCACCATGCCGCCGATTTGCCGCTCTTGGATGATCTCGTTCAGCCGCGCGGCATCGACGCCGAATTTCTTGCGCCGGATCGTCTCCAGCGGGGTGGCCACGCTCAGAAAACTGTCGGTCACCGCGACACCGATGGTCTTTTCCCCCAGGTCGAGCCCGACCAGCGCGCGCATGGGCGGGATCGCGGCTGCGAATTCCGCCACGTCCTCGAAGATCATTCGGCGACCCCGGCCTGCTGGCCCGCCGCACGGATCGTGTCGATAGCAGAGGCGTCGTCGGCAAAAACCTCCATCGCGTTGTTGAAGACCGCAAAGGCTTGTTCACGCTCGCCCAGAACACCCAGCGAGGTGATCAGCCGCGCCCAGTCCCGGGGCGGCCCGCCCTCGGTGGCAAGACGGTTGGACAACCCCTCGACCATGCTGCCGATCATGTCCATGCGTTCTTCGGGCGTCATCTCGGCTGCGGCCGCGATATCGCCGGCAGAGGGGCCCGGTGCGCTGGCGGACCCGATCGCGGGCAGGGTGTAGTTGACGCCCGCAAGCTGCGCCACGGTCTCGATCTGGCTCAGGATCGGCTCGATCCAGGGCGCGTCCTCCGGCCCCCGCCGCAACAGCCCGTCCCAGAGCCGGAAGGCGATGTCGGGCCGCCCGGTCTGGATCATCATCAACCCGATGTAATATCGCGCCCGCCCGTCGGTTTCGTCCTTGGCCAATGCCGCGCGAAAGGCCTTTTCGGCCTCGGGTGAAACGTAGCCCCCCGCCGCAAGCACCAGAAACTCGCCATAATCCGCGATATCCTCGGCCGAGATATCGCTGCCCCTGATACGCAGAACGGTTTCCTGCGCCTGCGCGGCAGCGACGAAATTCCCGATCCGCGCCTCGTTCTGCGCAAGCAACCGGTGCCCCTGCAGATCGTCGGGCCGCCCCGCGACCGTCTCGCGGAGCCGCTCCATCAGCGTTGCGAATTCCTCGCTCACCTCCTGCTGCTGTACGAAGGGCGGCAGACTGTCCACCGCGACCTGCTGACCGGGGCGGTTCTCGCGCATCTCCTCGGCAAAGGCGATACGGTCCTCAAGCGCCAGATCGCCGTAGCCCGGCTGCCCGATCCAGGTGTAAAGCGCCATGCTCCCGCCGATCAGCGCCACGCCGATCAGCGCGATCACCAGCTTCGGTGCCACGGGTGCCTTGCCCACTGCGCTGCCGCGATTGGCATCCGCCGCGAGGATGCGCCGTGAAATCTCGGTCCGGGCACGCTCCGCATCCTCCGCCCCGATGACGCCGCGCGCCACATCGCGGTCCACCTCGGCAAGCTGGTCGCGGTAGACCTGCAGGTCATAATCGGCAAGGTCGAGCCCGCTCCTGTCCCCTTTGCCCAGAAGTCCCCGCGCAAGGATGAGGACCACGAAGGCCGAGATGGCAAGGATGATGATCCAGAATGTCATGGGCCGTCCGTATCGCTGTTGGTTGCCCGTATCTAAGGCTTCCGCGCCCGGGACAAAAGGGCCCTTTCCCCCCGCTCTCTGCGGTGCTTCAGCGCAATTGCATCCCATGTCGCAAAATTGATAACAAGTGCCGTGGTCAGTATCCTTTTTTCTGCGCAGCAAGCCAGAACGGGACCACTGGCCCGGCCGGGTTCGAATCCGGGTCATTTCCGCCTGTTCCAAGGAAGCGCCTGATGAAGAAATATTCCGTCTTTGCCGTGGCCCGCGAGGCCATGCGCCACCACACCGGCTGGGACCGCGCGTGGCGCGACGCGCAGCCCAAGGCGCGCTATGACGTGATCATCATCGGGGCAGGGGGCCACGGCCTCGCCACCGCCTATTACCTGGGCAAGAACTTCGGCATCACCAATGTGGCGATCCTTGAAAAAGGCTGGCTCGGCGGCGGCAACACGGGCCGGAACACCACGATCATCCGCTCGAACTACCTGCAGGACCCCTCGGCGGCGATTTACGAAAAGGCCCGCTCTCTCTACGAGACGATGAGCCAGGATTTGAACTACAACGTCATGTTCTCTCCGCGCGGCGTGATCATGCTCGCCCAGACCGAGCACGAAGTGCGCGGCTACAAGCGCACCGCCCACGCGAATGCGCTTCAGGGGGTGCAGACCGAATGGATCGACGCCCAGCGCGTCAAGGATCTCTGCCCCATTATCAACCTCGACGGCCCCCGCTACCCGGTCCTGGGCGGCCTCTGGCAGGCACGCGGCGGCACCGCGCGGCATGACGCCGTGGCCTGGGGCTATGCACGGGCGTGCTCTGACATGGGCATGGACGTGATCCAGAAATGCGAGGTCACCGGCATCCGCAAGGAAGGCGGCAAGGTCACGGGCGTCACCACCACGCGCGGCGACATCGCCTGCGACAAGCTCGGCATCGTCGTTGCGGGCCACTCCGGCCACCTCGCCGACATGGCGGGCTTCCGCCTCCCCATCGAATCCGTCGCCCTTCAGGCGCTTGTGTCCGAACCCATCAAACCCTGCATGGACGTGGTCGTCATGGCCAACACCGTGCACGGCTACATGTCGCAATCCGACAAGGGCGAGATGGTCATCGGCGGCGGTACCGACGGCTACAACAACTACACCCAGCGCGGCTCCTTCCACCATATCGAGGAAACCGTGCGCGCCCTCATCGAAACCTTCCCGATGATCTCGCGCCTCAAGATGCTACGCCAGTGGGGCGGGATCGTGGACGTTACCGGCGACCGCTCGCCCATCCTGTCGAAAACCCCGGTCGAGAACATCTTCATCAACTGCGGCTGGGGCACCGGCGGCTTCAAGGCGATCCCCGGCTCCGGCTGGGCCATGGCCGAACTGATGGCCAAGGGCCGCTCACCGCTGACCGACGACTTCGGCCTGAACCGCTTCACCGAAGGCCGCTTCATCGACGAATCCGTCGCCGCAGGGGTGGCGCACTGATGCACTCCACTTCCTTCGCCCCATCGGCCATTCCCGGCCCAAAACCCCTGCGCGCGCAGAAAACCCTTGTTTTGCGCGCCCCATCGCCCAGACTTTCCCCACTCCACGGAAAGGAGGCGACATGGCACAGAACACCATCCACGACGGCGGATCGCGCCGCGGCCTGGTCATCGCGCTCTTGGTCCTCGCGGTCTTCGTCCTCGGCATCGCGATGCTCGGCAACGGCTCCATGCCCGACGACGTCACACCCACGGCCACAGCGACCGACTAGCGCCGCCCTGCCGGGCTGCACGCTGGCCCGGCCACACACCCCGCGCCACCAAGGCGCCACCCAGAGCTTGAGCGCAAAGCCCAAGCCCCCGGTCTCTTTAGGCACATCACCCGTCATACACGCGTTCGCGCGCCTTATCGCGGCGACCATCCCCCAGACATCCCAGCACGGAGCCGCATCATGCTGAGCATCCATTGCCCCAACTGCGGTGTGACCGCAGAGGAGACGGAGTTCCACGCCCACGGCGAGGCGCATCTCAAGCGCTTCGGCCCCGGCGCGTCCGACGCCGACTTCGAAAGCTATCTCTTCATGCGCAAGAACCCCAAGGGCGTGCATTTCGAACGCTGGCGGCACCAGAACGGCTGCGGCAAGTGGTTCCACGTCGCCCGCTGCACCACCACGCTCGAGGTCTTCGGCAGCTACACCGCCCAGACCAGCGCGCCGCCGCAGGACATCCTCGACCACATCCAGGACCGCCGCCCCGACTGGGACGGCGCGGAGAGCACCAAATGAGCACCCGTCTTGCCACCAAGGGCCGCCTTGTCGACACCTCGAAACCGCTGAGCTTCTCCTTCAACGGCAAGAAGATGCGCGGCTACAAGGGCGACACGCTGGCCTCCGCACTTCTTGCCAACGACCAGATGATGGTGGGCCGGTCCTTCAAGTACCACCGCCCGCGCGGCATCGTCGCCTCCGGCGCGGAAGAACCGAACGGCCTCGTGAACCTCGGTGACGAGGGCCGGTTCGAGCCGAACCAGCGCGTCACCACGACCGAGCTTTTCGAAGGGCTCTCTGCCACCAGCCAGAACCACTGGCCCAGCCTCGAATTCGACGTGGGCGCGATCAATGCGCACCTCAGCCGCTTCCTGCCCGCAGGCTTCTACTACAAGATGTTCATGTACCCGCGCGCCGCGTGGAAGCACGTCTACGAACCATTTATCCGCCAGTCCGCCGGCCTCGGCAGGGCACCGAAAGCGCAGGACGTCGACACCTACGAGCACTTCTACGCCTTCTGCGATGTGCTGGTGATCGGCGGCGGCGTCGCAGGCCTTCAGGCCGCGCTGACCGCGGGGAAGTCCGGCGCACGGGTTATCCTGCTGGAACAGACCGAACACTGGGGCGGCCGCGCGCCGGTGGACGGCGGCACCATCGACGGCGGGTCTGTGGATAACTTCGTGGAAGAAACGCTTTCCGCGTTGAAATCAATGGACAATGTCCAGCTCCGTCTGCGCACCATGGGGGCAGGGGTCTACGACCACGGCTACGCGCTCGGCTACGAGCGTCTGACCGACCACGCCCCCGGCAGCGCAGGTCCCCGCCACCGCCTCTGGCGCATCCGCGCAGCCCAGATCATCACCGCCACCGGCGCCATCGAACGCCCCCTCAGCTTTGCCGGAAACGACATCCCCGGCGTGATGCTCGCCTCGGCCGTGCGCGATTACGTGGTCAACTACGGTGTCTCCGTCGGCGACCGCACGGTCGTCGTCACGAACAACGATAACGCTTACCTTACGGCAATTGCGCTCAAGCATGCAGGCCTCGACGTGCCCGTCATCCTCGACGCCCGGGTGCTCCCCGAGGACCGTGGACTCGTCGAGCAGGCCAAGGCGCTGGGCGTCCGCGTCCTCATGGGCCACGGCATCGCCGCGGTGAAGGGCGGCAAGCGCGTAACCGGCGTGCAGGTCTGTTCGCAGGCTGGCGAGGGCGCGGTGCTGGAAGAGATCGCCTGCGACGCCGTCGCCATGTCCGGCGGCTGGTCGCCGGTGGTGCACCTCTGGTCCCACTGCGGCGGCAAACTGCGCTGGGACACCGCCCACGCCTGTTTCAGCCCGGATGTGGATAACCCGCCGAAGGGGGCAGACGGGATGGGTTTTGTCACCCCCGCGGGTGCCGCCTCGGGCATGTTCGCGCTGGACGATGTGCTGCACGACGCGCACGCCGCCGCCGAGGGCGTGATCACCAGCCTCGGCATGAAGCTGCCCCGCGACGTGACCTCGCCCATCGCCGACCGGCGCGAGGAATCCCCGATGATGCCCGTCTGGCTGATGCCGCAGGGTGCCAGCGCCAAGCTGCGCGAGAAAACCTGGCTCGACTACCAGAACGATGTGAAGGTTTCCGACGTGCGCCTCGCCGCGCAGGAGGGCTTCGTGTCGGTCGAACACACCAAGCGCTACACGACGCTCGGCATGGCCACCGACCAGGGCAAACTCAGCAACATCAACGGTCTGGCGACGCTCGCAGGGGCGCTCGACGCCGATATCCCCGCCGTCGGGACCACCACCTTCCGCCCGCCCTATCACCCCATCTCCATGGGCGCGATCGGCGGCGAGGGGCGGGGCAAGGTTTTCCAGCCGCTACGCCGCACCCCCATGCATCACTGGCACGAGGCCAACGGCGCGGTCTTCGAACCCGTCGGCCACTGGCGCCGCCCCTACGCCTTCCCGCGAGAGCTGGAAAGCACCCATGACGCCGTGATGCGCGAGGTGAAGAACACCCGCGAAAACCTCGGCCTGCTCGACGCCTCGACCTTGGGCAAGATCATCGTCAAGGGCCCCGACGCAGGCAAATTCCTCGACATGCTCTACACCAACATGATGTCGACCCTGAAAGCCGGCAAATGCCGCTATGGCCTCATGTGCTCCGAGAACGGCTTTCTCATCGACGATGGCGTCGTCGCCCGCCTCGACGAGGACACATGGCTTTGCCACACCACCACCGGCGGGGCCGAGCGAATCCATGCGCATATGGAGGAATGGCTCCAGACCGAATGGTGGGACTGGAAAGTCTACGTCACCAACGTGACCGAGCAATACGCCCAAGTTGCGGTCGTCGGCCCCAAGGCCCGCACCGCGCTGGAACGCCTCGGCGGGATGGACGTCTCCAAAGAGGCGCTGGGCTTCATGGACTGGGCCGATGGCGAGCTGGGCGGCTTCAAGGTCCGCGTCTACCGTATCTCCTTCTCGGGCGAACTCAGCTACGAGATCGCCGTCGACGCCAGCCACGGACAGGCCTTCTGGGACGCGCTGCTGGCCGTCGGTGCCGATCTGGGCGTCATGCCTTACGGGACCGAGGCGCTGCACATCATGCGTGCCGAGAAGGGCTTCATCATGATCGGGGACGAAACCGACGGTACCGTGATCCCGCAGGACCTCGGCCTTCACTGGGCGATCTCCAAGAAGAAGGACGATTACCTCGGCAAACGCGCGCAGGAACGCGCGCATATGACCGACCCCAACCGCTGGAAGCTGGTGGGGCTGGAAACCGTGGACGGCTCCGTCCTGCCCGATGGGGCCTATGCGGTGGGCGAAGGCAAGAACGAGAACGGTCAGAAGATTATGATCGGCCGCGTCACCTCGACCTACCACTCGCCCACGCTCGGCAAGGGCATCGCCATGGGTCTCGTCCACAATGGCCCCGACCGCATGGGCGAGGTCCTCAGCTTCCCCGGCACCGATGGCAAGACCTACGAGGCGAAAATCGTCGATCCGGTCTTCTATGACAAGGAAGGGGAGAAGCAGAATGTCTGAACCCGTCACCGCCCTCCACAACGCGTCCAACAGCGACGGCTACATAGCGGTCAGGGAGATCGGCCCCATCGGCATGATCACCCTGCGCGGCGATCTGGACGACAAAGCCCTCGGCAAGGCCGCTGTCGCCGCCAGTGGCGTGACCATGCCCGAAAAGCGTATGTGCGGCACCCAAGGCGAGCACGGCATCGCCTGGATGTCGCCTGACGAACTCCTGATCATGTGCCCCTACGCCGAGGTGCACGCCCGCCTTGCCGACCTGCAGGAGAAACTGACCAAGCAGCACGCCCTCGCCGTCAACGTCTCCGACGCCCGCGCGGTCTTCGAGATCACCGGCGACAAGGTGCGCGAAGTCGTGGCCAAGCTTGCCCCGGTCGACATGGCCCCCGACCACTTCACCCCCGGCATGTTCCGCCGCACCAGATTTGCGCAAGTCCCTACCGCCTTCTGGATGCCTGACGAGACCACGGTGCGCATCGTCTGCTTCCGCTCGGTTGCCCAATACATGTTCGATTTGCTCTGCGTGGCGGCACAACCGGGCTCCGAGGTGGATCATTTCTAGGTGAATATTCCGCTTCGCGGTTGTGGCCGCTGCCCCGTGCGTTAGGTAGGGGGCAGCGACACGCGAAGGGGTAGAGATGATCTCGCAGGGACTACGGCAGGCGCTCTTGATCGCCACGTTCGGCCTTCTGGCCGCGCGCGCAGGGTTTGCCGCCGGGTTCCTCTACGAATGCGACATGGACGATCCCGACCGCGGCCTCGGCTGGGTCTCGCCCAAGATCGCCATCGTCCTGCCCGGTGACGGCAGCGTCACCGTCGTCGACGCGCTCACTATTACCTTCTCCGACGCCCCCGTGTCGGGCCGCATCCTGCGCGACAACGACGCGCGCCTCATCGTTAAATGGACCCTCCGCGACGTGCGCGCCGACACCGGCCGCAGCTTTGCCCATTTCGACTACCGTGCCTCGATCTCGAAACCCACCGGGCGGATCGAGCTGACGGCACAGCCCCGCACCTTCGATTCCGGCCTGCGCAGCGTAGGAAGTTGCCGAAAGCGCACCGAATAAGCGCCTGTGGCCCCGCTTTCGGCCCCGTTGACCTTGACGAGAGGCCCCCGCGCGCTCCATTTGACCCAAGGAAACACCAAACACCAAGGAGGCCCTCACAATGGCTTTTTCACTTCCCGATCTTCCCTATGCCCACGACGCGCTTGCCTCCAAGGGCATGAGCGCCGAGACGCTGGAGTTTCACCACGACAAGCACCACAACGCCTATGTCGTGAACGGGAACAAGGCGATCGAGGGCACCGAATGGGCCGGCAAATCCCTCGAAGAGATCATCAAGGGCACCTATGACCCCAAGGCCGTCGCGCAGAACGGCATCTTCAACAACATCTCGCAGCTCTGGAACCACAACCAGTTCTGGGAAATGATGGGCCCCGGCGACAGCAAGATGCCGGGTGAGCTTGAAAAGGCGATCACCGAAAGCTTTGGCTCGGTCGACAAGTTCAAGGACGACTTCAAGGCCGCAGGTGCCGGTCAGTTCGGCTCTGGCTGGGCGTGGCTGGTCAAGGACACCGATGGCAGCCTCAAGGTCACCAAGACCGAGAACGGCGTGAACCCCGTCTGCTTTGGTCAGACAGCGCTTCTGGGCTGTGATGTGTGGGAGCATTCCTACTACATCGACTTCCGCAACGCGCGCCCCGACTACCTTGCGAACTTCCTCGACAATCTGGTGAACTGGGAAAACGTCGCCTCGCGCATGTAAGCCCCCGGCGCCTCTCTGCGCCTGACGTCAAGAACGGCTTTCAAGCGCCTGAAATCAAAAAGGTCTCGCGGAACATCCGCGAGACCTTTCTTTTTGAAGCACGCTGCGATCTGCTCGACCGTAGATCACGCCAAAGATCAGCCAAGCGCCTTCTTCAGACCTGCAAGCGCTCCATCCGCATCCGCAACCTCTGTCACGTAGCCAAGCAGGCTTGCGTCCGCGAAACCACTCTCAACCACATGCTTCAGTAAATCCATCAAAGGCGTCCAGTAGCCATTTGTATTCATGAGGAAAACAGGCTTCTCATGCAACCCCAGCTGCCGCCATGTCAGTACCTCGAAAAGCTCGTCCAGTGATCCCGCGCCACCCGGCATCACGACGACCGCATGACAGTTCATGAACATCACCTTCTTGCGCTCATGCATCGTCTCTGTGACGACGTAAGAGGTCAGGTCGACCTTACCAACCTCCCATTCCACTAGGTGCTGCGGGATGACACCGAATGTCTCGCCCCCCGCCGCCTGAGCGGCTCGCGCGACGACACCCATCAGCCCGACATCACCCGCCCCGTAAACCAGCCGGTAGCCAGCCTCGGCCAGCCCCAAGCCCAGTTGCTCCGCATTTTCAGCAAACGCGGGGTCCGTCCCACTGCGTGATCCACAATAGACACAAACAGACTTTTGACCCATGGCAGCGCCTTTTATGTTGCAAAACTGTTAAGTTGAGAGAAGGACGTAGTTGGCCCTTGTTAGCCCGCTTGCTATCAAGGCTCAACCAACTGGGGTGGTGGGGAATGCGCGATTTTCTGGCAAGGCTGAGCGGTGGCTCGGGTCTGATTGCTGCAGCGGCGGTGCTGGTCCTGCTGATTGTCGCCGCGTTCTGGGTACAGTCTGGTCGCCAGATCACGAACGTTCCGCAGGAGGCGGCAAGCCTGGCCCCCGCGCCCTCGGCCGAACCAGCGGCAAACACCCCTTCAGCCTCGGGGGACGACCCCCAGACGACCCGGGCAGAGCCGTCAGCGAGCACCCCGGCGGAAACCACAGCCGAGCCGGCTGAAACCGCTTCAGAGGAAGACCCCGCCGAAAAAGAGGGGACACCTTCTGAGATCGCCGAAAGCGCGCCCGCTGCGATCCCCGCACCCGCCTTCGACGAGGCTCGCCGCGAGGCCGACGGCGTGACCGTCATCGCGGGCCGTGCCGCTCCGGGCGCGGAAATATCCGTGCTGCAGGATGGTTTGGAAGTCGCCCGGGCAACCGCCGACAGGACGGGCAAGTTCGCGGCCATCGCGCTTGTGCCACCGGACGGGGCCGGTCACGTCCTGACCCTTCTGCAACGCCTTGACGGATCAGAGACGCCTTCCGAGGACGAGATCATCCTCGCCCCGCTTGCCCCTCCCGTCGTCGTGGCCGAGGCCTCGAAGGAAGAGACGCAAGAGCCGCCGGTCGCGCAGCAGGAAACCGCGCCAGAGGCGGACACGACCGCCGAAGGCGCAACCACCGCCGCCGCCACTGTGCCCCCGCAACCTGCCTCCCCGCAGGAGAGTTCGGCCACCGAAACCACGGCAACCGAAGAGAGCGGAGAGGCCACTCCGCCCCGAACTGATGTAGCGGATACCCAGTCTCCCGAACCAAGTGCCACGGTTCCGCAAACCAGTGACACCTCTGCGATCCCGCAACAGGCCGCCGCTGAACCCGACCAGCGGGATCAGGTCTCTTCTCAGGCGGAGGAACTCACGCAAACGGAGACAACGCCGCCAACCGCCCAGCCTGCGACGGCGCAGGCGGACACCTCCTCGCCATCCGCCACATCCGCATCCGATGCCCCGGCAGAGACCGCACAAAAAACCGTCCCCGCCGAGCCCGCCGCCGTCGCCGTGCTGAAATCCACTGCCGAGGGCGTCGAGCTTCTCAACACCCCGAGCCCCGAGGTCATGGACAACGTTGCCATCGACACGATCAGCTATTCGGATGCGGGCGACGTGCAGCTTGCCGGACGCGCACAGGCGCGCACCGCCAGCGTCCGCGTCTATCTGGACAACAACGCCGTCGTCAGCCTGCCGGTGGACGATCAGGGCCGCTGGCGCGGCGATCTGCCCAACGTGGACGAAGGCATCTACACCCTGCGTGTCGATGAAGTCGCCGCCGACGGCAAGGTTACGAGCCGCGTCGAAACCCCCTTCAAGCGCGAGGCTCCCGAGGTGCTCGCCGCCGCCGCGGCAACCCAGACCGGCCCGCTCAAGGCCATCACCGTGCAAAAGGGCGCCACCCTTTGGGCCATCGCCCGCGACCGCTATGGCGATGGGCTCCTCTACGTGCGCGTCTTCGAGGCCAACCGGGATTCCATCCGTGACCCCGACCTAATCTACCCCGGCCAAATATTCGACCTGCCCGACTGATCCGCACGGGCGAAATCACCCCTCGCGCACTGGCAACTTCCACGGCTCCGGCCTAAGTAAGGCGGAACCCGATTGGAAAGCCCATGTCCGCCGACACGAACCTGACCACCACCACCGGCCCCAGCCAGAAAAAGGCCCACAAGGACACCATCGCCGAAGAGGAACGCCAGTCCGGCCTTCTCGTCCTGCGCAAGGTCGCGCCCTACCTCTGGCCCGCCAACATGCCTTGGGTAAAGCGCCGCGTGGTGCTCGCCATGATTGCGCTGGTGGTCTCCAAGCTGGTCTCCGTCGCCACGCCGCTCTTCTACCGCGACGCCGTCGATGCGCTGGCGGGCGAAGGGGTGCCGATGGTCGCCCTCGGGGCCATCGGCCTGACCGTCGCCTACGGTATGGCGCGCCTGATGACCGTCGGCTTCCAGCAACTGCGCGACGCGATCTTTGCCCGCGTGGGCCAGCGCGCGCTCAGGATGCTGGCGCTCGAAACCTTCGAACACATCCACCGCCTGTCCATGCGCTACCACATCACGCGCAAGACCGGCGGGCTCAGCCGCATCATCGAGCGCGGCGTGAAGGGCGTCGAATTCCTCCTTCGCTTCCTGCTCTTCAACATCGGCCCCCTCGTTCTCGAATTGCTGATGATCGGCGTGGTGCTCACGATCCTTTTCGACTGGACCTACCTTCTCGTCGTGCTGGTCACGCTCGTTCTCTACACGTGGTTCACGTTTTCGGTCACCGAATGGCGCGTCCGCCAGCGCCGCCAAATGAACGAGGCCGACACCGACGCCAACCAGAAGGCCATCGACAGCCTGCTCAACTACGAAACCGTCAAGTACTTCGGTGCCGAACAGCGCGAGGCCGCGCGTTATGACCGCGCCATGGCGGGCTACGAGGACGCGGCGATCAAGACCAGCCTCAGCCTTGCCTTCCTCAACTTCGGCCAGTCCCTGATCATCACCGCGGGCCTCGTGGCAGTGATGGTCATGGCCGCCATCGGCGTGCAGAACGGCACGCTCACCGTAGGCGATTTCGTCATGG
The DNA here is from genome assembly GCF_040811725.1 of Sulfitobacter sediminis. Taxonomy (NCBI): domain Bacteria; kingdom Pseudomonadati; phylum Pseudomonadota; class Alphaproteobacteria; order Rhodobacterales; family Roseobacteraceae; genus Sulfitobacter; species Sulfitobacter sediminis. Next base: position 68,841 of record NZ_JBFNXX010000015.1, read on the forward strand.
TCAACGCTTACATGATCCAGATCACGGTGCCCCTGAACTTCCTAGGCACCGTCTACCGCGAAATCCGTCAGGCGCTGGTCGACATGGGCCAGATGTTCGCGCTTCTCGACCAACCGGCCGAGATCACCGACAAGGACGGCGCCCCCGACCTCAAGGTGAACGGCGGCCATGTCACGCTCGACAACGTTACCTTCGGCTACGACCACAAGCGCATGATCCTCAAGGGCGTCACGCTCGAGGCGAAACCGGGCGAGATGGTCGCCATCGTCGGCTCTACCGGGTCAGGCAAGTCCACCATCGGACGGCTGCTCTTCCGCTTCTACGACGTGGACGACGGCGCGCTCCGGATCGACGGGCAGGACGTGCGCGACGTCACACAGGACAGCCTGCACCGCGCCATCGGCGTCGTGCCGCAGGACACGGTGCTTTTCAACGATACCATCGGCTACAACATCGCCTACGGCCGCGACGGTGCCACACAGGCCGAGATCGAGGAGGCGGCGAAGGGCGCCCAAATCCACGACTTCGTCAAGAGCCTGCCCGACGGCTACAACACCACCGTCGGCGAACGCGGGCTGAAACTCTCGGGCGGCGAGAAACAGCGCGTCGGCATCGCCCGCACGCTGCTCAAGAACCCGCCCATTCTGCTTCTGGACGAGGCCACCTCGGCCCTCGACAGCGAAACCGAAAGCGACATCCAGGATGCGCTGATGCGCGCGGGCGAGGGGCGCACGGTGATCACCATCGCCCACCGCCTCAGCACCATCGCCGACGCGGACCGGATCGTGGTGCTGGAAAAGGGCGAGATCGTCGAACAGGGCCGCCACGAGGAACTTCTGGCGCAGGATGGCCGCTACGCCCAGCTCTGGCATCGTCAGCAGGCCGAAGACGCCGCGTGAGCAAGCCTGCCAAGGACTACCCCCGCACCCCGGACGGGCATTTCTTCGTGTCCAAAGGCAGGCTCTGGCGCTGCACCGATCTATCGCTTGATGACAGCACCCGCCGCGCCGCCGTCAAGGCGCTGATGCAGGCCCGCCGGGCGGTGCGGGAAGCGGAGACCGAAGAAGTAACCCGCGCCGCCCGCAACCAAGTGGACGAGGCCAAACGCCGCCTCGGCGAACGCGGCCCCATATGGTGGGACGATGGCAAACCGGACGAGGGCGGCAAACACCCCCGCAACAGCATCTACGCCGGCTGGTGGTCATCCCTCAGCCCCGAAGAACAGGCCAGGGGTGACCCCGAAAGCTAGGACCCCAAAGACTATTGCAATAGTCTTGCCAATTCTCTTCCAAGAGATTTGCGCCTCACTCCGCAGCCACAGCCTTCGACGTCAGCTTGTCCAGCGCCCCAGTCATCATCTTGATGTACTCAGCATCCGCAGGCAGCCCATGCGCCTCTGCCAAACCGGCCGGATCGTGATAGACCACATGCACCGCCCCCTCCGCATCCGCATAGGCCAGCACCCGCAACGGCAGGTCCCGCCCCGCCGTCTGCCCGTCCAGCATCGCGGGCGTGCCGAGCTTCGGATTGCCGAAAATCAGCAATTCCGTCGGGCGCAACTCCATGTCGACCTTCGCCGCACCCCCCGCGTGATCGACGCGGGCAAAGACCGTCGCGCCAGCACCCTCAACGGCAGCGGCCAGCCGGTCCATGGTCACGGAAACGGAATGCGGGCTCATCTTGTGGATCATGTCGCCCGCCATGGCGGGCAGGGCGAGCGCGGCACTAAGGGCAAGGGTGGCAAGGGAACGGCGGATCATGGTCTCTCTCCTCTTGATGACGAGGAGACACTAGCCCCATTCAGCGCAGTTGTGAGAACACGAGGTCTCACAACCGCTTGATCGGTGTCATTCCGCCGCCGACAGCCTCGGCTTGGCCAGCGGTGCGACGGGGGCCGCATCCGGGTCCCAGATGATCTCATCCGCCTGCATCCGCCGTGCCTCACGCTGCAACGCCCAGTCACGCGCCGCGCGGCTCGCCCGGCCCAGCGACATCTTGGCCAGCAAACGCGCGATCCAATGCACGTATGTCGTCGCCCAGACCCGGATCGCCAGCATCGAGGGCGTGACCAGCAGCGTCAGCACCGTCGCGATCCCAAGGCCAAAGACCACCGCCGTCGCCAGCTGCTTCCACCACAGCGCCGTGGGGCTGTCGATGGTATAGCCGCCCTCGGCGAAGTTCAGGCTGAGGCCGAACATCATCGGCGCAAGACCCGCCATCGTGGTGATCGTGGTCAGCAGCACCGGCCGGATACGCGCCTGCGCCGTGCGGATGATCGCCTCGATCCGCGGCATGTAGCGTTCGTATTCCTGGTAGGTATCGATCAGGATGATGTTGTTGTTCACCACGATCCCCGCCAGCGCGACGATCCCCGTCCCCGTCATGATGATCGAGAACGTCTGGTCCATCACCAGCATCCCGATGAGCACGCCCGTGGTAGAGAGCACCACCGCCAGCAGCACCAGCACGGCGTTGTAAAACGAGTTGAACTGCGCGAGCAGGATGATGAACATCAGCCCCAGCGCCGCCGTAAAGGCCGAACTCAGGAACGCCTGGCTCTCCGCCTGATCCTCCTGATCGCCCGTCCATTCAAAGCTCACCCCCAGCGGCAAAGGCTTTTCATCCAGCCACTTGGTGATCTCCGCGATCCGCTCGTTCGGATTGATCGGAATAAGCCGCAGATCGCCCGAACTGACTTCGCCCGCGATATCAACTCCTTCGCCCGCCTCGGTCCGCTCCGTGATCTTGTAGGCCGTCCCATCGGGCGCACGAACGTCCACATCATTGCCAGCAGGCCGCAACGTCGCCAGCGTGGTGTTCACGTCCTCACCATCCACCCGCGTCGTGCGCACGACTTTCATCATGCCCGGTGCCACATCCGCCTTGACGTCCAGATAGCGCTTCTGGTCGATCCGGTTGATCTCGGCCAGCTTCGGCACGGGTGTGCGGGTGATGAAGTTGCTCAGCGGCACTAGCCCGTCCGAGGTGCGCACCTTCAGCGTATCCAGCGTGCTCAGCACCCGGTCATCCTCGGGCAGGCGCACGCGGATCTCGATCTCCTCGTCCGACGAATCCACCCGCATCGTGTCCAAGAGCAGCCCGCGCGTCACAAGCTGTACCATGGCCCCTACGGTCAACACATCAGCCCCGTAGCGCCCCGCCTTCTCCACATCCACGTCGATCTGCCAGTCGATGCCGGGCAGGGGCCGCGTGTCCTCGATCAGCGTCAGCCCCGGCGTCTGCTCGAACTCTTGCCGCGCCAATGCGGCTGCAGTCAGCAGATCGGCATAGCTGTCCGACTTCAGCCGCAGGTGCACCGGCTTGCCCGAGGCAGGCCCCCGCGACAGGTTGAGGATCTCAATCTTGATCCCCGGGATCTGCGACAGCTGTTCCGTGAGATCGGCCAGCACCACGTCGCCGTCAAAGGCCGGGTCCTGCTCTTCGCGCATCACCGTGAAATTCAGGAAGGGCACCGTGAAAAGCGGCGTCTCCTTGTTGGGCCGTTCTTCCCAGGGGATCGTCTCAAGCTGAATCTGCCCGATGCTGTCCTTGGGCGCCTGCGCGCCCCCCGTGTTGCTGTTCAGCCCCCCTTCACCGGCAAAGGCAAAGGCGGTCTGGATGCCGGGATGCGCCAGCACGATCTTCTCGGCCTCTTCCAGCAGCGCGTCCTTCTCATCCAGCGACAGGTTCCCGCGTGCCAGCACATAGACGATGGCCTGCTCGGGCTCGGACTCAACAAAGAACTCCACCCCTTTGGAATTGTTTCCGAAAAAGATCATGATCGTGCCAACGAAGACAAAGACCGTCCCCGCCATGACCAGGGGCATCACCGGGTTGCCAACGATAAAGGCGATCACCCGGCCAAACCCGTTGCGCCGGTACCCGGCCTCGATTTTGTCGGGTGCCGTGCGAAAGATCTTCGACGCAATCCAGCGCCCGCCGCGCCCCGCGCGTGTGAACATCGCGAAATAGGCCAGCAGGGCCGTCATCGCCCCCGCCAGACCCGCCGACAGCAGTGCGCAAAGCGCCAGGATGCACAGGAACACCACCGCGAAGGTCGGGATCACCGATCCCAGCAGGTCCAGCCCGTCCATCGCCGCGAACTGCGCCGAGATCACACCGAAAAGAGGCTGCGACAGTGCCATGGGCACCATGATCATCGCCAGCGCTACGGGGAAGAGTAGCAGGTGCAGGTACCACCGCAGCTTTGCAATGGATTCCATGTTCTCCGCCATCCAGCGCTCCAGCCGCCCGGTCACCCCGCCCATCACCGGCAGGTAAATCAGCGCCACCACCAACGAGGCCGACAACACGAAGATCAGCGTCACGGGCAGCATCCCCATGAACTCCCCCGGCACACCGGGCCAGAAGAGCATCGGCAGGAAGGCACAGAGCGTCGTCGCCGTGGACGAAATGATCGGCCAGAACATCCGCTTGGCCGCATGGACATAGGCCTGCATCGGCCCTTCGCCCTGCTGCTGCCGCGCGTCGGCGTATTCGACCACCACGATGGCGCCGTCGACCAGCATACCGACCGCCAAAATCAACCCGAACATCACGATGTTCGAGATCGAGATGCCCATCAGCGCAAGGAAGGCAAAGCACAAAAGAAACGACGTCGGGATCGCGAAACCCACCAGCAGCGCCGCCCGGATACCAAGGGCCGCCAGCACCACGATCATCACCAGCGCAATCGCGGTAAAGACCGAACCCAGAAGCTGCTGCACCATGGAATTCACCACGCGGCTCTGGTCGTTCGAGGTGCCCACCGTCACCGCCGCCTGCAACCCGTCCGGCCAGCTTGCCGCCCGCGCCTCGACGATCTCCTTCACCTGGTTGGAAGTGTCGATTAGGTTGAAGCCCTTGCGCTTGACCACCTGCAAGGCCAGCGTCTTCTCGCCGTTGAAGCGCGCCGTGCTGTCGCGGTCCTCGAAGGTCAGGTTGATCTGCGCCAGATCGCCTAGCGTCACCACCCGGTCGCCGTTGGTCTTGACGGGCAGGGCATAGACGTCGCGCGGCTCGTCGAAGGACGAAGGGATCTTGACCGCGAATGTACCCTGCGCGCTGTCGATCTCACCTGCCGCGATCAGCTGGTTGTTGTTCTGAACAACGTTGATCAGTTCTCCGGCCGTGACGTTGTAGGCTTCCAGCCGCAGCGGGTCGATCACCACCTCCAGCATCTCATCGCGGTTCCCGGCAAGCCCGGCTTCCAGAACGGAATCAAGCGCTTCCAGCTCGTCCTGCAAGTCGCGCGCGACCCGCGCAATGGTACGTTCGGGCACGGGGCCGGTCAGGTTCACGATGATGATCGGGAATTCGGAAAAGTTGAACTCGTTGATCGAATACTTCTCGTAGCCATCCGGAAACTGCGCCTCCGCCGTCGACATCGCGTCGCGCACGTCGGCCATCACGCGGCTCTTGTCCCAGCCGAATTCGAACTCCAGCACCACGCCCGCGTAATTCTCCGCCGCCGTGCCGGTCATCGTCTTCAGCCCATCGAGATCGGCGAGCTCCGTCTCCATCGGCTTGACTAGGAGCGTCTCGCTGTCGGCGGCCGAAATGCCGGGAAACTGCACCGACACGAAAAGCGCCGGGATTTCGATGTCCGGCTCGCCTTCCTTGGGGAGGGTGGAATAGGAATATCCGCCGACCACGAGGCTCAGCAGAATGAAGGCCAGAACCATGCGGGCCCGGCCCGCGGCCCAATCGACGATGCCGCTCATTGCGTGACCTCCACGAAGGTCGGTGCCACGGTCACGCCCGCGGTCACGTATTCCTGGCCCACGACGATCACATTGGCGACCTCGGGCAGGCCGGTGACCCAGATGCCCCGGTTGGTGTCGCGCATGATCTCGACAGGGGCAAAGGACACGACAGCCGCCTCATCGACCAGCCGCACGCCCAGCGTCCCTTCATCGTTCAGCGTGAGTGCGGATTGCGGGATCAGGTGCGCCTTCACGCCCGCCGAGGCGATGGCGATCTCGACGGTCTGCCCGTCGCGGATGCTCAGATCGTCGTTCGGCACTTCGATTTCAACGCGGAAAGTGCGTGTCTGCGGATCGGCCGAGCGCGACAGGAACGTTACCTCGCCACGCACTTCCTCACCCCCGGCCGCGAGCCGCGCCCCGGCCATGGCCCCAAGGCTCACCCGGTTCACCTCGGTCTCCGGCACGAAACCCACCAGTTTGATCGGATCGAGCTGGATGATCGTCGCGCAAAGCGCGCCGGGCTGCAAAAGGCTTCCGAGTTCCGCCGTATCGCTCTCCAGCAAGCCGCTGAAAGGGGCCGCAATGGTCAGCCGCTCGATTTCCTTCTCGGCTGCGGCCACGGCAGCGGTGGCGGATTCGATGCCCGAGCGGGCCGCGCGCAAACCTGATGTCGCCGAGCTGACCCCCGCCTTTGCGGCAGCCACGGCGGCGTCCGCGGCAGCCAGGCGGGTCTGCGAGGCAAAGCCGTCCTCGCTCAGCCTTGCGGCGGCGTTCTGGTTGATTTCCGCCTCATCCAGCCGTGCTTCGGCCTCGGACAACCGTGCCTCCGCTTCCGGTACACGCGATTCCGCTTCCGTCAGCCGTGCCTGCGCCTCGGCCAGTGCCGCGCGGCGCGTGCCCGGATCCAGCACGCAAAGGGCGTCTCCCTCCGCCACCTGCGCACCCTTGCGCAGCGGGTCGGAAGCCACGATAGCCGATGTCTCGGATCGCACGTCGACCTGGCGCGCGGCTTCGGTTTCGCCACGCAGAATCACGGCACTGTCGACCTGCTCGGCGCGCACCTTGCGGACCTGAACGCGCACCAGCTCATTGTTCTCGGCAGCGGTGGCCTGCGCCACCTCTTGCGGTGCCGCCGTCTCCTCCGTCTGCGCCGCTTCCTCACCGCCGCCCAAGAGCGCCATCAGCTGCGGACGGGCCAGGATCGACATCGCCAGAACAAGCGTGACAGCCAAAGCTGCAATAATGGAAAAAATTCGCATTGCGATACCTCGCGCCGAATGCGCCGGGGCAATAACCCGACATGATTGCGCTTTATGTAGTGCATCACAACTGAACTGACTAGTTTAGATCGGATGTTTTTTTACATAGGTGGCTTTGCTGCCCAAATGCCGTGCATCCGCTGCGGCACGCGGGTATTGGCTTGCCCCGTCGCCCGCTGTAAGAGGAGCAAAAGCCGAAAGCCGAGGCAGATCGCATGAGCAATACAGACAGCTTTATCGAAGAGGTGAACGAAGAGGTCCGCCGCGACCGCCTTTATGCCCTGCTGCGCCGCTACGGCTGGATCGCGGTTCTGGCGATCATCCTGATCGTCGGCGGTGCCGCTTTTTCCGAGTACCGCAAGGCGCAGGCCCGGGCCGAGGCCGAGGCGCTGGGCGACGGGATGCTGGCAGCCCTTTCCGCCAATGACAGCGCCGCACGGGCCGAGGCGCTTGAGACGGTCGATGCACCGACGCCGATCTCCGCCGCCGTGCTGCGCATGATGAAGGCGGCCGAACAGGCCGACGCGGGCGACACCGCCGCCGCGGTCGATACGCTGAACGCGATCGCCGTCGATGGCGACGTACCGCAGATCTACCGCCAGCTTGCCCAGTTCAAGGCGATCACGCTTCAGGGCACCGATGCCCCCGTCGCCGACCGCCGCCAGGCGCTCGAGGCCATGGCCCAGCCCGGTGACCCGTTCCGCCTGCTGGCGACCGAACAGTTGGCCCTCATCGACATCGAACAGGGCGAGGCGCAGGCCGCGATCGACCGCTACCAGTCGATCCTCGCAGATGCCGAACTCACCCCGGACTTGCAACAGCGCGCCCTACAGGTGATTGTGGCGCTGGGTGGAGAGCCGGAGCTGTCAGGGATCGCCGATCAGGGCGGCAGCGGCCTCACGGCCCAAGGCAATTGACCCAAGCCCAACAGGGCGAGGTGAGCGACAAAAAGAAGTGAGCAGGGCGATGATCCATCCGGCGCATTTTGGGAAACGGGGCTGGGCTGCGGGCCTCTGTGCCACGGTGCTACTGCTGTCCGCCTGCAACGAACGGCAGGTCTACCTGCCTGGCCCCCGTGAAGACATCCGCTCCGTGCTGCAAACGCCGGAACTGGCCGCGCCGCTCGAGGGCGAGGTCGTGCCCGAGAACACCAGCCGGCCGATCTCGCTGCCCGGCGCCACCACCAACGCCAGCTGGACCCACGCGACCGGCACTCCGCAGTACCGCATCGCCCATCCCGCACTGCGCGCCACGCCGCAGCTCGTCTGGTCCGCCGACATCGGCGACGGCGACAGCCGCCGCTACCGCATCACCGCCGATCCGGTCGTTGCCGGGGGGCGCATTTTCACGCTCGATTCCGGTGCGCGCGTTACCGCCACGTCGCTGGCGGGTGAAACCCTCTGGACCCGCGATCTTACCCCGGTCAGCGACCGGCAGGGGCAGGGCAGCGGCGGCGGCCTCGCCGTTGAGGGCGAGACGCTCTATGTCTCCGTCGGCTATGGCGTGCTGGCGGCACTCGACACCGGGACAGGTGCCGTCCGCTGGACGCAGGAGCTTGACGCCTCCGGCACCGGCACGCCGACCGTCTTTGGCGATCTTGTCTATCTCACCGCTGGCGACGACACCGGGTGGGCCGTGGACCGCGCCAGTGGCCGTGTCGAATGGCAGACCGCCGGCACCGCCAGCATCAACAACGTGCAAGGTGCACCGGCCCCGGCATTGACTTCTCAATTCGCGATCTTCGCCTACGGGTCGGGCGAGGTTCAGGCCGTGTTCCGACGCGGCGGCGTGCCCCGCTGGACCGCGGCCGCCGTGGGCAAACGGCCGGGCCGCGCGCTTTCCTCGATCTCTGACGTGACCAGCCCGCCCGTGATTTCAGGCGATACGGTCTTTGCCGGAAACCAGTCCGGCCGCCTCTATGCCCTCGATCTGGGCAGCGGCCAGACGCGGTGGGTTGCGCGCGAGGGGGCGATCACCCCGGTCTGGCCCGCGGGTGGATCGCTTTTCGTGGTGAGCGACCTGAACGAGCTTCTCCGCCTCGACGCAAGCACTGGCAGCCGCATCTGGGGCGTGCCCCTGCCGAATTTCGTCAAGACACGTCCCCTGCGCCAGTCCGAGGTCTTTGCCCACCACGGCCCCGTGATCGCTGGTGGCCGCCTCTGGCTCACTTCCACCGACGGATTGTTGCGCGGATATGATCCCACCGACGGCACGCAGGTCTACAGCGCCGAGATCCCCGGCGGGGCGACAACCGCACCGGTGGTGGCGGGTGGCACGCTTTACGTCGTCTCGCGCAAGGGCCAATTGCTCGCTTTCCGTTGAGCGCGAAATGGGCTAAAGCCCGGGCCTGACCTGGCCCCCATCGGGCCGCAGGAGCGAAAATGTCCTTTACCCTCGCCATCGTGGGCCGCCCGAACGTGGGCAAATCCACGCTGTTCAATCGCCTTGTGGGCAAGCGCCTCGCGCTGGTCGATGACCAGCCGGGCGTGACGCGCGACCTGCGCGAGGGGGCGGCGAAGCTGGCGGACCTGCGCTTTACCGTAATCGACACCGCGGGGCTTGAGGAAGTCACCGACGACAGCCTGCAGGGCCGCATGCGCCGACTCACGGAACGCGCCGTGGACATGGCTGACGTCTGCCTCTTCATGATCGACGCCCGCGTCGGGGTGACACCCTCCGACCTCGTCTTCGCCGACATCCTGCGCAAACGTGCCGCCAACGTTATCCTCGCCGCCAACAAGGCCGAGGGCAAGGCGGGCGTGGCGGGCGTTCTGGAAGCCTATTCACTGGGCCTCGGCGATCCCATCAGCCTGTCAGCCGAGCACGGCGAAGGTCTGCACGACCTCTACACGGCGCTCCTGCCGATCGCCGAAAAGTTCGAAGAGCGGGCCGAGGAAGACGCCCCCGAAACCGATGTGGACCTGACCGAGGAAGAGGCCGAGGACGAAGACTTCGACGCCATCCCCATGCCCACGCGGACCAAACCGCTGCAAGTCGCCGTCGTGGGGCGCCCGAACGCCGGAAAATCAACCCTGATCAACCAGATCCTGGGCGAAGATCGCCTGCTGACCGGCCCGGAAGCCGGGATCACCCGCGACGCCATTTCCCTGCGCACCGACTGGAACGGCGTGCCGATGCGCATCTTCGACACCGCGGGCATGCGCAAGAAGGCCAAGGTACAGGAAAAGCTCGAGAAACTCAGCGTCGCCGACGGCCTGCGCGCGGTGAAATTCGCCGAGGTCGTGATCGTCCTGCTCGACGCGGAAATCCCCTTCGAACAACAGGACCTGCGCATCGCCGATCTCGCCGAACGCGAGGGTCGCGCGGTGGTGGTCGCGGTGAACAAGTGGGACATTGAGGAGAACCGGCAGGAAAAGCTGAAGGAGCTGAAGGAAGCCTTCGAACGGCTTCTGCCGCAGCTTCGTGGCGCACCTTTGATCACGGTCAGCGCCAAGACAGGCCGCGGCCTCGACCGCCTGCACGACGCGGTCATGCGCGCCTACGAAGTCTGGAACCGCCGTGTGCCGACCGCCGCCCTCAACCGCTGGCTCACCGGCATGCTGGAACAGCACCCGCCCCCCGCGCCGCAGGGTAAGCGGATCAAGCTGCGCTACATGACACAGGCCAAGACGCGCCCCCCCGGTTTCGTGGTGATGTGCAGCCATCCCGACAAGGTGCCTGACAGCTATAGCCGTTATCTTGTCAATGGCTTACGGCTCGACTTTGACATGCCCGGCACGCCCATCCGCCTCTGGATGCGCGGCCAGAACGAGGCGAACCCCTACAAGGGCCGGAAAAAGGCGCAGCCTTCCAAGCTGCGCAAGCACACGGAAGGGCGGCGCAAGGACTGAGCGGGCCGCGAAGTGATTAAAGACTTCCGACCGAAGTCTTCGAAAACTTCGGCACCGCTCAGCTCCGAAACGCTTTCAACGTCGGCACCACCAACACCAGCGCCCCGCCGCCCGCCACATAAGCCAGGATCGGTGTTGTCTCGATGTTCTGGACGACCACGGCCACCAGTGCCCAGATCACCGCCACCCCGTAGGTCGGCGCGCGCCCCAATGCCCCCTGCACGAAGCCGCCGATCACGATGGCCAGCCCCACGAACGCCAGCGCCGCCGTCGTCTGGTCGAGATACCCGTATCCCGCCGCCAGCAACCCCAGCGACACGCAGGACGCCGCCGACAGCCACCCGGCATAAAGCCCCACCGGCCATGCGGCCCAGGTCGTGTCCTCCACCGGTGCCAGGAACAGCGCCGCCAATGCGGTCAGCAGCATCACCCAGATCAGCACACTGGCCCAGACCGGACTCATCACCGCCACCGCAAGCCATGTCGTACCTACGGCAAGCGACAGGCACAGCGGCTTGCGCATGTCATGCCACTGCCCGTCCTGCGTCGCCCGCAGCAGCCCCCAGCCCAGCCCGATGATCAGCCAGCCATAGATGATGCCCCATATCGCAAAGGCGTATCCGGCAGGCTGCACGGGCGGGTCGTCTTGCGGGACGGGGAACTGGTTGGGGTCGAAACCGGCGAAGCCTTCGACGAAGAAGGGAGAGGCCGCGAAGGCGATGCTCAGCAGGAAGGCGAGGGCGGCGACGAGGGTGCGGTTGGAAGGCATAGGGCCTCCTGTTTCTGCTCACTTGATGGTGAGGCTAGCACGTTTGCGTGGCCTTTCAATCGGTGTCGTGGGGGCGAGGGGTCGGACAAAGTTGTCCGACCTACGGGGGTGCCAGGGGGTAGGTCGGACATGATTGTCCGACTTAGTGTGCCACATCCGCGCCCGTCACGGGTCGGCGTCGAAAAGGCCGAAAAACGGGCGGCACCTTCCGTACACCCCCTGTACACCCCCCGTACGCCGGCGGGGCGGTTTTGTCGGACAATTTTGTCCGACCTACGCCAGGGTGCCGTCGGCTGTGAGGGTCGTCTTGCCACCCAGATAGGGGGCCAGCGCATCGGGCAATTTCACCGACCCGTCCGCCTGCTGGCCGTTCTCGAGCACCGCGATCAGGCAGCGCCCGACTGCTAGCCCCGAGCCGTTCAGCGTATGCACGAACTGCGGCTTGCCGCCGTCCTTGGGTTTGAACCGCGCATTCATCCGCCGGGCCTGGAAATCGCCCGTGGTCGAGACCGAGGAAATCTCGCGGTAGGTGTTCTGTCCCGGCACCCAGGCCTCGATGTCATAGGTCCGCCGCGCACCGAAGCCCATGTCGCCGGTGCAGAGCACGACCGTCCGATAGGGGATGCCCAGCCGTTCGAGGATGTCCTCGGCGCAGCGCAGCATCCGCTTCTGCTCGGCGTCGCTCTCGTCCGGATGGGTGATCGAGACCATCTCGACCTTCTCGAACTGGTGCTGGCGCAGCATGCCTGCCGTGTCCCGGCCCGCCGAGCCTGCCTCGGAGCGGAAGCAGAGGGTGTGCGCGGTGTAGCGGCGGGGCAGGTAATCCTCGTCTACGATGTGTCCGCCGACGATATAGGTCAGCGACACCTCGGAGGTCGGCACCAGCCACATCCCCTCGCGGGTCTGGTAGCTGTCGCCGCCGAATTTCGGCAGCTTGTCGGTGCCGTACATGGCGTCGTCGTTGACCAGCACGGGCGGGTTCACTTCCGTCAGGCCGTTGTGATCGACGTGGGTGTCGACCATGAACTGCGCCAGCGCCCGGTGGATGCGCGCAACGGCACCGGAGAGCAAGACGAAACGGCTGCCCGACATCTTGGCGGCGGTCTCGAAATCCATGCCCGGTTTCACGCCCTCGATCTCGAAATGCTCCTTGGGCGTGAAGTCGAAGGCGGGCGGCTCGCCCCAGCGGTTCACCTCGACGTTGTCGTTCTCATCCGCTCCGTCCGGCACGTCGTCGGCGGGGCTGTTGGGGATGCGGGCGAGCATGTCCGTGAGCTGCGCGTCGAGCGCATTGGCCTCGGCGCGCATCGCGGCGACCTCGTCCTTTTTCTCGGCCACCAGCGCGCGCAGGCGTTCGAATTCCGCCTCGTCGCCCTTGGCCTTGGCGGCACCGACTTCCTTGCTGGCCTTGTTCTGCTCGGCCTGTGCGGCCTCGGTTGCCGCGATCTTGGCGCGCCGCGCCTCGTCGAGGGCGAGGATCTCGGAGGACATCGGCGCCTCGCCCCGGCGCTTGAGCGCCGCATCGAGGGCTGCGGGGTTGTCGCGGATGGCGCGGATGTCATGCATGGGTCCGGTCCTTGTCGGAGTGAATCGTTTGCGCGGGGTTATGCCGGATTGTGGGAGGGAGGGCTACTGGGGATCATTGAGGTCAAAGCTTTAATCGTATGGCCATCCTTGGAGGTCTAGCGCTTTTCTCGCTTTTCGCAGGAATCTACCGTTCGCAAGGTCTTCGTTGCTGAATGGACTCCAGTACTTAAACTCATTCAAGTCGTCATTTACTTCGTCTTCTAAACTGGCCTCATTCAGCTTATTGAAGATCACTTCTCTTTTTTCGTCTGAGTATCCGGCAAATTGCGTGCCTCTATTTCCTACGGTCAGGTGCTCTCGGAAAGCTCGTTGCAAGAATACGCCAGATAGGTTTGTGCCAAACAGGCAAGCCCCGGTAATCTTCGCTCGATTTATCGAATTGTAGTCGAAGGTCGGCGAAACAGTCGCATCATCGAGCCTTGATCCGGTGAGATCAGCATTCCAAAAGGTTGCGTATCTCAGATTGCAACTAAAGAGCAGGCTGCCGCGCAAATCCGCTTCTTCGAATATGGCACCTTCTAGCTTGGAGCTCTGCAAATTCGCGGCAAAGAAGTTTCCCTTGCTAAAGTCAGCGCCCGATAAGTCGCAGCCTTTCAGATCAAGTCGCTTTTCCTGCGACGCTTCAAGCTGCCGTCCCTCCTCTGATCGTCTGCCTAACACCGTAGTTGCCGCTTGGATATCTATGCGAGGTACCACACGCCTCTCAGGTATATGGCTCGGCAAGAGTTCTTTGCAGGGTGAGTTTTCTCTCACGTAAGAACAAAGGATTTCAACGATCTCGAGGTGGTCTCGCAGGCTGTCTTTAGCAATTCTCTCCAGCGCGTAAATCGCACCGAGCCTCACTTCGAGTACCGGCTCGGAAACGGAGAAGTTCTTCCATTCGGTTCGCTGCAACTCTTCAACTTCAGCTGGAAGGTCGACGGGCTGATCTCTGAACTCAAATTCCCTGTAAAGTTTTCCAGCCGTTACATAGCTCAGGTCCCGGCCCATGCGATAGGATTGTTTCTCTGCCCCCAGACCTTCAACGGCTTTATTCAGCCGATCGGTGATCAAACCCTGCTCTGACAGGTAGACGTCCTGTCGGGTCAAGCCAATGCGTATTAAGGTCAAGGGGAATGCTACAACCGCCCCGAGAACAGCGGTTAACGCAGCCATTTTCGCGAGCGTAAACCGCCAATCTGTCACTGCAATTGTCGTCGAAGGAGAAGCGAACCTAAGTGTATCGACAATAAGCAAAGCTAAACCGAAGAAAAGCAGCAGAAACAGGAACATCCAGAAGATCATTCCAATGAAGAAGATTCCGCCGTTTGCTGTTTCCAAGCCCAAGCGCTTCTGCAAGCGCTCCATGGGCGAACCACGCTCGTCGTGCTGTAGCAGCAACAGGGCACCGACCAAGAAGCTCGCCAGCGCTATTCCCGCCACCCCCAGCCAGAACAGCGGTATCTCCACGCTCACTGTCTGCATCTGCCCTCCCGCGCTCAACCTATCCGAGACTACCGCCCCGCGTCACCCTGTCCAGCCAAAATCCCCTTTCCACCTTGCGCCCATGCCCCCCCGCGCATAGGTTCTGCCAAACTTCGAAAGAGGGCCGTGACGTGCCCTGCGAGACTACCGAAAAAGGACGCACACCATGGGCGGTATTGAACAGTTTATTCCCCTCATCCTGATCTTTGCGATCATGTATTTCCTGCTGATCCGTCCGCAGCAGAAGAAGGTCAAGGAACATCAGGCCATGGTCGCAGCACTGCGGCGCGGGGATCAGGTGGTCACGCAGGGCGGGGTGATCGGCAAGGTCGTCAAGGTCAAGGACGACGGCGAGATCGAGGTCGAGATCGCCGATGGCGTCAAGGTCCGCGTGATCCAGTCGACGATCGCTACGGTCGTCTCCAAGACGGAACCGGCGAAGTAAACCCTCCGATCAGGGCCGCAGAGAGGGCCAGACATGCTTCAGATTGATCTGTGGAAACGGATAATGATCGTGCTGACCTGCGTGGCGGGTCTGTGGCTGGCGCTGCCCAACGCGTTCTATGCGCCGGTCGAGCAGCACAACGATGCGGTCAAGGCGATCGAGTTGTCCGGGTCCACGCCCGAGCTGGAAGAGCAGCGGGCGCTTTGGCCGGAGTGGATGCCGTCGGGGCTGGTGAACCTGGGGCTCGATCTGCGGGGCGGGGCGCATCTGCTGGCCGAGGTGCGGGTCGAGGATGTCTATGCCACCCGGATGGAGGCGCAATGGCCAGAGGTGCGGGATGCGCTGCGGAGCCTGACGCCCGTACGGCGACAGGAGTCTGCGCCGGACGAACTGCGGGTGCGGCTGAACGATCCCGAGGTGATGCCGCAGGCGCTGGAGATCGTACGCGGCCTTGCGCGGCCCGTGCCGACGCTCACCGGGGCGGGGGCCACGGACATCGACGTGCGCGGCGACGCGGGCGTTCTGATCGTCACCCTGTCAGAGGCCGAGCGGCAAGCGACGGACGAGCGCACGATGCAGCAATCGCTGGAGATCATCCGCCGGCGGATCGACGAGGTCGGCACGCGGGAACCCACGATCCAGCGCCAGGGCGCGGACCGCATCCTGATCCAGGTGCCGGGCATCGGATCGGCGGCGGAGCTGAAGGAGATCATCGGCACCACGGCGCAGCTGACCTTCAACCCGGTGGTAAGCCGGGGGACAGACCAGAACGCCAATCCCGGCATCGGCAACAAGCTCGTGCCGTCGATCGACGAGCCCGGGACATTCTACACGCTGGAAGCCGCCCCCGTGGTGACCGGAGAAGAGCTGGTCGATGCGCAGCCCTCCTTTGACCAGAACGGCCGCCCGGCGGTCAACTTCCGCTTCAACACCTCGGGCGCGCGCAAGTTCGGAGACTACACCGCCGAGAACATCGGGGCGCCCTTTGCCATCGTGCTCGATGACGAGGTCATCAGCGCGCCCACGATCCAGAGCCATATTCCGGGCGGATCCGGCATCATCACCGGCAACTTCACGGTGGAGGAATCGACCAACCTCGCGATCCTGCTGCGCGCGGGCGCGCTGCCCGCGGGGCTGGATTTCCTCGAGGAACGGACCATCGGGCCGGAACTGGGTCAGGACAGCATCGATGCGGGCAAGGTGGCGACCATCGTGGCCTTTGCCGCCGTCCTTTTCTACATGTTCATCAGCTACGGGCTTTTCGGGGTCTTCGCCAACATCGCCCTGATCATTAACGTCGCGATGATCTTTGGCCTTTTGAGCCTCGTGGGGGCGACGCTTACCCTGCCGGGCATCGCGGGTATCGTGCTGACCGTCGGTATGGCGGTCGATGCCAACGTACTGATCTTCGAGCGTATCCGGGAGGAACTGAAAACCGCCAAGGGCCCGTCACGGGCGATCTCGCTTGGTTACGAAAAGGCGCTGTCGGCGATCATCGACGCGAACCTCACGACGCTCATCACCGCTGTGATCCTCTTCATGATGGGGTCCGGGCCGGTGCGCGGCTTTGCGATCACCCTCGGGTTCGGCATCGTCACCTCGGTCTTTACGGCGATCTACGTCACCCGGCTGATGATCGCCATCTGGTTCGAACGGGCGCGGCCCAAGACGATAGAGGTATAGCCCCATGCGTTTGCGTCTGTTCAAGGAAGCGCCCAACTTCGACTTCTTCAACCGCTGGAAGCTCTGGCTGGGGATTTCCGGGCTGATGATGATCGTGGCCTTCGGTTCGTTCATGATCCAGGGGCTCAACTTCGGCATCGATTTCCGCGGCGGTACGACGATCCGCACCGAAAGCCCGCGTCCGGTGGACGTGGCCGCCTTTCGGGCGCAGATGGATGTGCTGAACCTTGGCGATATCTCGATCACGGAGGTCTTCGACCCATCCTTTGGCGAGAATCAGAACGTCGCGATGATCCGCATCCAGGCGCAGGACGACCAGGAGGCCGTGTCGGCCGAGACCATCGCGGCGGTGGAGGCGGTGCTGCGCGAGATCCGGCCGGACATCAAGTTTACCTCGGTCGAATCCGTGGGACCGAAGGTGTCGGGCGAGTTAATACAGACGGCGGTGATCGCCGTGGTGGCCGCCATCGCGGCGGTGCTGGTCTATATCTGGCTGCGGTTCGAATGGCAGTTCGCCGTGGGCGCGATCCTGGCGCTGGTGCATGACGTGATCCTGACCATCGGTGTGTTTTCGGAGCTACAGATCCGTTTCGACCTGGCGATCATCGCGGCCCTTCTGACGATCGTGGGCTACTCGCTGAACGATACCGTGGTCATTTTCGACCGGGTGCGGGAGAACCTGCGAAAATACAAGAAACGCGACCTCAAGGAGGTGCTGAACCTGTCGATCAACGAGACGATGAGCCGGACCTTCATGACCTCGGTGACGACGCTGATCGCTTTGCTGGCACTTTTCGTGCTGGGCGGCGACGTGATCCGGGGTTTCGTCTTTGCGATGATCTGGGGGGTGATCGTGGGGACCTATTCCACGATCTTCGTGGCCACGGCGATCCTGCTTTACCTCGGGGTCAAACGGGACTGGTCCAAGCCCGACGCCAATGCGGGCAACCAATACGCCAATATCGACGCCTGAAGGGTGCCGGGCCGGTCCGCACGGCCCGGTCTGTTGCCCGGCCACGGGATCGGTTATCGTCACCCCGCCAGCGCCGAGAAGGGATGAGACATGCACCTGAACGAGATCGTCTTTAACGATTCCCAGCCTGTCGAGGGCTACGGTCCGGGGTTTTTCCGGATCGGTGGCGCGGTGATCGAAGGGCCGGTTATCACGGGGCCGACGGGCACGCAGAGGTGGTCCGGACTGGATCATGCTGATCCGCTGGTCGCGCTGGCCGGGCATATCGACGTGCTTTTCGTGGGCACCGGGGCGGATGTTGCCCATCTGCCCGATGCATTGCTCGACACGCTGCAGGCGGCAGGCATCGGCGTCGAGGCGATGGCATCGCCCGCCGCCTGCCGCACCTACAACGTCCTGCTGAGCGAGGGCCGCCGGGTCGCGCTGGCCCTGATCCCCGTCTGATCCGTCCGCGATGACGCTGAGTGCCACAAACCTGACGCTGGCCCGTGGCGGCGTGCCGGTGCTGACGGGGTTCAGTTTCACGCTGGCCCCCGGCGCGGCACTGATCCTGAGGGGCCCGAATGGCGCGGGAAAGACGACGCTCCTGCGCACGATCGCCGGGCTGCAACCGGCGCTGGAGGGCGAGATCACCGGGGCGGAGGACCGTATCGCCTATGCGGCGCATGCCGACGGGCTCAAGGCCATGCTGAGCGTGAGCGAGAACCTCACCTTCTGGGCGCGGGTCTTTGGCCATGACGACATCACGGCCGCCTTGGACGCCTACCGCCTGCATCCCCTGGCGGACCGGTTGGCGGGAACGCTGTCGGCGGGGCAGAAGCGGCGGCTGGGCCTGTCGCGGCTGCTGGTGACGGGCTGTCCGGTCTGGGTGCTGGACGAGCCGACCGTATCGCTCGATACCGAGGCCGTGGGGATGTTCGCCGCTGCCGTCCGGGCGCATCTGGGGCGGGGTGGATCGGCGCTGATCGCGACGCACATCGACCTCGGGCTAGAGGCCGAGGTGCTGGATATCACGCCCTTCCGCGCCAAGACCACCGCCCGCGTCGGCGCCAGCGACGAGGCGTTCCTGTGATCGCGCTCTTGCTGCGCGACCTGCGGCTTGCCTTTCGGGCGGGCGGGGGATTTGGCCTTGGGCTGGCGTTTTTCCTGATTGTCGTGACGCTGGTGCCCTTCAGCGTCGGGCCGTCGCCGGCGCTCTTGTCGTCCATCGCGCCGGGTGTGCTGTGGCTTGGGGCGTTGCTGGCGTGCCTCTTGTCGCTCGACCGGCTGCTGGCGCTCGATTACGAGGACGGGACGCTCGATCTGCTGGTGACGGCACCACTGCCGCTGGAGGCGGCGGTGACCGTCAAGGCGCTGGCGTATTGGCTGACCACGGGCCTGCCGCTGGTGCTGGCATCGCCGGTGCTGGGGGTGCTGCTGAACCTGCCGCCCCAGGGCTATGGCTGGCTTGTTGTCTCACTGGCGGTCGGCACGCCCGCGCTGTCGGTGATCGGCACCTTCGGGGCGGCGCTGACCGTCGGGATCAAGCGGGGCGGGCTGCTCTTGTCGCTACTGGTGCTGCCGCTTTACGTGCCGACGCTGATCTTCGGGGCCGAGGCCGCGCGGCGCGGGGCGGGCGGTATGGAGGTGGCGACGCCGCTCTTGATGCTCGGCGGGATCACCATGGCGACCATCGCGCTCATGCCCTTTGCCAGTGCGGCGGTGCTGCGGCGGGGGTTGCGGTAGGATGGTGACCGTCTTGCCTGAGGCCGTGGTGCCGATTGCGGCGCTTTGCCCATTGAGACCACCCCGAAGCCCGATTAAATAGCCCTCATGTCGATCTGGTCCTACGCCAACCCCGTCAAGTTCCTGGCGCTCAGCGCCAAAGTGCAGCCCGTGCTCTGGGTCGCCGCCGGGGGCTGCGTCGTGGTGGGGCTGCTCTGGGGGTTTTTCGGCACGCCCGACGATTTCCGTCAGGGCTCGACCGTCAAGATCATCTACCTGCATGTGCCGTCCGCGTTGATGGCGATCAACGCCTGGTTCATGATGCTGGTCACCTCGCTGATCTGGCTCATTCGCCGTCACCACGTGAGCGCGCTGGCGGCCAAAGCGGCGGCGCCCGTGGGCGTGGTGATGACGCTGATCGCCCTTGTCACCGGCGCGATCTGGGGCCAGCCGATGTGGGGCACCTGGTGGGCCTGGGACCCGAGGCTCACGTCCTTCCTGATCCTCTTCCTCTTCTATCTCGGCTATATCGCCCTGTGGGAGGCGATCGAGGACCCCGATACCGCCGCAGACCTCACGTCGATCCTCTGCCTTGTGGGCTCGGTATTTGCGGTGCTGTCGCGCTACGCCGTGCAATTCTGGAACCAGGGTTTGCATCAAGGGACGTCGATCCCCGTGGCAACGGGTGAACGCAGCGTTGCCGATGTCTTCTGGTATCCCCTGCTGATCAGCATGATCGGCTTTGGCCTGCTGTTCCTTGCGCTGGTGCTGTACCGCACTGGCACCGAAATTCGCCTGCGCCGCGCGCAGGCACTTCGCGTCCGGATGGAGCGGGAGTTTTAGATGCCGGATCTAGGGAAATACGCGGTCGAGGTGCTCTCGGCCTACGCGGCCTCGCTGGTGTTGCTGGCCGCTCTGATCCTGCTAACCCTGCGCCGGGGCCGTGCGGCCCGTGCGGCGCTGAAGCAAGTCGAGGCGGAGGCGAAGAAGGATGGCTAAGGTCTCGCCGCTCATGGTGGCACCCCCACTGATCTTTCTGGCGTTCGTGCTGCTGGCCGCCGTGGGGATGTTCCGCGAGGACCCCGAGGGGCTGCCCTCGACACTGGTGGGCCAGCCCGCGCCGGGCTTGCCCGAAGGCACGCTCGACGGCTTTCCGCCCGCCTCGCCCAAGATGCTGGCCAGCGGCGAGGTGACGCTGGTGAACTTCTGGGCCAGCTGGTGCCCGCCCTGCCGGGCGGAGCACCCCAAGCTCTTGGAGATGGCCGCCGAGGGGGTGCCGATCATCGGCATCAACTTCAAGGACAAGGCCGAGAACGCGCGGAAGTACCTGATCGACGACGACAATCCCTTCAAGGGCGTGGCGTTTGACCCGCAGGGGCGGACGGCGATTGACTGGGGTGTCACCGCGCCGCCCGAGACATTCATTCTTGACGGTGACGGAACCGTACTTTTCCGCTTTGCGGGGCCGCTTGTGGGCAGTGATTACGAACAGCGGTTCCTGCCCGCGTTCCGCAAGGCGATGGAGACGCAAGACTAATCAGGGCTTACAGCCGATAGCCACCCGAAACGGTAATCGTCTCTCCCGAAATAAAACCCGCGGCGTCCGATGCCAGAAACCGCACCACCTTAGCGATGTCCACCGGCACGCCGGAACGTCCCAGGGCCGTCATCTCCACGAAGGCTTTGACCAGTTCAGGCGGGCGCGGGCTCTCCACGCGCTCGATGGCCCCCGGCGCAATCCCGTTCACGCGGATGCCCCTCGGTCCAAGTGTCTTGGCCATCCCGCGCGTCCAGGTGTCGAGCGCGGCCTTGCTGGCCGAATAGGAGACAGCGCCCATTGCGGGCAGCACTGCGTTGACCGAAGAGATGTTGATCACGCTCGCGCCGCGCTGAAGGTGCGGCAAGGCCGCGTCCAGCAGGGCACGGGGGGCGGCTACGTTGACCGCGAAGTTCTGGCCCGCGTCCTGATCGTCGGTCAGTAGAGCGCCCGCGTTGTTGACAATTACGTCGATTCGGCCGAAGCGGCGGATGACCTGTACCACGATCTGATCGGCCGCATCAGGTGCGGTCAGGTCGATCTCGATGGCCAGGGCCTCGGGCAGCTTGGCGATAAGCGCATCGGGAGGCGTGCTGCGCCATGTCAGCGCGACGTCGTGGTCCGTGGCAAGCTCTTCCACGATGGCGCGTCCGATGCCACGGGTGCCTCCGGTGACCAGTGCCACATGCCGCATAAGCTTTCCCCTCGCTGAACCACTGCAAACCTAGTTTGCGAGGTCTGGTGCGGAAGGTCCACCGGATGCTTTCGTGTTTGGAGATTAATCGCCACCCATGGCCAGCAGTTCGTTGGTTGCCTGCTGCCGCGTGCCGTGCCGCAGGTTGTCGACCATGCCGGGGATCAGGAATGCATCGACGAGCAGCCAGATGCCGACCGCGATTAGCAGGAAAAGTCCGACTGCGACAGCCAGCGTGAGCCAGCCCAAAACAAAAAGGACAAGCATCGCGATGCCAGATCCGCTGCGGCCAAGATAGAACCGATGCGCCCCCAGACCACCCAGAAAGAACCACAAAAGATAGGCGACGACGGCTGACTTGCTTTCGTTCGTCACCCGTTGCTCCACAAGCATTTGTTGTTGGGTAGACAGGGCCATGACGTTTCCTTTGTTTTCTTTCGCCGGGATAACCCTTCAAAATATTGGTTAACAAAGGCTTAAGGGTTCCGATTACTTTTTTAGAAAAACAAGATGCCCTCGCTGCGCAGCGCAGCGAGGGCATCGGATTGTTTCAAGTCGGAGGCCTTACTCCGCCGCGATGGCGTCGCCCTTGGCCAGATCGCGCAGCACGTAGTGGAGCACGCCGCCGTGTTCGATGTATTCGATCTCGATCGCCGTATCGATGCGGCACTTGATCATGATCTCCTTCACCGACCCGTCGCCCATGGTGATCGTGCAGGGCACTTCCTGCAGCGGCTTGATCGTGTCGAGGCCGGAGATGGAGACGGTCTCGTCGCCCTTCAGGCCCAGTGACTTGCGGGTGTCGCCGCCTGTGAACTCGAAGGGAATGACACCCATGCCGACAAGGTTTGAGCGGTGGATACGCTCGAAGCTTTCCGCGATCACGGCCTTGACGCCCAGCAGCGCCGTACCCTTGGCGGCCCAGTCACGCGACGACCCCGCGCCGTACTGCTCGCCGCCGAAGATCACCAGCGGCGTGCCCTGTTCCTGATAGGCCATGGCAGCGTCGAAGATCGAGGTCTGCTTGCCGTCCGGCCCGAGGGTATAGCCGCCCTCGACGCCATCCAGCATCTCGTTCTTGATGCGGATGTTGGCGAAGGTGCCGCGCATCATCACCTCGTGGTTGCCGCGACGCGAGCCGTAGGAGTTGAACTCGCGCACCGGCACCTGACGTTCTACAAGGTACTGTCCGGCGGGGGTCGTGTCCTTGAAGGAACCGGCAGGGCTGATGTGGTCGGTTGTGATCATGTCGCCCAGCACCGCAAGGACGCGCGCGCCCTCGATGTTGGTGATCACACCCGGCTCTGGCGACATGCCCTGGAAGTAGGGCGGGTTCTGGACGTAGGTCGACTGGGGCGGCCAGTCGTAGGTCTTGGCCTCGGTCGTCTCGACGCCCTGCCATTTCTCGTCGCCCTTGAAGACGTCGGCGTATTTGGTCTGGAACGCCTCGCGCGTCACGGTCTTTTCGACCAGCTCGGCGATCTCGGCCTGGGAGGGCCAGATGTCCTTGAGGTAGACGTCGTTGCCGTCCTTGTCCTGGCCCAGCGGGCTGTTCGCCAGATCGACGTTCATGTCACCCACCAGCGCATAGGCCACCACCAGCGGCGGGGAGGCGAGGTAGTTGGCGCGGACGTCGGGGCTGATCCGGCCTTCGAAGTTGCGGTTGCCGGACAGGACAGAGGTGGCGATCAGGTCATAATCGTTGATAGCCTTGCTGATCGGGGCCTCCAGCGGGCCGGAGTTGCCGATGCAGGTGGTGCAGCCGTAGCCCACGAGGTTGAAGCCGATGGCGTCGAGGTCGTCCTGAAGTCCAGCGGCCTCGAGATAGGCCGAAACCACCTGCGAGCCGGGGGCGAGGGAGGTCTTGACCCAGGGCTTGCGGGTGAGGCCCTTTTCACGCGCCTTGCGCGCCACGAGGCCCGCGCCGATCATCACATAGGGGTTCGACGTGTTGGTGCAGGAGGTGATCGAGGCGATCACGATGGAGCCGTCGTGCAGTTGGTAGTGGCCGTCGTCCGTCTTGACGTAACCGCGCTGGTGGTGGCCCTCGTCACCGGGGATCTCCTGCGGCTCGGGCTGGCCGCCTTCTCCTTCCCAGCGGATTTCCTCTTTCATCGAGGCATCCTTGCCCTCGCGCACGCCTCTAACGTAGTCGCTGAACGCCTTCGCCGCCTTGTCGAGCGCGATGTAGTCCTGCGGGCGCTTGGGGCCGGAGATGGCGGGCACGATGGTGCCCATGTCGAGGCTGAGGGTATCGGTGTACACCGGCGCGTAATCCGCGTCGCGCCACATGCCGTTTTCCTTGGCGTAGGCTTCGACCAGCGCGATACGCGCCTCATCGCGGCCGGTGGTGTGCAGGTAGCGCAGGGTTTCGTTGTCGATCGGGAAGAAGCCGCAGGTGGCACCGTATTCCGGGGCCATGTTGGCGATAGTGGCACGGTCCGCGAGTGGCAGCTTGTCGAGGCCCGAGCCGTAGAATTCCACGAACTTGCCCACCACGCCCTTCTCGCGCAGCATCTCCACCACTTTCAGCACGAGGTCGGTGCCGGTGGTACCTTCCATCATCTCGCCCGTCAGCTCGAAACCGACGACTTCTGGGATCAGCATCGAGATCGGCTGGCCCAGCATCGCGGCCTCGGCCTCGATCCCGCCGACGCCCCAGCCGAGGACGGCCATGCCGTTGACCATGGTGGTATGGCTGTCGGTGCCGACCAGCGTGTCGGGGTAGGCGACGTCTTGGCCGTTCTGGTCCTTGTCGGTCCAGACGGTCTGGGCGAGGTATTCCAGGTTCACCTGGTGGCAGATGCCGGTGCCGGGGGGCACCACCCGGAAGTTGTTGAACGCCTTCTGACCCCACTTGAGGAAGGTATAGCGCTCCATGTTGCGCTCGTATTCGCGGTCCACGTTCATCTGGAAGGCGCGGGGGTTGCCGAATTCGTCGATCATCACGGAGTGGTCGATGACAAGATCGACGGGGTTCAGCGGGTTGATCTTTTCCGCGTCACCGCCCAGGGCGACGATCCCGTCGCGCATCGCGGCAAGGTCCACGACCGCCGGCACGCCGGTGAAGTCCTGCATCAGCACGCGGGCGGGGCGATAGGCGATCTCGCGTGGGTTCTTGCCCCCCTTCTGCGCCCATTCGGCGAAGGCCTTGATGTCGTCCACGGTGACGGTCTTGCCATCCTCGAAGCGCAGCATGTTCTCAAGCACCACCTTGAGTGCGGCGGGCAGCTTGGAGAAATCGCCAAGCCCGGCCTCTTGCGCGGCGGGGATCGAGTAGTAGGCGACGGAAGTGCCGCCTGCGGAAAGTGTCTTGCGTGTCTTGGCTGTGTCCTGACCGACTTGGATCGTCATGGGAGGCTCCCTTTCAAGGTCTGTTGGATCGCTGATCTTGGCGCTTCAATGCCACCGTCGCAGGCGCGGATCAACCACCATTCGTGGGTTTTCACGCTTTTTGTATACCATGGTGTACAGAAATTGAAGGGGAACACGCCAGATGACATCGCTTTCAACAAACCTTGATTGGTCAAGCGTGACTTGGAAGGATAGACGGGGGACCACCACAAAGGCGATCAGTCGGAATCATATGAAGCATATTACCATTGCGCTTATTGCCGCCGTGATCGGCCTTGCCGCGCCGCTCAGGGCGCAGGACACGCCTGTCGTGGTCGAGCTTTTCACCTCGCAGGGCTGTTCGAGCTGCCCGCCTGCGGACGCGATGCTGCATGAACTTGCCGCGCGTGACGATGTGATCGCGCTGGCGCTGCACGTGGATTACTGGGACTACATCGGCTGGGCCGATCCATTTGGCAATCCCCGCCATGCCGACCGCCAGCGCGCCTACGCGGCGCGGGGCAACCGCAATTCCGTCTATACGCCCGAGATGATTGTGGGCGGTGTGACGGATATTGTCGGTGCAAAGCCCATGAAGCTGTCTAAAGCCATCACCGACCATGCCCGGCAATCTGCGGGTGCCAGCCTGAGCCTTGCCCGCGAGGGTGACAGCCTGCGGATCGAGGCTATGCCTTTGGGGCAGATCGAGGCACCCGTGACGGTGCATATGCTGCGCTATACGCCGCTGGCCTCGACCAAGATCAAGCGGGGCGAGAACGCGGGCAAGACGCTGGATTATGCCAATATCGTCGAAGGCTGGACGGTTCTGGGCGAATGGGACGGGACCGGACCGCTGGAGATGACGGCGGAGGTGACGGGCGACAAGCCAGTCGTCGTGATCCTGCAGCATGACCGGGTCGGGCCTATCGTCGCGGCTGCGCGGCTGCGCTGAGAGACTTCCTCTAACTTTTTACGCTTGAGGTCCGGGCGTTACGGTTCGTCCGCCCGCCAGCGGCGGTGCACCCAGAACCATTGTTCGGGCATCTCGCGCACCCGCGCCGCAAGGCTGTCGTTGAGGGCCTGCGTCATGGTTGTGGCGTCCGTATGGGGCACCGGGGCCTCGAGCACGCATTCAAAATTGAGCCCGTCCGCCTGCCGGATGCCGTAGAAGGGGATCAAAAGCGCGTCGTAGCGCAGCGCCAGTTCCGCCGCTGAAAGCGCCGTGCGCGCGGGTTCGCCCAGAAAATCGAGGATCGGCGCATACTGCACGTGCTGATCGAAAAGCAGCACCAGTTGGCCGCCGCCCTTGAGGTGCCGCACGAAACCCGCCGTGCCGCGCCTGCCTTGGGGAAAGACCGGGCCGCCGAAGGCTTCCATGGTCTTGACGTAATGGGCGTTGAAATAGGGGTTCTTCATTTCACGGTATAGGCCGCCGATGTCGTACCCGCGTGCCACCAGTGCGGCGCGGGTGGCCTCGTAATTGCCGAAATGACCGGTCACGAGGATCACCGGACGCCCTTCGGCCACCGCCTCTTCGAGCGCCTGCGCGCCAGGACCGTGGGGGGTGACCTTGGCCATGCGGCGCGGGAAGGCGCGGGCGGAGTAATTCTCGATAAAGGTGCGGCCGACGTTGTTGAGACAGCGCGTGGCGATCTCGGCCCGCCGGGCTTCGGGCAGATCGGGCCAGATCATTTCGAGGTTGCGCAAGGCGCGGCGCTTGTAGCCTGCGACAGGGCCGATGATCCGCTCCACGATCCAGCCGACGAAACGCACGCGCAGCGCATAGGGCAGGGCAAGCGCGAGCCGGATGATCCCCACGATGAGGGCGTTGGTCAGGAAATCCCCCAGCTTGCGCGCGGGCTGCGCGTGCGGATCGTCGAGGGCGGATTGTTCTGACATCTGGACCAATGACTTGAGAAATGTCCGCCAGACATAGCCGCTGGGCCGCGCAGCAACAAGACGTGCGCCTCAGCTCTCCAGATCGTCCTCGTCCACCACCAGCAACAGGTCGCCCGATTGCTCCATCTCGCGGATGGTCGCCACGACCTCGGACATGGCGTCCTCGACATCGGCGGTTTTGACCCTGCCCGCTGCTTCCATTTCCTCGCGCAGCTGGTCGGCCATGCGGCCTGACATGTTTTCCAGAATAAAGTCGCGCGAGGCGGCAAAGCCCGCCGCCTCGGCCCCGGCCAGCGCGATGACCAGCCGGTTCTGGTCCACCTCACGCAGGATGCGGGGAATATCGCGCGGGGCAATGCGTGCTGGGATGTTGCCGAAGGTGAAGATCGCCTTGCGCACCGCGTCGGCAAAGCCCTGGTCGGTCTCATCGAGCCCGGTCAGCACGTCGTCGCGGGTCAGCGCGCTCGAGGAATTCAGGATCGCACCCACCCGCTCCACGGGGCCTGCGTCGAAGGCGCGCTTGGGCTGGGCGACGAGTTGCGTGGCCAGGGACAGTCCGATGCGGTCCACCGCCTCGGGCGTGACGGCGGTGGTGAGCGAGACGGCATAGGTGATCTTCCGCGCGCGCGGCCCCGGCAGCCGCCCCAGAAGATCGGCGGCCAGCCCGACAGGCAGCTTCGACAGCATCACAGCGGCGACCTCGATGCTCTCACTCTCCAGCACCGGCAGCAGGGCCTCGGGCCCCAGTTCGCAAATCCGCTTCCAGGGATCGCCGAACTGCCGCACGCCCGCCTCCTTGCGCAGGCGCGCTGCCGTCTGGTGGCTGATTTTGCCGTCGAGCACGTCGAGCGCGCCCGCGATCCCGGGCGGAAAGGACAGGCCCACCCCCTCAAGCGCGCTGGCGAATTCCTCGACCACCGCGCTCAGCGTGTCGCGGTCAACAAGGCGCATCTGGCCCATCTGCTGGGTCAGCACGACCTGCAACTCCTCGGGCAATTCCTCAAGCGGGATATCAGCGCCTTCGTTCAGCAAGAGCCGCACGATGATCGCCGCCTTGGCCCGGCGGCTCAGCCCCGCAGAAGAAGCGCCGCCCCCCGGCAACCCGGGAAGCGGCGCGAAACCCTGCATCGGCACCATGTCGTTCATCTTTGCCAAGCCCCCGTGACGCCAAGGTGTTATGCCGGGCAAAGATGAAGAAAGGTTGAAATCAGTAGCTGTAGGTGCGTCCCGTCGCGATGGCATTGCGCAGCGAGGTTTCGGCCCAGGTGCCGCTGCCGCCCTGAGCACGGATTTCGTGCAGCTGGGCAAGGGCAAGCTGGATTTTCCCCTGCTCGACAAAGCCTTGGCCCATGTAGGAGCGTGCCAGCACGTTGGCCGGGTTCACTGCGAGCGCGCGTTCGTAATAGGTCATGGCCAGATCCATCTGGCCCATCTTGCGGCTGGTGAAGCCGAGGTAGGTCAGTGTCCGGTCATCGTCCTGCGGCATCTGCGCGAGCACCGTCTGCGCGTCGTCATAGCGGCCTGCGTGGGCCAGTTCGCGCAGGTTCTCGTAGAGGCTGTCGATATCGAGATTGCTGTCCTGTGCGTTCACGCAGGTCTTGGTCTTTTTGTCATAGATCTTGCCTTCCTCGCACTTGGGCTTGGGCGGGGCGGTCTCGTTGCCGCCGCCCGCCGCAAGCGCGGCTGTTGCGGCAAAGGGCAGGGCAAGCGCTGAGGCCAGTATGAGTTTTTTCATCGGTCATCTCCTGATGGATGCTTTGAGAAATAGCTTACTTGAAAAATACGCCAAGCCGGAATGCAACTTTTACACGTAGGCGTGAACGGCGTTGCGCGGGCGGACATCCGCCTGAAATGAAAAAGCACAGACCATCGCAGGTCTGCGCCAATGGTATTCGTCTGTGCTTGGCCGTCTCAGGTGTTGACGGGCAGACAGCTGTTGGAGGCGCTGTCGTATACGGTGCCTGCGGCGCAGGACATCGCCTGCTTTTGCTTGCCGTAGCTGCAGCCTTCCGCATAGGCCAGCGCGGGCGCGGCGGTCAGGGCCAGGGCAATCGCTAGGGTCTTGATCTTCATGGTCCGTCTCCTTTCGGTTGATGGATCGAAGGTACACCGATTGCGCAGGATTTCAAACATTCCGGGTGACGCTGCGACAGATTGTGTCGCGGCGGGGGCGGATTTTGTCTGTTTCTTCAGCACTGGCACCTGCCAGCCGGTGTGGGCAGGCTATTCTCCGAACACCCGTTTGAAGATCGTGTCGACATGCTTGGTGTGATAGCCGAGGTCGAATTTTTCCTCGATCTCCTCACGGCTGAGGGCGGCGGTCACATCCGGGTCGGCCAGCAGCTCCTCCTTGAAATCGCTGCGGTGTTCCCAGACCTTGAGCGCGTTGCGCTGCACGTAGGTATAGGCGTCCTCTCGGCTGACACCGGCCTGCGTGAGCGCCAGCAACACCCGCTGGCTCATCACGAGGCCGGGGAACTTGTTCATGTTCTCCAGCATGTTTTCGGGGAAGATCAGCATCTTGTCGACGACAGAGGTCAGCCGGGCGAGCGCGAAGTCGAGCGTAATTGTGGCGTCAGGCCCGATCATCCGCTCGACCGAGGAATGCGAGATGTCCCGCTCGTGCCAAAGGGCGACGTTCTCCATCGCCGGGATCACGGCGGAGCGGACCATGCGCGCAAGACCGGTGAGGTTTTCGGTCAGCACCGGGTTCTTCTTGTGCGGCATGGCAGAGGAGCCCTTCTGGCCCATGGAGAAGAACTCCGCCCCTTCCAGCACCTCGGTGCGCTGCATGTGGCGGATCTCGATGGCGACGTTCTCGATGGACGAGGCGACGACGCCGAGGGTGGCGAAGAAGGCCGCGTGGCGGTCGCGGGGGATGACCTGGGTGCTGATCGGCTCAGGGTTCAGGCCCAGCTTGGCGCAGACGTGTTCCTCGACGCGTGGGTCGATGTTGGCGAAGGTGCCGACGGCGCCGGAGATGGCCCCCGTGGCGATCTCGTCGCGGGCGGTCTTGAGGCGGGCGAGGTTGCGGTCCATCTCGGCGTAGAAGCGGGCGAAGGTGAGGCCCATGGTGGTAGGCTCGGCGTGGATGCCGTGGGAGCGGCCGATGCGCAGGGTCATCTTGTGCTCCATCGCGCGGCGCTTCAGTGCGGCGAGCAGGGCTTCGACGTCGGCGATCAGAATGTCGGCGGCGCGGGTGAGCTGGACGTTGAAACAGGTGTCAAGCACGTCCGATGAGGTCATGCCCTGATGCACGAAACGCGCCTCTTCGGAACCGACGTGTTCGGCGAGATGGGTGAGGAAGGCGATCACGTCGTGCTTGGTCACCGCCTCGATCTCGTCGATGCGGGCGACGTCGAATTCCACGTCCTTGGCCTTCCAGACGGCGTCCGCATTCTCGCGCGGGATCACGCCCAGATCGGCCATGGCGTCGCAGGCATGCGCCTCGATCTCGTACCATATGCGGAACTTGGTCTCGGGCGACCAGAGGACGACCATGTCGGGGCGGGAGTAGCGGGGGATCATGCGGCTCTACCTTGTCCTTGCGGTTGGGTGCTGGGGCGGGGGATAGACCGGGGCGGGGGCGAGGGCAAGGTGGTGCTGTTTTGGGTTGGCCTTGGCGAGGGCAGGCGGGTGTTGCTGGGGGCGCTGCCCCCGTCAGCAAAGCTGACTCCCCCGGGACGTTATAGGGCCAGAAAGAGGGGCGGGGTCAGGGCACCAGTTCCGTGCGGACCTCCGAGACCCTTTCGAGGGTGCGGTGCACGGGGCATTTGTCGGCGATCTCCATCAGGCGTTGGCGCTGGTCGGGGGTGAGGTCGCCGGTCAGGTGGATGCGGCGGTGCCAGACGTCCACCTTGTCGCCGCTGCCGGTTTCGGCATCTTGGGCGTGCACCTTGTCGTGGCTGACGTCGACGCTGACGTGGTCGAGCGGCCAGCCCTTGCGGCGGACGTACATGCGGATTGTCATCGAAGTGCAGGCGCCGAGGCCCGCCGAGAGAAAGCCGTAGGGGGACATGCCCCGGTTGGTGCCGCCATAGGCCTTGGGTTCGTCCGCCAGCGCGTGGTGATAAGGGCCTGCGTTGATGTCCTGCAGGAAGCCGTTCGTGTCGGCTTCGGAGACGCGCACGATGCCTTCGGGTGCGCCGGGGGGCGGGGCGGGGGGCTTGAGGTCGAGATAGCGACTGGCCCAGGTGGCGATGACCTCGGCGGCGTATTCGGCGTCGCGCGCACGGGTGATCAGGTGGTCGGCGTCGTCGAGGGTGACGAAGCTTTTGGGGTGTTTGGCGGCGAGGAAGATTTCACTGGCGTTGTCGATGCTGACCGTGGCGTCCTGGGGGGCGTGCATGATCAGAAGCGCGGCCTTGAGGTTCGCGATGGCGGGGGTCAGGGCGCCTTTGGCGATGTCTTCGATGAAGTCCCTGCCGATCTGGAAGGGGCGGCCGCCGAGGGAGACTTCGGCCACGCCTTTCGAGATGATCTCGGGCAGGGCGTCGGCGAAGTGGTGCGCAACGTGGCCGGGGTCGAAGGGCGCGCCGAGGGTGGCGACGGCCTTGATCTGCGGCATTTCGCTGGCCGCCTTGAGAACGGCGGCACCGCCCAGGGAGTGGCCGATGAGCAGGCTGGGGGGCAGACCCTCGGCGTCGAGGTGCTTGCAGGCGGCGATGAGGTCCTCGACGTTGGAGGTGAAGGAAGTGTTGGCGAATTCGCCCTCGGAATGCCCCAGCCCGGTGAAGTCGAAGCGCATGACCGCGATGCCCATGCCCGCGAGGCGTGCGGCGATGCGGCGGGCGGCGGGGATATCCTTGCCGCAGGTGAAGCAATGGGCAAAGAGCGCCGTGGCCAGGTGCGGGCCCTCGGGCAGGTCAAGGCGTGCCGCGAGCGTGTCGCCCGCGTGGCCGGTGAAGGTGATGCGTTTGGTGGGCATGGGGTCTCCGATGCTGCTGGTGTCAGGGTGGGGGCGCGGGCGCGGTTGTGCAAGCTTTGCGTCCGGGCGGTCACGCAGGCGTGACGTCGCGCGGTCGGGCTTGAGGGCGATTGCCTGTGCCGGGGGGCGGGTGTAGCAAGGCGCGACCCTTGCCATGAAACGAGCCCCGATGTGACCAAGCCAGACCAGACGCGCAACGCCCCGGCCACCATTGCCGCGCAGGCCGCGGGTGCGACGGACCGCGAGACCGCGGGCGTGACCCCCGCCATTCACATGGCGACGACCTTTGTGCGGGGCGAGGATTACGCGCCGGTCAATCCCGAGAACGTCTATCTGCGCTCGCATAATGAGAATGTGCGGGTGGCCGAGCGTCTGCTGTCGCGGCTGGAGGGGGCGGCGGAAAGCCTGCTGTTCCCCTCGGGTATGGCGGCGGTCGCGGCGGTGTTCCGCACCCTGCCGAACGGGGCGAGCGTCGTGGTGCAGAGCCAGATGTACTGGGGGACCACCGCCTGGATCAGGGACTTCTGCGCGCGTCGGGGGATCGCGCTGCATGAGATTGAGTGCTCGGACCTTGGCGCCTTGGAGGCGGCTTGCGAGGCCCATCGGCCCGCGCTGGTCTGGATCGAGACGCCGTCGAACCCCTGGCTGCGGATCACCGATATCGCGGGCGCTGCGGCGGCGGCCCACGGGGTGGGGGCGCTGCTGGCGGTCGACAGCACGGCGGCCTCGCCGGTGCTGAGCCAGCCGTTGCGCCATGGCGCGGATATCGTGATGCATTCGGCGACAAAGGGGATCAACGGGCATTCGGATGTGCTGGCGGGGGCGCTTTGTGTCGCGAATGCGGGCAGCGAGGTCTGGGGCATGATCCGCGCGGACCGCGACATGGCGGGCGCGGTGCTTGGGCCGATGGAGGCCTGGCTGCTGACGCGGGGGATGCGGACGCTGCCGCTGCGGATGGAGCGGATGTCGCAGAACGCGCAGGCTTTGGCGGAGTATTTGTCGGACCACCCGGCGGTGGAGCGTGTGATGTATCCGGGGCTGCCGGATCATCCCGGACATGCGCTGGCCGCAAAGCAGATGTCGGGGGGCTTTGGCGGCTTGCTGTCCTTTGTCGTGAAGGGCGGGGCCGAGGCGGCACTGAGGGCGGCGGGGCGGTTGCGGCTTTTCCACCGGGCGACGTCGCTTGGCGGGGTGGAGAGCCTTGTCGAGCATCGGCACACGATCGAGCCGCATACGGGCATCCCGGAGGGGCTTTTGCGGCTGTCGGTGGGGATCGAGGACGTGGGCGATCTGCGGGACGACCTTGCGCAGGCGCTGGGGCAGTAGGCCCTTGCAATAAACCTATGCGGGAAGGTGCGGGCGGGCTATCCTGAACCGGGCGGCGATCATCGCCGCACGAGAGGGAGACACCGATGAAGAGATTTGCCACGATCCTCAGCGCCGCCATCCTGCTGGGCAGCACCGCCATGGCCGACGGCCACCGCAGCGCCGCACCCGAAGGCGCGCAGGCCTATATCATCTCGCCCGCTGACGGGGCCACCGTGAGCAATCCGGTAACGATCGTCTTCGGGCTGACCGGCATGGGCGTCGCCCCCGCCGGGACCGAGGTGGAGAACACCGGACACCATCATTTGCTGATCAACACCGACCCCGCGACGCTCGAAATGGACACGAGCCTGCCCGCGACGGACCAGATCGTGCATTTCGGCGGCGGGCAGACGCAGGTGACGCGGGAACTGCCTGCAGGCACGCATACGCTGCGGCTGCTCTTGGGCGATCTGAACCACGTGCCGCATGACCCGCCGGTGATGAGCGAGGCGATTACGGTGACGGTGGGCTTTGATGATGTGACCGCCCCCCGACGGCATCTATGTGCCAAGGTGGGTCTGCGATGATCCACAAAGGAGGACGG
>NZ_JBFNXX010000150.1:0-273 GCF_040811725.1 Sulfitobacter sediminis
GGGGGGGGGGGGGGGGGGGGGGGGGGGGGGGGGGGGGGTGGGGGGTGTTGGTGGGGGGGGGGGGGGGGGTGGGGGGGGGGGGGGGGGGGGGGGGGGGGGGGGGGGGGGGGGGGGGGGGGGGGGGGGGGGGGGGGGGGGGGGGGGCGCGGCGCGGGGGGGGCGCGGCGGGGGGCCCCGCCCCCCCCCCCCCCAAGAGCGAGGCACCCGGGTAGCAGAGGATGACGCCACCAGCACCCCAGGCAGCACCCAACAGCAAACAGGCACGGAGAAGAC
>NZ_JBFNXX010000151.1:0-272 GCF_040811725.1 Sulfitobacter sediminis
CTCCGTGCTTGCTTTCACGTGTCTCTGCCCCGGCGCCTAGTGGTTGGTGGGTTTTGGTTTTGTGTGGGGGGGGGGGGGGGGGGTGGGGGCGCCCCCCCCCCCCCGCCCCCCCCCGCCCGCCCCGCCCCCCCCCCCCCGGCCCCCCCCGGCCCCCGCCCCCCCCCGCCGCCCCCCGCCGGCGCCCCCGGCGCCCCGCCGGCCCTCGCCGTCCGCCCCCCCATCGCCGAGGGGGCGGCCGCGGCGGGAGCGCAGGCGCGGACCGGCGGGCAGGT
>NZ_JBFNXX010000152.1:0-271 GCF_040811725.1 Sulfitobacter sediminis
TAAATGCTAGAATTTAAGCAAATATTTAATAATGACTAGTTATTTGTTTTCCAGCTACACTGCACACTGCCAAATAATAATAGATTGATTATTAACTCGGATTGTGACGAAGAATCAGGAAAACATCGGATTCATCTTCCCCCCGCTGGCAATCATTTGATGAAGACAAATTATACGAAGAATTGCTTGGGACATCCCACAAATCAGCAAGAAAATGTCCTCAGATGATTCTTTCGGTCCACAAGTCAGCACATCCGTACGCCCATTCGAC
>NZ_JBFNXX010000153.1:0-270 GCF_040811725.1 Sulfitobacter sediminis
CGGGAACCCTGACGGGATCCCGGTTGTCGGACGACAGGGGGGGCCCGGCGGGGGGGGCAGCCCCTCCCGGCGGCGGGGCGGCGGGGGGGGGGGGGGGCGGGGGGGCGGGGGGGCGGGGGGGGGGGGGGGGGGGGGGGGGGGGGGGGGGGGGGGGCGGCCGGGGGGGGCGGGGGGGGGGGGGCCGCCCCCCCCCCCCCCCCAGAAGGCCGGGCACCCCGGGCCCCGGCGCGGGCGGGCGGCCGCGGCGGGGGGGGGGGCGCGGGCCGCCCC
>NZ_JBFNXX010000016.1:0-89246 GCF_040811725.1 Sulfitobacter sediminis
TCGCCAGATCTCCCTTGCCTCAGGGCAAGTGAATCAGCCGATCACGCTTCGCTCAAGCAGAGTTTTTCAACAACATCAGCTCAAAGCGGACCTCAGGACGGAACGTACTAAGGGCTAAGCTAAGCGTTTTTCTAGCAAATCAAGTAGGTTCAATAGTGTGTGGTGCGCTTCAAGAATCTGATGTTCTAAATATATCTCTTCGCCGTCATCAAACCTAACAATGACCTGGTCGACGCCGCCAAATCGGCCTTCTCCAAAGCGTCCAAGACCATAACCTTTTGATTGTGATACGATCTGATCTGTTCGTTCGACCATCGGCTTTCCCCGCGTCAAAACGGCGTGCTTATTAGCCTTTGCTACGTCTAGAATGATCCGGAAACCAGTGCAATTCTCGGCAATGCGATGCCTGAATATACTGTCATTTGGGTCCGACGGATCACCACATTTGTGCCATCCTAGCAAGTCGAATGGGTTGATGTTGTTCTCTACGGCCTGTGCATAGATTTGCGCCGAAAGGGCATCAACGACAGCCACAGCCAAGAAAGCACGCCGTAGACAGGAAAAATCTGTATCAAACTCAGCAAGTGTCGGTTCGACAATATTGTCGTTAAATTGTCTGGCGTCGATCATGGCTCCGGAAATATACTCTTCCCTCCGGAACCTCCAGAATAGTTTAGGTTTCTAGCTCCTTGCCGATTACGGTGAATGTAGGGAGGCAGCCCGAAGCGGACCAACGTGCCTTGCGGCAAGTGGCTTATGCTGCTGATACGAACGATATGTCTCGAATACCCCGGTACTGTCATTCGTCCACAGCGCAACATCGGGCAAACTGGGCTCAGAAAAGACATTAGCCTCCCCCGTCGCCGGTTCAAACAGTGAACCCACCTCGCCCATCTTGAGCCCCAAACCACTGCAACGGGGCCTGCATGACCGAGCAACGAGAGCCGTCCCCCGGACGTAGCCGCAACCGGCATCGCGGAAGGGTTTTTTCAGACCGCTGATCGAAGGGGCTTTGGGCACGGCGCTTCTGACGCTCGCGGATCGTCACGACCGACCGGCCACCGCCCCAATCCGAGCCCGGGCCCTCAACCGGGCACCAACGCCTCCAGTTCCGGCATCAGGACAACGCTTTCCTGTTCATTCGGATCGGTGCGCGCGATGACCGCGACCGCAGGGGTGTCACCGTCATTGAACGGGAGATGGGGGGTGTTGGGCGGGATGTAGATCAGGTCGCCCGCGTTGGTCTCCATGACGTTCTCCAGCCTGTCGCCCCAGTACATCTTGGCCGAGCCGGAGATCACGTAGATCGCGGTTTCGTGGGATTCGTGCTTGTGCGCCTTGGCACGACCACCGGGCGGCACCGTCAGAAGGTGCATGCAGACGCCCTGACTGCCGACGGTCTCTTTCGCGATCCCCTGGAAATAGTCGAAACCCTGTTTGCCCGAATAGGTGCCGCCGGGTCGCAGTTTCACGCAGTCCGCCATCGCGATGACCTTTCTTTTCCGTTGGAGACACCTCCCAGCGTACCCCTGAAGTAGCATTGACCGAAGCGGAAACGACGCGTCCCCGGCAAGACGGCAAGGGCCCTTCGCGTTTCTCGAAGGGGACGCTGGCAGCAGTAGGGGGTGTCTTCAACATTGACCCCGCCGCCCCCCTGCCCCATCTTGCGGCCCAAGCGACTGCCACGGGGACTGCATGACCGAGCAACGAGAGCTGATCCGCCCGGACGTACCGGAAACCGGCGTCGCGGACCTTGGGCTGTTTGGCAAGCCGCTGTTTCAGGACCCCTCGGCGCGGGCGCTGGCGCGGGTGGGCGTGGTGGACGTGGGCTCGAACTCCGTCCGGCTGGTGGTTTTTGACGGGGCGGCGCGGTCGCCTGCCTATTTCTACAACGAGAAGATCATGTGCGCGCTGGGCTCTGGCCTGTCGGAGACGGGGCATCTGTCGCCCGAAGGCCGCGTGCGGGCGCTTTCGGCGATGCGGCGGTTCAAGAAGCTCGCGGATGGCATGGGGCTGACGGAGCTGTCGGTGGTGGCCACGGCGGCGGTGCGCGATGCCAGCGACGGGCGCGAATTCTGCGACGAGGTCATGCGCGAGACGGGGCTGCGCATCTGGGTGATCGACGGCGAGGAAGAGGCGCGGCTGTCGGCACAGGGCGTGCTCTTGGGCTGGCCGGGGGCTTACGGCCTTGTCTGTGACATCGGTGGGTCTTCGATGGAGCTGGCCGAGATTTCGGGGGGTCGCGTCGGGCGGCGCGTGTCCTCGCAACTGGGGCCGCTGAAACTGCGCGACATGAAGGGCGGCGCCAAGGCGCGGCAGGCGCATATCAAAGAGGTCATGGGAGGCCTGCAGGAAAAGATGGGCGCACAGCGCGACCGGCTTTTCCTTGTGGGGGGATCATGGCGCGCGATTGCGCGGATCGACATGCTGCGCCGGGGCTATCCTCTGCACGTGCTGCACGAATACCGCATGACACCGCGCGCGGTGAGCGCCACGGTGAAATTCATCAAGAAGACCGACCCCGAGGAACTGCGCGCCCTGTCGGGCGTGTCATCCACCCGGATGGCGCTGGTGCCCTACGCGGCGGAGGTCCTGAGCCGGCTGGTCAAGACCTTCAAACCCAAGGATATCGCCATTTCCAGCTACGGCATCCGCGAAGGCATGCTCTACGAGCAGATGCCCCAGCGCCTGCGCGACCGCGATCCGCTGATTGAGGCCTGTCGCTTTGCCGAGGCCAAGGACGCGCGGATGCCCGGGTTCGGCAAGACGCTTTACAATTTCATCCTGCCGCTTTTCAAATCCGCCCCCGCCACGCGCAAGCGGCTGGTCAAGGCGGCGTGTCTCTTGCATGACGTCAGCTGGCGCGCGCATCCTGACTACCGCGCCGAGGTCTGTTTCGACAACGCCACGCGCGCGAACCTTGGCGGGCTGAAGCATTCGGAGCGTATCTTCCTGGGGCTGGCGCTGATGCACCGCTATTCGAACAAGCGCGAGAATTCGCGGTTCTCGGACCTGTTCGAGATGGTCGACGAAAAGACCCGTGCCGAGGCGGAGGTGTTGGGCAAGGCCATGCGCTTTGGCGCGATGCTGTGGATGAACCCCGAAGAGGACCGGGGCGAGCTGCGCTGGTATGCGAAGAAGAAGAAGCTTGAGCTGCGTTTGACGCAGGACATGCTGCCGCTTTTCGGTGAGGTTGCCGAGGCGCGGCTCAGTTCGCTGGCGGCCTCGCTGGGGGCCGAGGTGGAGATCAAGACCATCAGGGCGCGCAAGGGCGACTGACGGTGATGTCCCTTTGGGGAAAGGTGGGTTTTCCGCGTTTTTCGGAGGGGTTAAGGACTCTCTTCGCCTTTCGATGGCCTTTGACGAATTGGCCGGTCACCACACAGGCCGGAAAAGGGCGGTCGGACCAAAGGTCTACCAGATTGGCAAGCACGAAGCCCTCTTCCTTGAGCTTAAGGGAGGCCTTTCTCGGGCCGTTGAAGCAAGAGGTCAGGCACGGAGGCTGCGAGGTCGCAACTCATCGGCATCTGGGGCGATCACGTGTAGCTGAAACACCATGGCAATCAGCACCCAGAGCGAGCGGTTAGGCCCCGCTCAAACTACCGGCCAAAGCGCCTTTCCAATAGAAGGGACCGGCCAATGCATTTCCGCTTGCTTCGGAAACGCTACACGCCCGACTTGATAGGGGGCCTTACGGCATTCACGTCCGCGTCCTGGCACAAGGCGATCTTAGGACAAACGAAACGGACTAACCGAATGAAGAGCCGCATGTATCCGTGAACGTGGCAGTCACAAGCTTCCATGTCTTTCCTGTCGAGAGCTTTTTGTTCGAACTGATGCCCGGGAGTGCCCATTTTTCTGAGCGGAGCACTTGGGACGTCTCACAGAAGCACGCCTTCACTAAAGGGCTCCTCGCAAGCCAGTTGACCTAAGGTCAATGAATTTGATTGCCAAAATTTCTACCTTTGATAGAATTATTAGTGCGTATCGCTGATTTCTTCCACCAGAAGGGGAATTTTAGCACCTCGGCGGGGGGATCCAAAGCTCATAATTCAATGGGGGATCTAACCGATGAAACTGACCAAACCATGCGTCCTAGCAGTGTCTCTGGTTGCTTCGTTCTGCGGGGCATCGGCCATGGCGGGAACCCTGTCGCCATTTACCGGCTACACGGTATTCTCCGAGGATTGCTCGACCTGTGATTCAACAACGAACTTCTCCGTTTGGCACAACACTGACGGAGATTGGAGTGACGACCTCTTCTTTGGCAGTGCCTTCAGCAGCGCGGTCGGCTTCAACGGCAATGCGGTCGGTTCAATCGATACATCCGCTAATTTCGTCTACATGTACCAGGTGGTCAATTCAAATCCCCGCACCGAATCCGGCATCGACAACGCGCTCGCCAGTCTCGGGGTGACGGTCGAGTCCGACCTCATTACAAGTGGCGGTTACTTTGCCGGTCACGTGTTCCAGACCAATGAAGCGGTGCCTCAGCCGATCGACGGCACGCCGGAGAACATGGACGGCACAAGCACCGCCGTCGGCAGCTTGAATGCGCCAACGCCTCCTCTGGATGTGCCGGATGACGGCGCACCGGCTGTGAACGGCCTGACCACGGGTCTTGTCAGAGATGCCGGCGCCGTGCCTGCCAACAGTTTCTTCCTCAACCAGAACCTGGAAAACGACAACTTCTTCGCCGACATGCGAGACGTCGAAGGTGTGCTGTGGGGCTTCACCGGAATTCCCACAGGCGGATACACATCGGTACTGTTCATGACGTCGAATCACGGACCGCGCTACACTTGGGGCGAGACCGATACGGGGGGTATCGGAGCCCTTGGCGATGTCCCGACGCCTGTCCCACTACCCATGCCCGCCATGCTTCTGATCAGCGGCCTCGGCGGCTTCGCCTTCCTGCGCCGCCGCGGTCGCCGTAGGGCCTGACGCCAAATCAGGCCCGGTCTCTCGCCCGCGCCTCCTCTCACGGCGGTCGCATAGTGGTTCCGGATCGAGATCGACGCGGAGGCGGCCCCCTCAGATCTCCGCGTAGATCTCCAGAAGATTGCCGTCCGGGTCCCGGAAGAACAGCGTGCGGTGGCCAAACGGCCTGTCCGTCGGGGGCGAGACGATGGCGATACCCCGCTCGACCAGTTCCGCCGCGCAGGCATCCACCGCTGCGACCGGCACGCGGAAAGCCAGTTGCAGCGCCGCCGTCCCATCGGGAACGGGGGCGTCGTCCCTTGTCATGCCGGGCGCGGACAGGGCCAGGATCGTGCCGCCGACGCGATACTCCAGCCAGTTCTCCGACAATGCCCGTTCCAGCGCGAAGCCCAGCACATCCTCGTAGAAGGCGCGCATCGCGGCAAGGTCGCGGGTGATGATCACGGTGTAATCCACCGCCCGGATGGCATCGAAGGCGGACACGGGGCTCAAAGCTCGATCTGCGGGGCCGGTTCGGTGGGCGTTTCGGGCGGGGTCATCGGGTGGTTGGGCTTGCGGCGGATGATGATGTCGCCGTTGGGCAGCATCTCGGGTGCCTCGTAGGCGCTCCAGTCCTCGACCTCGTCCAGCAATTCGCCAAGCTTCGGCCCCATCTCCTGCGCGAACTGGCGCAGCGCCGGGCCGATGTCGTCGGCAAAGCCCTGAAATTCCTCGATGGCGGGCTCCATTTCTCTCAGGATGCCTTCCATGAAAAGCTGCGCGCCCCGCTCCATCAGGGACAGGCCGCGCTCGTCCTCTTCCTGCGCCCGTGCGACGGGCGCGGCGAGGGACAGGGCAAGGGCAAGGGC
Organism: Sulfitobacter sediminis; assembly: GCF_040811725.1. Taxonomy (NCBI): domain Bacteria; kingdom Pseudomonadati; phylum Pseudomonadota; class Alphaproteobacteria; order Rhodobacterales; family Roseobacteraceae; genus Sulfitobacter; species Sulfitobacter sediminis. The sequence continues at coordinate 5,790 of NZ_JBFNXX010000016.1, forward strand.
GGCGATACGTTTCATATGCCCAATATAAGCCTGCACCGCCCGAATTACGAGAGATCGTCGAAGTCGAGCGTCACCGGAAAGTGGTCGGAAGCGGTAACCAGCGCATCGCGCAATTCGGGGTTCTGCCAGCATTCCGGATCATCCAGCGGATGCCAGATGCGCCAGCGGGCGTTGCGCGCGTGAATGTCGTTGGTGACCATGATGTAATCGAGCAGCGCCTGCAGGAACCGCTTTTCGGGCCTGATCCAGAAGCGTGCCGTGGTCGGCTGCGCCCCCAGCTTGCGGCTGAGCGCCTGCCGCGCGTGCGGATCGAAGAGCCCCGCGCCATCGTCCATGCCCATCACGATCTCGACCGAGGACCGCCCGAAGAGGCTTTCGAATTCATCGAGCCCGGGGCCGTCGTTCAGATCACCCAGCACGATCAGCGGCGTGCCCTCGGCCAGATGCTCGTCGATGCGGGCGCGCAACCAGACCGCCTGCGCCAGTTGCTTGCGCCGGTTGGCGATGTTGATCGAGGCCATCTCGGCAGCACTGCCCGCCCCATGGGGGGCTTTGGATTTCAGATGCGCACCGATCATGCGGAAATCGAGCCCGCCTGCCGTCTGCACGGCAACCTCCAGCGGGGGTTTCGAGAAGACAACAAGGTCTTCGGTCGCGTCGATGTCGAGGTCAATGAGTAGCGCCCCGTCGAAACGCGGCGCACCGGCGGCCCCTTCGGTGCCCGAGTATTCGCCCTGCGGATCATGGGCCGCGATCATCACGTCCGGATCGTAGAGAAGCGCGATCTCCTGCTCGGTATCGTTCGGGAATCCCATGATAATCTCGCGGGTGCGCAGTTGGAAATGATCGACGAAATTGGTCAGCGCCCGGATGGTGGAGTTGGTCTTGCTCTGATCCGGTGCCTCGATCAGCATGACGGCATCGGCATCAATGGCGCGAAAGACCGTGCCAAGTGCGGCCGTCTGCTGGGCGCGGGTGACGTTGTAGCGCGCCGACCAGCCGCCGTCGTTCAAAAGCTCGTCCTTGCGGTTGAAGAGCGACGAGAACCACTCGACGTTATAGGTTGCGATCCGCATTGGTCCGTTTCCCCGAAAAGGTCTCCCAGGCGCGGTTGATATCGATCATGCGTTTCTCGGCCATGCGGATCGCCTCTTGCGGCAGGCCCCGCGCGGTCAGCGCGTCGGGATGATTGTCGCGCACAAGCTTGCGCCAGGCGGCGCGCGCCTCTTCCAGCGAGGCACTGGCGGGAATGCCCAGCACCGTATGCGGCAGCGGCGAGGTATCGGGGACAAAGCGCGCCTTCAGCGAAGCGAAATCATCCTCGGATATGCCGAAGATGCGCGCCACCTCCTCGAGAAAGGCATCCTCGTTGGGATGATAGCGCCCGTCGGCCATGGCGATGTGAAAAAGCCCCTCGATCAGGTCCTGCAGCGCGTCGGGCTGGTCGCGGAACATGGCCGCGATGCGCCGGGCGTAATCGTCGTAGCCCGCCACGTCCTGCCGCGCGAGGTTGAAGACCCGCGCCGCGCCCTCGGTATCGTCCTCGGCGATCTGGAAAACCTCGCGGAAGGCCGTCACCTCGTCACGCGTCACGAGCCCGTCGGCCTTGGCCATCTTGGCGCCCAGCGCGATCACCGCGATGGTGAAGGCGACCGAACGCTCCGGCGGGCTGCGCAGCCGGTCAAAGACCGCCGCGAGCCCCTCGCCCGAGGTGAGCGCCGAGAGCGCCTCTGTAATGCGGGTCCAGATCGACATGGGGCGACCTTAGCGAAGGCTGTGAGGGAAGTCAGGACGAAGGAAGGGTTTTCTGCATGAAAATCAGATCAAGCCACTGCCCCGACTTGCGCCCCACCTGGGGCAGTTTGCCGGTCTGCTCGAACCCGAGTGCCGCGTGAAAGGCCACCGCGCCGGGATTGGCCGCGCTGATGCCCGCGACCATCACGTGGATACCGTGGGCGGCAGCATGTTCCATCGCCTTGTGCATCAGCGCGCGCCCCAGCCCCCTGCCCCGCCCTTCGGGCGCAAGGATCAAGGTATGCTCGGCAGTCGTGGCGTATCCCGGGCCGGTCCGGAACGGCCCGTAGGTGACAAAGCCCAGTACCTTGCCCGCCTCTTCCGCCACCCAGAACGCACCCTGACGCTCCGAGATATGGGCGGCAAGCGTGGCCTCGGTCCTTTCCTTGGTGGTGAAGGTGATCAGCGTGTCACGGATGATCACGTTCCAGATGGCGGCGATGGCGGCGGCATCGGCCGGCCGCGCGGTGCGGATGTTCATGGCAAATGGCACTCCTGCCCGTTCACGGTAAAGGCGGCGGAAAGCCCCGCGGCGCCGGTTTCAAAGATCACGCGGTCGTCCGACAGATGCGGCGCGAGCAGCGCCTGCAGGTCGGCAGCCTCGGGATGGCGAACGCGCAACCGGTCAAGCCTGACGCCCCGCTGCGCAAGCCGGGATGCGGGGTGCGCCGCCCCTTCCCATTCGATCAGCGCGGGCGCGCAATTGTCGAAGGGCAGCACACCGCTTTCTGGCACCGCCATGCGCCAGCGCAGGTCGCCGCGCATGAGCGAGACCGGCGCGCCGAACCCCTCCGGCAGCGCCGCCAGCGTCGCGTCGAGATCGTCGCAGCGGCAAATCCAGTTGGTCAGGCGCGGCTGGCCTGTGAAACGGTCGAGATCGAACCAGCGCGGCCGGTCCGGCACTGGCGCATCGGGATTGATCGCGATGGCCTCAAGATAGAGCCCGTTCTCGAGCCCCAGCAGGCGGTTGTGCGTGTGAAAGACCGCGTGTTCCCCGCCCGGCTGCAACGGCACGCCCAGCGCCCCCTCGCACCAGTCCGAGGCCGCCTTCAACGTCTTACCCGCTACCGCAATATGATCCAGTTCCAACACACCCCCGCTCCTCTTTCTGGCCACATAAAGTCCTCGGAGGGGTCTGGGGAGGCAGAAAGCCTCCCCAGCGCTCTCACCCCCGCGCCTCGCGGATGAGCTTGAGAATATCCGCCGCCGCCGCCGGAATGTTCGTTCCGGGCCCAAAGATCGCCTTGACGCCGGCGTCATAGAGGAACTGGTAGTCCTGCTGGGGGATCACCCCGCCACAGATCACGAGGATATCCTCTGCGCCTGCCTCTTTCAGCGCCTTAACAAGCTGCGGGGCGAGCGTCTTGTGGCCCGCCGCCTGGGACGAGATGCCGATCACGTGCACGTCGTTGTCCACGGCGTCCTGCGCGGCTTCGGCGGGCGTCTGGAAGAGCGGGCCGACGTCGACATCGAAACCGATGTCGGCAAAAGCGGTCGCGATCACCTTGGCCCCCCGGTCGTGGCCGTCCTGGCCCATCTTGACGACCAGCATCCGGGGGCGGCGGCCTTCTTCCTCGGCGAAAGCTTCCACGTCCTTCTGGATCGCGGCGAACCCTTCGTCGCCCTCGTAGGCCGCCCCGTAGACACCCGCGAGCGTTTTCACCTCGGCGCGGTGGCGGCCGAATTCTTCTTCCATTGCCATGCTGATTTCTCCCACGGTGGCGCGTGCGCGTGCTGCTTCCACGGCCGCTTCCAACAGGTTGCCTCCCTCTTTTGCCCGGCGCGTCAGTTCGCTGAGCGCCGCTTTGCAAGCGGTCTCATCGCGGCTGGCGCGGATGCGTTCGAGACGCGCGATCTGCGCCTCGCGCACCGCGACGTTGTCCACATCAAGGATGTCGATCGGGTCTTCCTTGTCGCGGCGGTACTTGTTCACACCGACGATCACCTCGGTGCCCCGGTCGATATTGGCCTGACGCCGCGCGGCGGCCTCTTCGATGCGCAGCTTGGGCATGCCCGAGGCCACGGCCTTGGTCATGCCGCCCATCTCCTCGACCTCCTCGATCAGCTTCCACGCGGCTTCGGCGAGGTCCGCCGTCAGCTTCTCGACGTAGTAGGAGCCCGCCAGCGGGTCGACCACGTTGGTGACGCCGGTTTCTTCCTGCAAGATCAACTGGGTGTTCCGCGCGATGCGCGCCGAGAAGTCGGTGGGCAGTGCGATGGCCTCGTCGAGCGCGTTGGTGTGGAGCGACTGGGTGCCGCCGAGGACTGCCGCCATTGCCTCGTAGGCAGTGCGCACGACGTTGTTGTAAGGGTCCTGTTCCTGCAGGCTCACACCCGAGGTCTGGCAGTGGGTGCGCAGCATGGAGGACTTGGGGTTCTTGGGATTGAACTCGGACATGATGCGGTGCCAGAGCAGGCGCGCGGCGCGCAGCTTGGCGGCTTCCATGAAGAAATTCATGCCGATGGCGAAGAAGAAGCTGAGGCGGCCCGCGAATTTGTCCACGTCCATGCCACGCGCGATGGCGGCGCGCACGTATTCGCGCCCGTCGGCAAGGGTGAAAGCCAGCTCCTGCACCAGGTTCGCGCCTGCCTCCTGCATATGGTAGCCGGAGATCGAGATGGAGTTGAATTTCGGCATCTCGTTCGAGGTGTATTCGATGATATCCGCGATGATCCGCATCGAGGGTTCGGGAGGGTAGATGTAGGTGTTGCGGACCATGAACTCCTTGAGGATGTCGTTCTGGATGGTACCCGAGAGCACCGAACGCGCGTGCCCCTGCTCTTCGCCTGCGACGATGAAACTGGCGAGGATCGGGATCACCGCGCCGTTCATGGTCATGGAGACCGACACCTTGTCGAGCGGGATGCCGTCGAAGAGGATTTTCATGTCCTCCACCGAATCAATGGCCACGCCCGCCTTGCCTACATCCCCTTCCACGCGGGGGTGATCGCTGTCATAGCCCCGGTGCGTGGCCAGATCGAAGGCGACCGAGACGCCCTGCTGACCGGCGGCGAGGTTGCGGCGGTAGAAGGCGTTGGATTCCTCCGCCGTGGAAAAGCCCGCGTATTGCCGGATGGTCCAGGGGCGGCCCGCGTACATCGTGGCCTTTACCCCGCGCGTGAAAGGCGCCTGCCCCGGCATGGAGCCAAGGTGGTCGAGCCCCGCGATATCCGAGGCGTCATAGACCGGCTGGACGTCGATGCCTTCCAGCGTGTGCCAGGTCAGGTCGTCGGGGGTGCGGTTTCTGAGTTCGGCCTCAGCGGTTTTGCGCCAGATGTCCTTGGGACTGTCCTGTGTCATATCCTTGTCCTTTTGTCATGGCACCCGATGGCAGGATTATTCCCGCTCTTTCCAGGCGCGCGTCCTCTGTCAGTTTCGCCAGCCCGTCCGCCCCAGCAAAAAGCCAGTGCAGATCGTCGGCGTAGTCCTCGCGCAGCTTTGCTGCTTGTTCTTGTGAAAATGGCTGCCAGCGGCCCACATCATCGGGCAGCAAGTCGGGATCGCCCCCCTGTTCGGTGAGTGTCGCGCGCAGGGCGCGCAGGTCCTGCGACCGGTTGAGCCAGCGCAGCTTGCTGTCCCTCGGAACCTCACGCCCCAGCGCGGCGCGCAGGATTGTGTCGGGGCGGCCTGCGCTGGTCTCGAAGGGGATAACCTCGATCTCGGCCCCCGGTGCCGCGCATGCGATATCGGTGATCACGTCGCGCCATGTCCGGCGGCTTGTCGCAATGGCGTCGAGCCGCGCCTGCGAGGGTAACGGATGGCCGCGCGAGACGGTGAGTGCGCAGGCGGAGGCCCACCAGATTTCCTGGCTGCGGATCGACAGGACGATGCGGCGGACCTGACCGCCGAAGGCCGCCGAAACCCGCGCTGTCCGTTCCCCGGCGCCGGGATAGAGCCGCTTTGCGTGCAGGTTTTGAACGCAGGTGCCCAGAAGGTTTTCGTCGCTCACCAGAAGCTCCGAGACACCGGCCTTTTGCGCCTGACGCGCGAACATCCGCGCCCGCCCCTCGGCCCTGCGCGCGACATTGCGCCCCTTCTGCGCTGCGGTCGCGCGGAAGAGGCCGGGAAAGACCGACTTTCGCGTGCGCTGCGGTCCCCAGAAGCCCACGCCCTGCGCCGCGAGGTCGTCCACGTGGTCGCGCATGTAATGCTGAAACGTGGTCGTCGCGGTACGGTGCGCACCGAGATGCAGAATGACGTCCATGAGCCTTTGGACAAACCTCTTCCAAGGGGCCGCCCCGTTCGGCCATGATGCGAGGATGGCCCCCGTCATGGCGCAAAACCCCTTGCGGTGCGCTTAATGCCCACCTGAGACGATTTATCCATCGCATTTGGCCAAATCGGGCTTATATCTGAGGCAACAGGAGAAGACATGAAACGCCTCATCCCTATTGTAATCGCTGGATTAATTGCCACCGGCGCGCTGGCGCAGGAGACCGGTGCCATGGAACGCGAGACCCTCTTTGCGCCTGCCGATATGCCTGATTTGAGCGAATTCCGCTGGAAAAAGCGGCCCGTTCTGGTCTTTGCCGACAGCGACAACGACCCGGCGTATATCGAACAGCTCGAGCTTCTGGGCGAGCGGCCCGAGGAATTACTGGAGCGCGATGTGATCGTGCTGACCGATACGGACCCCGAGGCGCGGTCTGCCCTGCGGCTCAAGATGCGCCCGCGCGGGTTCATGCTGGTGCTGGTAGGCAAGGACGGCGGCGTGAAGCTGCGCAAGCCCTTCCCCTGGGACGTGCGCGAGATCACCCGCAGCATCGACAAGATGCCGATCCGCCAGCAGGAAATCCGCGACGCGAAGGAGGCCGCGCGCGAGCGGTGATCCTTGCGGGAAACGCCGTCTTCACCTATATTTAGCACGTGACAGCCTAAGAGGCAGGATATGGAAAAAGACCCTGACATTCCGTTCACGCCGATCCCCGTGACTTGGCGGACGGGTCCGCGTCCCGGTTATTGATGACGCGTTGGGCGGCAGCGACGCCGCCGTCCGAATAGGCCTTGATCAGGCGCAGGGCATATTTTCCGAACAGAAACGACTGTTTGCGCATTCCCACGTAATCCGAATACATCGCCACCCGCCGGTCCGTGGCAAGCGTCTTGAACGTGTCGCCGCGCATGTCCTCGGCCAATGCCGAGACTGACTTGATCAGGCTGTAATAGGCGACGATGGCGTCGATGGTCTGGCGCGGCAGCACGTCGATCTCGCGGATGACCGCATCATAGACGTGGTCGTGATGTTCGCGCGGGATGAAGGGGACATAGGTTTCGTCTTCTTCCATCCTGGCGATGATCTGGTTGACGTAAGTATCCGTTTCCCCCGATTCCCAGAGCGATTCCAGGGTGTTGCCGATCTCGGCGTAGATCGCCTTGTGATAATCCCTGAGCCGTTCGGCGCGCGACCGCGCCTTGGCCAGTTCCGCGAAAATCGCCGTCGTGAGCCAGCCCACGGCAATCACAAGCCCCGCGATCATCGCCTGCTGAATGCCGGTATCGAGGCCCCGGAGGAACGGCAAGGAAATCCAGGTGAGCCCGCCCAGCACCACGACGACCGGAAGGCCGATGGTCAGAAAGAACTGGGCGATGATCAGCCCCGCCGTCCGCGCCTCTTTCCAAAGCGCCAGCACGGCGGCGCAGACGAGCGCGCCGGCCAGCAGGAACCAGGGAAAGAGGGAAGCGGACTGGGTCACGGCCCTATTCGAACTCCATGATCACGTCGTCCACGGCAAGGCTGTCGCCCGCCTCGGCGTTCACCTTGGACACCACGCCCTTGCGTTCGGCGCGCAGGATGTTCTCCATCTTCATCGCTTCGATGGTGCAGAGCGCCTGGCCTTCCTGAACCTCGTCACCCACGGCGACGTTCATCTTCACGACAAGCCCCGGCATCGGGCAAAGCAGCATCTTGGAGGTGTCGGGCGGTACCTTTTCGGGCATCTTGCGGGCCAGTTCCGCCTGACGCGGCGTGCGCACATGAACCTTCAACTCCGCCCCACGGGTACGGATGCGGAAACCGCCCGAGATCTTGCCGACCTTCATCACCAGCGGCGCATCGTCCACCGTCATGGAGGCCAGCTGATCCCCCGGCGTCCAGTTGCCCGTGACGCGCATTTCGTGGCCGTCCTCGAAACGGACGGTGGCGCCCTTGGGGTCGGCCTCGATCACCACGTCGAAGGCGTGGCCCTGCAGGCGCACGTTCCAGTCGGAGCCGACCTTGCGCTCGTGGTTGTCCATCCGGCCCGAGACGCGGGCGCGGCGGATTTCGGCCACGCGGTGCATCGCGGCGGTGGCGGCGGCGATGCGGCGCAGATCGGTTTCGGTCAGTTCCACGCCTTCGAAACCGTCGGGATATTCCTCGGCGATGAAGGCAGTGGTCATGTCACCCGAGACGAATTTGGGGTGGTCCATCACGGCCGAGAGGAACGGCAGGTTGTGACCGATACCTTCGACCTCGAAGCTGTCGAGTGCCACGCGCATCCGCTCAATGGCCTCGGCCCGCGTGGGTGCCCAGGTGCAAAGCTTGGCGATCATCGGGTCGTAGTACATCGAAATCTCGCCGCCCTCGTAGACGCCGGTGTCGTTGCGCACGGCCATGTCGGCGGTGGGCGCGGCATCGGCCCATTTGCCGTTGTCGCTGAGCGGGCCTGCGGCCAGTTCCTGCGGCGGGCGGTAGCGGGTCAGACGGCCGATGGAGGGCAGGAAGCCGCGATAGGGGTCTTCTGCGTAAAGACGGTTCTCGATGGCCCAACCGGTGAGCGTGACGTCGTCCTGCGTGATCGACAGCTTCTCGCCATTGGCGACGCGGATCATCTGTTCGACAAGGTCGACGCCCGTGATCAGTTCCGTGACCGGGTGTTCCACCTGCAGGCGGGTGTTCATTTCGAGGAAGTAGAAGTTCTTGTCCCCGTCCACGATGAATTCCACCGTGCCCGCGCTGGCATAGCCCACGGCCTGCGCGAGGGCGACGGCCTGTTCGCCCATGGCCTTACGCGTCTCAGGGTCGAGGAAGGGCGACGGGGCCTCTTCGACGACTTTCTGGTTGCGGCGCTGGATCGAGCATTCCCGCTCACCGAGGTAGATGCCGTTGCCGTGGGTGTCGCAAAGCACCTGGATTTCGATGTGGCGCGGCTGGGTGACGAATTTCTCGATGAAGATGCGGTCGTCTCCAAAAGAGTTCGCCGCCTCGTTCTTGGAGGACTGGAAGCCCTCGCGCGCCTCTTCGTCGTTCCAGGCGATGCGCATGCCCTTGCCGCCGCCGCCTGCGGAAGCCTTGATCATCACCGGATAGCCGATGTCGTTGGAGATCTTGACCGCCTCGTCCGCGTCCTCGATCAGCCCCATGTAGCCCGGCACGGTCGAGACCTTGGCGTCCTGCGCGATCTTCTTCGAGGTGATCTTGTCGCCCATGGCCTCGATGGCGCCCTTGGGCGGGCCGATGAAGGCGACGCCCGCCTTTTCAAGCGCCTCGGCGAACTTGGGGTTCTCCGACAGGAAGCCGTAGCCGGGATGCACGGCCTCGGCGCCAGAGGACTTGATCGCCTCCATGATCTTGTCGATCACGATGTAGGACTGGTTCGCCGGGGGCGGGCCGATGTGCACGGCCTCATCCGCCATCTGGACGTGCAGCGCGTTGGCATCAGCGTCGGAATAGACGGCGACGGACTGGATGCCCATCTTGCGCGCGGTCTTGATGACGCGGCAGGCGATTTCGCCCCGGTTGGCGATCAGGATTTTCTTGAACATGGGATGTCCTTCTGGGTCTTGAGGAAAACGCAAAAACCCCGCGGCGGCAGCCGCCGCGCGGGGTGAGAGAAGCGGGGGCGGCGCGGATCAGACCCGTGCGCGCCGGATGAGGGGTTAGTTACATCTGCCGGGGTAAAGCTGGCAGTAGGCGACGTTGCCCGCGGCCCCGATGGCCGCACCCTGGGCAAGGCTGCCGCTGGTGATGGCAGCGGCACCGGCACCGATGGCAGCACCGCCAAGGGCCTGCTCGCCAAGCGTGTCGCCACAGGCCGCGAGGCCGGTACACAGGACAGCGATGAGGCCGAGAGATTTGATCGACATGTTCTTCTTCCTTGTCTGCTCTTGATCGCAGAGCCAACGCGGAAGCGCCTGCCGGGTTCCACGCCGGGTGCGATGGACATGATCGCGCCATCCCCCTGACAGAGCCCGAAAAAATGGGGCAGTACAAACGGTGCGGTGTTGTACTGCCCCTGAGGGGAAGGGGTATGGTTTAGGTGTGTCGAAGACGCGCCCTTGGAGGAAACGCACTCAACATCTGTGACGGTGGCGCAAGTTGCGCCCCGCGCCAAGCGCCCACACCAAATGCGAGAAAAATCGGCTGACACCCGCTTATCTCTTGATATCGCAAGCAAGATCACGCCGATCACTCTTCGAAGGCTTCGGGGAAAGAGGCGCGGGCGGCGGCCTCGTTGATGACCAGCAGCGCCTCGTAATGCGCGGGGTCGAAGGGATCGGTGGCGGGCAGCACCTCGCGCCCGAAGAGCCAGGACAGGCGGCCCGCGTCGAGATTGCCGCGTTCGAAGGGCTGGTCACCAAAATGCGCCCAGAGGGCCGCCATGAAGGCCGTGTCGGCGCGGCGGTCGGCGGGCTTGCGGTCAGAGCGGCGCTCGCGCCGGATGATCGGCGTGACGCCCTTGGGGTTCGGGCGGCGGATGGTGAACTGGAAATCGGTGCCGGGCAGACGGCCCGGAAACCCGCGATGTTTCAGCATGTAGGCTGGCATCAGGCGGCCCTCCGATCAGCGGACCGCGCGGGGGTCCGGACAGGCGCGGACGCCTGTCCGGCAACAAGCTTACTTGTACTTGCCGGTGTAAGTGGGCTCCACCGAGATGGGCTCGGGCTCAACCACGACGTATTCTTCTTCGGTCTGGCCGGATGTGCAGGCGGCGACAACGGCGACAAAGCCGATGGCTGCCAGGAATTTGATGCTCTTCGACATCTCTGTCTCCTGTTATTGTGAGTGGGGCGCGCATCATCAGACTGCCTCACACGCCCCGTTTCTGAGGTAAGGGATACTTGGGTATTCCTTGGCGCCAACATAGAGCATTCGATGCCAAAAAAATATCCAGGCTTCGCCAATCGGCGGACTTGTGACTCCAAAGCCTCAACTGAGAGGTGAGGTGAACTCTTCCGCGCAAGATATTGTGTCTGCATCACAAACCCTCCCAGATGCAGACGTCACCTTCGGCGCGGAAGGCTTCGAAGAACTGGGTCGCGTCGGGGTCGGCGGTGCCGAATTCGGTGGCCCGGTCGGCCAGAGAAATGACGATCCCATCGGCGGCAAGGTCGAAATCCGCGATGTAGGGCAGCGCGAAGCTGTCGCAGAGATGGGTGATGTCCTGCGCCGCCGTCTCGTAGTCCACCGCGCCGCCCGCGCGGGCGATGTCGGGGGCGATAAAGCGGAACCGCAGCCATGTCGCTTCGCCGACGGTGTCGATCAGCACTTCCTGCAATTCGACGGGCTGGCCGGATGGCACGTCGATGGCCAGCGCGGGGCTGGCGGCAATGAGGGTGGCGGCGAGGAGAGCTTTCACGGGGCCTCCTCCTCGGCGGTGGCGAAATCGGCGGGCGAGATGATCTCGATCAGTTCAAGATCGTCGGAATGGCGCACCTCGCGGTGCTTGATACCCGGAGGCTGAAGCACGCAGGAGCCCGTGCGCAGGACGTGTTCGCCCTGCCCTTCGTACTCGAAGACGACCCAGCCTTGGGTGACGTAGACCATCTGGAAATCGAGGTCATGGGAGTGCCATTTCGCGGGGCTTTCCATGCCAGGAACGGCGCGGATGACGTGGGCGCCGTATTTGCCTTTGGTGGCGTCACGGATGCCAAGGTCGCGGTATTCGAAGAAGGGCCGTAGGCCCGCGCCTTCGAACTTGCTGTCGTCGGCGTGGGCAATGGTGAAGGCCTGGTTTTTCCAGAGCTGGGTCATGGGGTGCCTCCTGCCAGAGGCACCCGGCGCATCAGTGGTTGCGCAGCGCCTCGATCAACTCGTCCTTGGTCATGTCCGAGCGCCCGTCGATGTCCAGTTCCTGTGCGCGCTCGTAGAGGTCTGCCTTGGTCCATTCCTCGTAGGGCGGCTGTTTCCCGCCCTTCTTGCCGGGGTTCTGGTCGTCCGAGGCCTGGGCGTTCGCAATGCGCGCGGCCTTCTCCTTGGACGCGCCATCCTCGCGCAGGCTTTCGTAGGTCTCGTCGTCCTTGATGCTGGGTCCGTGGTCCTTGGTCATGGCGTTCTCCTTTGCGGAAGAACGGCAGGACTGGCGCAATGGTTCCGTAAGGTGGGCGCATCGCCCACCCCCGGCGGGTGGACGGGGCGTCCACCTTACGCAGTCGCATCTTGGATCCAGACGACAACATCAGCCCCTCACAGCGGAATATTGTCGTGCTTCTTCCAGGGCATCTGCTTTTTCTTGTGCCGCAGCGAAGCAAACGCCCGCGCGATCCGCTTGCGCGTCGTGCGCGGCTGGATCACCTCGTCGATGAACCCACGCTCGGCGGCGACGAAGGGGTTCGCGAAACGGTCTTCGTAGTGCTTGGTGTGCGCGGCGATCTTCTCGGCGTCGCCCCGGTCGGCCCGGTGGATGATCTCAACCGCCCCTTTCGCACCCATCACGGCCACTTCCGCCGTAGGCCAGGCATAGTTGAAATCGGCATGCAGGTGCTTGGAGGCCATCACCACATAGGCCCCGCCATAGGTCTTGCGGGTGGCCACCGTCACCATGGGCACCGTCGCCTCGCCATAGGCAAAGAGCAGCTTTGCGCCGTGCTTGATCACCCCGCCGTATTCCTGCGACGTGCCGGGCAGGAAGCCGGGGACGTCGACCAGCGTAAGGATCGGAATCTCGAAGGCATCGCAGAAGCGCACGAAGCGCGCGGCCTTGCGGGAGCTGTCGATGTCCAGAACGCCCGCCAGCACCATCGGCTGGTTGGCGACGACACCCACGGTGCGGCCCTCGATGCGGATGAAGCCGGTGATGATGTTCTTGGCGAAATCCTCCTGGATTTCGTAGAAATCGCCTTCGTCCGCCAGCTTCAGGATCAATTCCTTCATGTCGTAGGGGGTGTTGGGGTTCTCGGGCACCAGCGTGTCGAGCGAGGGCTCGATGCGCTCGGGGTCGTCGAAGAAGGGGCGCACGGGCGGCTTTTCGCGGTTGTTCGAGGGTAGGAAGTCCACGAGGCGGCGCACCTCGGCCAGTGCTTCCACGTCGTTCTCGAAGGCGGCATCGGCCACGGAGGACTTGCGCGTATGGGTCGAGGCCCCGCCCAGTTCCTCTGCCGTCACCTGTTCGTTGGTCACGGTTTTCACGACCTCGGGGCCGGTCACGAACATGTAGGAGCTGTCCTTGACCATGAAGATGAAGTCGGTCATCGCCGGGGAATAGACCGCGCCGCCCGCGCAGGGCCCCATGATGACGCTGATCTGCGGGACGACGCCCGAGGCCTCGATGTTGCGCTGGAAGACCTCGCCGTAGCCTGCGAGCGAGTCGACGCCTTCCTGGATGCGCGCACCGCCCGAGTCGTTGAGGCCGATCACGGGCGCGCCATTCTGCACGGCCATATCCATGATCTTGCAGATTTTCTTGGCATGGGTCTCAGAGACCGAACCGCCGAGCACGGTGAAATCCTGAGAAAACACGTAGACCAGCCGTCCGTTGATCGTGCCCCAGCCGGTCACGACGCCGTCGCCCGCAGGCTTCTGGTTCTCCATGCCGAAATCGGTGCAGCGGTGAGTGACGAACATGTCGAATTCCTCGAACGAGCCTTCGTCGAGCAAGAGATCGACGCGTTCGCGCGCGGTCAGCTTGCCGCGGGCATGCTGCGCATCGATCCGCGCCTGCCCGCCGCCCATGCGGGCGGTTTCGCGGCGCTGTTCAAGCTGTTCGAGAATATCTTTCATGGCAAACCCCTGCTTAGCATTTGCCGCATACTACAGAAGCTGAAGGCGGCGAGGAAAGGCCGTTTGTGAATATTTGCAAAGTATATGCAAGAAGTCCTTGGCAAAGTGAAAAGTTGCAAATCTGAAGAAGATCGCTCGACAAGGCTGAGGGACCGGATTACTTGCATTTGCATGAATACCACCGCGCCCGCCGCACCGGTCATCCATTTCCTCGACCGCGCGACGCCCCCACATGTCTCGACGCTGATCCTGCTGGCCGGGCTGTCGGCGCTTGTCATGAACATTTTCCTGCCAAGCCTGCCCCAGATGGCGGAATATTTCGGCACGTCCTACGCGGTCATGCAGCTTACCGTGCCGCTTTACCTGCTGACCTCGGCAGTGTTGCAGCTGTTCATCGGACCGCTGTCGGACAACATCGGGCGCAGGCCGGTGATGATCGGCTCGCTGTTGCTGTTCATTCTCGCCACGCTCGGCTGCATCTTTGCCCCGAATACCGGGGTATTCCTGTTCTTCCGTGTCGCGCAGGCGATCATCGCCACCGCCATGGTGCTGAGCCGCGCGGTGCTGCGCGATCTCTATACGCAGGATCAGGCGGCCTCCAAAATCGGCTATGTCACCATGGGCATGGCGCTGGTGCCGATGATCGCCCCCGCCGTCGGCGGCGCGATCGAACAATTCGGCGACTGGCATCTGACCTTCTGGCTGATGATCGTGATTGCCACCGGCATCCTGCTGCTGGTGATCTTCGACATGGGAGAGACCGCGCGGGAGAGCAAGACATCCGTGCTTGGCCAGTTTGCGCAGTACCCCGAGCTTCTCCGCGCACCACGCTTCTGGGGCTATGCCCTTGCCGCCGCCTTCTGCTCGGGTGCGTTCTTTGCCTACCTCGGCGGCGCGCCCTTCGTCGGGTCGGTGGTCTTCGGCCTCGACCCCTTCTGGCTCGGCATCTACTTCGGTGCGCCCGCCGTGGGGTATTTCTGCGGCAACTGGCTGACGGGGCTGTTTGCCCAGCGCTTTGGCGTCAACAACATGGTGATGTGGGGTTGTTTCGCCAATGCCACGGGGGGAACGGTGTCGCTCCTAATCTTCCTTGCGGGCTACGGCAGCCCAGAGACCTTCTTTGGCATGATGACGCTGATCGGTCTCGGCAACGGGTTGTGCATCCCCAATGCCACCGCGGGCATGCTGTCGGTGCGTCCGCATCTCGCGGGCACCGCGTCGGGGCTTGGAGGGGCGATCATGATCGGGGGCGGCTCAGGCCTTGCGGTCCTTGCGGGTGTTCTGCTGACGACCGATACGGGCGCCTATCCGCTGATCCTGATCATGCAGCTGACGGCCATCGCCGGTGTTTTCTCGATCCTCGCAGTAATCAGGCGCGAACGCACCTTGCAGCTGCGCCAGCGGTGATCCAATCCGTCTTGCGAGCGCGGGTTTGCAAAGGTAATCTGCCGCCACGTGCAAAGTTGCAAAGGGCGCGCGGATGGCCAGCCAGAAACTCTATGCCGGGGCCAAGCTGCGCGAGCTGCGCACGCGGCTCGACCTGACGCAAAAGGACTTCGCCGCGCGGCTGGGCGTTTCCCTGCCCTACCTCAACCAGATGGAGAACAACAATCGCCCGGTGTCGACCACCGTGGTGCTGGCACTGGCCTCGGAATTCGGGCTCGACGTGACGGAGCTGTCGGCGGGTGATGGCGAGCGGCTGGTCAGCGACATGCGCGAGGCGCTGGCGGACCCGGTGTTCCAGGGCAAGATGCCGCCCCTCGCCGATATCCGCCTTGCCGCATCGAATGCCCCTGGACTCGCGCGCGCCTTTCTCGATCTGCACGCCAGCTACCGACAGACCCATGAGCGCCTCGCCTCTCTCGACGAGGCATTGGGCCGCGAGGATGCCCGCGCGGCACCTTCGCCCTGGGAAGAGGTGCGCGATTTCTTTCACTACTGCGACAATTACATCGATGCCGTGGACCGCGCGGCAGAGCATTTCGCACGCGACGCTGAAACGCCCTCAGCTACGAGGGCTGCCGCCCTTTCGGCACTGGCGGAAAACGGGGTCGCGGTGCATTTCGACGCCACCGATACCCTGCGCCGTTATGATGCCGAGGCAAAGGTGCTGCACCTTTCAGCACGCGCCACGCCCGAGACACAGACCTTCCAGCTGCTGTTGCAGGTGGCGCTGATGAGCCAGAACAAGCTGCTCGAGGTCACACTCGATCTTGCGCGCTTCACCTCGGACGCGGCCCGCGACATCGCCAAGATCGGACTTGCAAATTACTTCGCCGGGGCCGCGCTGATGCCCTACAGGCGTTTTCACCGGGCTGCACAGGACTGCCGCCACGATCTCGAAGTCCTCGCCGGCACCTTCGGCGCCTCCATTGAACAGGTGGCGCACCGCCTCTCAACCCTGCAGCGACCCGGTGCCAAGGGTGTGCCCTTCTTCTTTGTCCGCGTCGACAGGGCAGGCACGATCACCAAGCGGCATTCCACGACACGCCTGCAATTCGCCCGTTTCGGCGGGGCCTGCCCCCTGTGGAACGTGCACCGCGCCTTCGAGACGCCGGGCCGTTTCCTGCGGCAGCTGGCCGAGACGCCGGACGGGGTACGATACATCTCGCTCGCCCGCGACATCTCGAAACCGGCGGGCCGTTTCGGCGCGCCCGTGCGCCGCTACGCCATCGCTCTGGGATGCGAGGTGCGGCACGCGGATCAGCTGGTCTATGCCGACGGGCTGGATCTTGGCCGGGACGGGGCGTTTGAACCCATCGGCATTTCCTGCCGCATCTGCGAGCGCAAGGGCTGTCACCAGCGCGCGGTGCCGCCGCTGGAGCGGCAATTGAAGGTGGACCCGGACAGGCGGGACGTGTTGCCCTACCGGGTCGAGTGATCAGCGCCGCGCGGGCCGCCAGCCCGCCGCCCGCGCCTCCGCCTCTGAACAGAACCAGCGTTCGCCCTTGTCGGGCCGGATGCTTGTCCGTTCGTAATCGTGTTGTCCCGGCATGTGGTAAATCCTGCCGTTGGCCGAAATATTGCCCTTGATCCGGCAGCCCCCGGTGTCCGTCGCTGGTATCCGCCTGACGACCGGCGGCTTGCTCTGCGCCCGCTTTTCCTGCCGGTAGTCCACCGGACGCTGAACATCATGAGCATGCAGCCCGCGTCCGTTCACGGCGGCCGATTTTTCCTCAAGATCGAACATCATCGAATACTTGCGAAACGCGAAGGCCCAGCCTTCCTCGACCAGCCAGGCATTCAGGTTGCGCCCGCCCAGATGGCAGATCGCCAAATCGCGGTCCCAATCGTCCTTGCCGCGCAGATCGCAAGTCACCGTCTCGCCTTCCAGCGCCTCCCTGACCAGACGGGTCACTTCGGCACCGCAGTCCCAGCGCAGCCCGCCACGGGTGACGCAGGTCTGGTCGTTCTCCGGCGCATCGATCCCGAAAAGCCGGATGTTGTGGCCCGCGAGGCGCAGGCTGTCGCCGTCGATCACCCGGACCTTGCCGGTCACCTCTGCGGCGGAGAGGGCCAGGGGCATGATCAAGAGAAAGGCCAGGAGAGGCATGAAAACGCGCATGCCTCAACCATGCCGTGTGCCATGCGGATGCGGCAACGAAAACCGCTAACGAAAGTTAACAAAGCGTGAAGATGTGGCGCGCGGGCCGCGCCCTATCGCTGGGCTGTCTGCCAGTCGGGATGAACCCACGGCGCATCATTCGCCCTCGGCAGCGGATCGCGGCCCAGCAGGTGATCCGACACCTTTTCGCCTACCATGATCGAGGGCGCGTTGAGGTTGCCGTTGGTGATGCGCGGAAAGATCGAGCTGTCTGCGACCCGCAGGCCCTCTACCCCGATCACCCGTGCCTCGGGGTCCACGACGGCCCCCGGGTCATCCGCCGCGCCCATCCTGCAGGTGCCGCAGGGATGATAGGCGCTCTCAGCATGTTCGCGGATCGCCTCGTCCAGTTCCGCATCGGTCTGGTAGGCCACACCGGGCTGGATCTCGTGCTTGACGAAGGGCTTGAAAGCCTCCTGCGCGAAGATTTCCCGGGTCAGCCGGATGCAGGTGCGGAACTCGTCCCAGTCATCGGGGTGCGACATGTAGTTGAACCGGATCACCGGGTCATCTGCCGGATCGGCCGACCGAAGGGTCACGGTGCCGCGCGACTTCGACCGCATCGGCCCGGTATGCGCCTGAAACCCGTGCCCCTCCGCCGCCGCCTGCCCGTCGTATCGCACGGCGAGCGGCAGGAAGTGAAACTGGATGTCCGGGTACGGAATACCCGCGCGCGAACGGATGAACCCCGCGCTTTCAAACTGGTTTGAAGCCCCCATACCCTTTTTGAAGAACAGCCACTGCGCCCCGATCAGCGCCTTGGAGACAAGGTTCCAGTGCTTGTAGAGCGTTATCGGCTGGGAGGACGCCATCTGGATATACATCTCCAGGTGATCCTGCAGGTTCGCCCCCACGCCGGGGCGGTCCGCGACCACCTCGATCCCGTGTTCGGCCAGATGCCCGGCGGGACCGATCCCCGACAGCATCAGGAGCTTGGGCGAATTGATCGATGAGGCGGCGAGCACCACCTCGCGTTCGGCCCTGATCACCTCACGCTGCCCCTTGCGCAGGACTTCGACACCCGTCGCGCGACCGTTCTCGATCACCACCCGCTGCGCCAAGGCGCGCACCAACTGCACGTTCCCCGTCGCCTGTGCAGGCCGCAGATAGGCATTGGCCGCCGACCAGCGTCGGCCCTGCCAGACGGTCTGCTCCATCGGGCCGAAGCCTTCCTGCTTTTCGCCGTTGTAGTCGTCGGTGATCTCGTAGCCCGCCTGTCGTCCCGCCTCGACAAAGGCGCGGTAGAGCGGGTTGGCCCGCGGGCCCCGGCTCACATGCAGGGGACCATCCGTGCCGCGCCAGGCGGGATCGCCGCCGTGGCCCCCGTCGTGCCAGCTTTCCATGCGCCTGAAGTAGGGCAGGACGTCCGCATAGGCCCAGCCGCGCGCGCCGGCTTCGTCCCAATGGTCGAAATCCATGGCGTGACCACGGACATAGACCATGCCGTTGATCGAGGACGATCCGCCGATGACCTTGCCGCGCGGACAAGCGAGTCTGCGGTTGTTCAGATGCGGCTCGGGCTCCGACCGGTAGCCCCAGTCGTACAGCTTCATGTTCATCGGGTAGCTGAGCGCCGCCGGCATCTGGATGAAGGGTCCCGCGTCCGTGCCCCCATGCTCGATGACGATCACCTTCCGCCCCGCCTGCGCCAGCCGGTAGGCCATGGCACAGCCCGCGCTGCCCGCCCCCACGATCACGAATTCCGCCTGCATCTCTCTTTTTCCCTTCGTGATTCTGCGCGGGGTCAAGGATGCGAAGCACCGGGCTTTGCCCGGCTTGTCCTTGACCCCGCGGAGAAGCGCATCGTCACACTCAAAGAGGTGTCTTGAGCCACAGATTGTGGCCTCAAGCGCCTCTCAGCACATTTCATCGACCCCGCCACCCGCGCCACACCGGGCCCCCGGGGCTCACGCCTCAGCCGCCGCCAAGCATGGCGTGCGCGTCAGCGCTCATTCGGATCAACCCCCGCTCAGAAAGGCGCCTCCAGATCGTCCATCCGCACGAACACCGACTTGAGCTGGCTGTAATGGGCAATGGCGGCCTTGGAATTCTCGCGGCCCACGCCGGACATCTTGGAGCCGCCGAAGGGCGCCTCGACCGGCGCGTCGTTATAGGTGTTGATATAGCAGGTGCCCGCCTCGAACCCCGCCGCGACACGGTGCGCGCGGGCGAGGTCCTTCGTAAACACACCCGCCGCCAGACCGAACTCCGTATCATTGGCGCGCGCCATGACGTCGGCTTCATCTTCGAAATCCAACACAGCCATGACAGGCCCGAAGATTTCCTCGCGCGCGATCACCATGTCGTCGGTGACGTCGGCAAAAACCGTGGGTTCGACAAAGAAGCCCGGCTTGTCCAGCCGCGCCCCCCCGGTGACAAGCCGCGCGCCCTCGGCCTTGCCCTTGTCGATATAGCCCAGCACGATGTTCATCTGCCGCTCGGAGACCATGGGGCCGAAGCTGGTTTGCGGATCGAGCGGGCCGCCGATCACCGCGTTGCCCAGCCGCTCGGTCAGACGCTCGAGGAAAATCTCCTTGATGTCGCGGTGCACGAAGACCCGCGTGCCGTTCGAACAGACCTGCCCGGAGCTGTAGAAGTTCCCGAGGATCGCCCCCGAGACCGCGTTGTCGATATCCGCGTCCTCGAAGACGATGAGCGGCGACTTGCCCCCCAGTTCCATCGTCACATGCTTGATCCCGTCGGCAGCGGCGGCATAGACCTTGCGGCCCGTGGGGACCGAGCCGGTGAGCGAGACCTTGTCGACGCGTGGGTCGGAGACCAACGCACTGCCCACCTCTCCCATGCCCTGTACCACGTTGTAGAGCCCCGCAGGCAGTCCGGCCTCGTGCAGGATTTCCGCCACTTTCAGCGCGCAGAGCGGGGTCGTCTCGGAGGGTTTGAAGATCATCGCATTCCCGCAGGCCAGCGCCGGGGCACCCTTCCAGCAGGCGATCTGCGTGGGGTAGTTCCAGGCCCCGATGCCGACGCAGAGGCCCAGCGGTTCGCGGCGGGTATAGACCCAGTTCTCACCACCAAGCGGGATATGCTCGCCTGTGAGCGTTGCCGCCATGCCGCCGAAATACTCCAGCGCGTCGGCGCCGGAGGTCGCATCGACAACGGAGGTTTCCTGGTAGGGTTTACCGGTGTCGTAGGTCTCCAGCACCGAAAGATCGTGGTTGCGCTCGCGCATCATGTCCGCAGCACGGCGCAGGATGCGCCCGCGCTCCGTGCCGCTCATCGCTGCCCAGGTTTTCTGGGCGCTCTTCGCTGCCGTGATGGCGCGGTCGATGATCGCCGGGGTGGCGGCGTGAACGGTGGCGATCTTTTCGCCCGTCGCGGGGTAGACCACGTCGATGGGCGTGCCGTTTTCATCCTCGACGTATTGGCCGTCGATGAAATGGCTGGCGGTGGGTTGGGTTGCGTAGGTCATTTGATTTTTATGCCTCCGGCGGGGACTTTATGTGGCCAGAAAGAGGGAAGATCATTCGCCTCGGGGGAAACGTTTGCTTTCTTCGAGGATGTTGAGGTCCATGTGGTTGCGCATGTATTGCTCGGACGCGCGGCGCAGCGGCTGGTAGTCCCAGGGGTAGTAGCCGCCCTCGCGCAGGGCTTCGTAGACCACCCAACGGCGGGCCTGGGACTTGCGCACCTCGGCGTCGAATGTTTCGAGATCCCAGCGGGCGGCGGCCTCAAGGCGGAAGCCTTCGAGCGTGTCGGCGTGGGCGGGGTCGTCAAAGAGATTGTTGAGTTCGTGCGGATCGGCGTCGAGGTCAAAAAGCTGTTCGGGGTCGAGCGCGCAATTGGTGTATTTCCAGCGGCCCTGCCGGAGCGCGATCATCGGGGAATAGCTGGCCTCGGCCGCGTATTCCATGGCGACGGGTTCGCTGCGGCTGCCGCCCTGCCCCAGCGGTTTCAGCGATTGCCCGGTTGTCCAGGGCATGACCTCTTCCATGCTCACGCCCGCGAGGTCGCAGAGCGTGGGGCAGAGGTCGATGGTGCTGACCGGCACCTCCTGAAGGCCCGGCGTCATCTCCGGCGCGGCAATCATCAGCGGCACGCGGGACGATCCTTCGAAGAAGGACATCTTGAACCACAACCCCCGCTCGCCCAGCATATCGCCGTGGTCGGAGACGAAGACGACGATCGCCTCCTGCCGCGTGTCTTCCAGCACCTGCAGGATCTCGCCGATCTTGTCGTCGATGTAGGAGATATTGGCGAAATAGGCGCGGCGGGAACGGCGGATGTCATCTTCTGAAATGTCGAACTCGCGCCAGTTGTTGGCGTCGAAGATGCGCTTGGAATGCGGGTCGTGATCCGCGTAGTCCATCGCCGGGACCTCGGGCATGAGGTGGGCGCAATCCTCGTAGAGGTCCCAGTACCTGCGCCGTGCGACATAAGGGTCATGGGGATGGGTGAAGCTGACGGTCAGGCACCAGGGCCGCGCGTCGCCACCGCGTGCGAGGTCATAGAGTTTGCGGGTGGCGTTGTAGGCGACCTCGTCGTCGTATTCGAGCTGGTTGGTGGTCTCGGCCACGCCCGCTCCGGTCACCGACCCCATGTTGTGATACCACCAGTCGATCCGCTCGCCCGGTTTGCGGTAGTCCGGGGTCCAGCCGAAATCGGCCGGATAGATGTCGGTGGTCAGCCGTTCCTCGAAGCCGTGCAACTGGTCGGGGCCCACGAAGTGCATCTTGCCCGACAGGCACGTGTGATAGCCGGCGCGGCGCAAATGGTGCGCGTAGGTGGGAATGCTCGAGCAGAACTCGGCGGCGTTGTCGTAGACCCCCGTGGCCGAGGGCAGCTGGCCGGACATGAAGGCCGCCCGGCCCGGCGCGCAGAGGGGCGAGGCGGTATAGGCGTTGCGGAACCTTGTCGAACGGGCGGCCAGCGCCTTGAGCTGCGGCGCGTGCAGCCAGTCGGCGGGGCCGTCCGGGAACAGCGTGCCGTTCAGCTGGTCGACCATAAGGATCAGGATGTTGGGCTTGGTCATCGCGGGGCGTCCAGCAGAAGGGTCAGGGTGGAAAGCGCCCGGTCGCGGGCGGTTTCGGGGTCGCTGTCGCCCGAAAGGGCGGCGCGCAGGTAAAGACCGTCGATCAGCGCGGCAAGCGTCTCGGCATCGGCCTCGGGTGTCGGGCTGACCGGGCGCAGGGCGTGGATGAGGTTCGAGCGCAGGCGGTGATGGTAGAGGCGCAGCAAGCGGCGGGTTTCGGCATTGGTCGGGGCGGCGGCATAGAGCGTCATCCAGGCGTTGACGGTCGCGGGGGCAAAGCAGGTCTCGTCGAAGCTGGCCGCGATGATGGCGGCGGCGCGGTCGCGCGGGGTTCGGGCCCTGGTCAGCCGCGCGCGCACCTCCGCGCCGAAATCGGACAGGATATGGCGCATGGCGGCGAGGAATATCTGGTCCTTGCCGCCGAAATAGTGGTGCGCCAGTGCCGTGGACATGCCCGCGCGCCTCGCGATTTGCCCGACCGTCACGTCGAGCGAATGCGCGGCACCGATCTCGGCGATGGTCGCCTCGACGAGGGCGGAGCGGCGAATGGGTTCCATACCGACTTTGGGCATCGGGATTCGGTCCTTGGCAGGGGGTCGCCCGACCGTAGCGGGTTTTTTATTGATCCGTCAATCAACAAACCTTCAGAGCTTGGTGGCGTTTGACACCGGCGTGATCTGACGCTTCAGCACCGCCTCGCGCCAGGTGATGAATGTGACCGAGGCGAGGATCACGAAGCCGCCGATGATCACCCAGATATCCACCGGCTCGGCAAAGGCCACGGCCCCGAGCGCCGTGGCCCAGACAAGCTGAAGGAAGGTCACCGGTTGCGTCACCGTCACGGGGGCGGCGGCAAAGGCCAGGGTCATCGTATAGTGCCCCGAGGTGGCAAAGATCGCGACCGCCGAGAGGATCGCCAGTTCCTCCCATGTCGGGGTGATCCAGACGGGGATGGCCAGCGGGGCAAGGCCGATGGTCACGAAGACCGAAAGCATGCCGACGATGACGCCCGGCTTGGCCTCGTCCGCCAGCACCTTGGCGATGAGGTAGGAGCCTGCAAAAACGAAACCGGCCATGAGCATCGCGAGATGCCCAAGGCTAACCTCGCGAAAACCCGGACGCAGGATGATCGCGGCTCCCGCCAGCCCCATGACCACCGCGAAAATGCGGCGCATGGCGAGCTTTTCGCCAAGGAAGATCGCCGCGCCCACGGTCACGTAGATGGGGGCGAGGTAGTTCATCGCCGTCACTTCGGCGATGGGGATGCGCGTCATGGCGAAGAACCACAGTGCCACACCGCCAGCATGGAACAGCCCCCGCATCCCGAAAAGCGACCATTGCCGCGTGGTGATCTGCGCGCTGCGGATCGTGCCCAGCGAGGGGATCAGGAACACAAGCCCCAGACCGTAGCGGATAAAGGCCGCCTCGGGTGCCGGCAGGCGCGGCCCCATGTATTTCACCAATGCGGTGACCATGATGAAGAACACGCCCGTCACGAACATCCAGAAGATGCCCACGAGGGGGCGTGAAGCTGCGGTACTGCTCATGGCCAAGTAGTGAGCGCGGCACCGGCAAAGGGCAAGATCACATGAGCAAAAGTTTTGCCGCGATCCCCCACATGGTCAGCGCGATGACCGCGTCGAGGACCTGCCAGCTCGTTGGCCGCGCGAAAAGCGGGCTCAGCACCCGCGCACCGTAGCCGAGCGAGAAGAAAAAGACGAAACTGGCCAGCGTCGCCCCGATGCCGAAGGCCAGCCGGTCGGGATACTGGGCCGAGATCGAGCCGATGAGCACCACGGTATCGAGGTAAACATGCGGGTTCAGCCAGGTGAGTGCGAGCAGCGTGAGAATCGCGCGGCGCAGGCTGGTGGTGGCGGTGCCCGAGGTGTCCAGTACCTGTCCGCCTTGCCGGGCAGAGAGCGCATTGCGCCAGCCGTACCAGATAAGGAAAGCCGCCCCGCCGTAGCGCATTGCCGTCTCGAACCACGGCAGGGCTTGGGCAAGCGCGCCGAAGCCCGCCACCCCGGCGGCGATCAGGATCGCATCGGACGTACCGCAGGTTAGGCAGACCCAGAAGAGATGCTCGCGCCGCAGCCCCTGCCGCAGGACAAAGGCGTTCTGTGCCCCGATGGCGAGGATCAGGGTCAGGCTGAGGGTGAAACCCGAAAGGAAAGAGGTGAGCATGATGCACTCCGCTGGATCGGCGGTTTGACTATGCGGGGCCAAGGCATTAGGCAAATTAAATCAGATAATTTTGGATTAGCGTTGCTAATGCCTATCGACCCCACCCAGCTTGCTGCCCTCTCCGCCATCCTTCGCCTTGGCAGTTTCGAGGCCGCCGCAGGCGCGCTCCATGTCACCCCCTCGGCGATCTCCCAGCGCTTGAAGGCGCTTGAGGAACAGGTCGGCGCGACGCTGGTCCTGCGCAGCCAGCCTTGCCAGCCCACGGAACTGGGTGCGCGACTTGCCAAACATGCCGAGGACATCGCGTTGCTGGAAGCGCAGGCGCTTGGCGACATGGCGCAGGCGGGGGCCACCCCTGCCCGCCTGACGCTCGCTGTGCCCGCCGATAGCCTCGCCACCTGGCTCATTCCCGCTTTCGCCGAAGCGCCCCAGATGCTTTATGACCTGCGCATCGACGATCAGGACACCGCGGATGACTGGCTGCGGCGCGGGGCTGTCAGCGCCGCCGTCACGGGCCACGACCGGGCTGTGCCCGGTTGCGACCTGCACCCCTTGGGCGCACTGCGTTACGTGGCGACGGCCAGCCCGGAATTCATGCGCAGGTATTTCGCCAAAGGCGTCACGGCGACCACACTGGCGAAGGCCCCGATGCTGACCTTCACGCCCAAGGACCGTTTGCAACACCGCTGGATCACCCAGAAGACCGGCAAGCATCTCCATCCGCCTAGCCACCAGATGCCCTCGACCCATGCCTTTGTAGACGCGACACTCTTGGGTCTGGCCTGGGGCATGAACCCTGAGAGCCTTGTCACAGAACATCTCGCCAAAGGCCGCCTCGTGGCACTCGATCCAGCGCAGCCCATGGATGTGCCGCTATACTGGCAGGTCACGCGGGTCATGGCCAAGGCGCTCACCCCGTTAACCCGCGCGATTTTCCGCAGTTCCACCAAGCATTTGCGGCAAACCGGCGAAACTTCACCCACGGAAGCACACAACTGAGTGATCCGTCCCGCGAGGACTGGCGTAATCCGATTGGCTTCCTATCTACGGAAGGTGATTAAGGATAAGACAATGCGCGATACACGCCACACGCTTGCAGTTACCAAGGATGAACTCGCAGTCATCGAGGCCGCGCTGCACACGCAGTCCAAGATTCTGCACGTGCAGGCAGGCGCGGGCGGCGATGACGCACGTGCGCGGCTGAATGAGGTCAAGCGCGTGATCTCCTCGGTGGCGGGCCAGAAGCCCGCCGACAGCCCCTCCCGGCCCCGGCGTAGCGGTGGCAGAGGTTGGTTCGGCATGTCTCGAATTTTTGGCTGAAAATCCTGGTAGGTCGAAAAGAAAAAGCCGCCCTCATGCAGGGGCGGCTTTTTCGTTCCCGGTGTTCCGGCGGCTTACAGCTGCGCCATCACATCGTCCGGTGCCTCGAAGTTTGTCGTCACGCGCTGCACGTCATCGTCGTCCTCCAGCGCGTCCACGAGCTTCATCAGCTTCTGCATGCTGTCGAGGTCCATCTCGGTCGTCGTGGTGGGCCGCCAGACCAGCTTGGTGGACTCCGATTCCCCCAGTTCCGCCTCGAGTGCCGTCGCCACCTCGTTCAGGTCGGTATCCGCACACCAGATGATGTGACCATCTTCGGAGCTTTCGACGTCCTCGGCGCCTGCCTCAATTGCGGCCATCATCACGGTATCCGCGTCGCCCGCATCCGCCAGATAGGTGATCTCGCCCTTGCGGTCGAACATGAAGCCGACGCTGCCCGTCTCGCCCAGATTGCCACCGTTCTTGGTAAAGGTGGAGCGCACGTTCGACGCGGTGCGGTTGCGGTTGTCGGTCATCGCCTCGACGATCACGGCGACACCGTTGGGGCCGTAGCCCTCATAGCGGATTTCCTCGTAATCCTCCGCGTCACCCCCGGTGGCCTTCTTGATCGCGCGGTCGATGTTGTCCTTGGGCATCGACTGCGACTTGGCTTCCTTCACGGCCAGACGCAGGCGCGGGTTCTTGTCGGGGTCCGGATCGCCCATCTTGGCCGCGACGGTGATTTCCTTCGACAGCTTTGAAAACAGTTTGGAGCGGGCCGCATCCTGACGCCCCTTGCGGTGCTGGATGTTTGCCCATTTGGAATGGCCTGCCATGACGGTCCTCACGATTGATCAGTTGGGGGGCCATTTATAGGCGCGCGCGCGATCACTCAAGCCCCGCGTCGCGCGGACCGGGACGTCGGCCCGTCAATAGGGTCTTGTTTTGTCCAGAGCGTCGCGCAGCATCTCCGTTGAGAAGGGCGGGTCGAGAAATACCCAGTCAGAGATTGCGGGATCCTCGATGCGCTGTGAAAGCACAACCGGCAGGGCCTCATTGCGGACAAGCGCCTCGCGGAGGTCAGCGCGCTCCAGCTCTTCGGGCTCGGCATCGAGCACCGCCCAGGCCCAGCCCCGATGTTCGGAAAGGGTCTTGCATACCGCATCGATGTTCTCGACAAGCTTGACCTCGGCGCCCTTGTGCACCTCCCGGACAGTGGCGACGACGTCGTCCTCGATCAGGCCATTCGGCACGTAGACAAGCACGTTCTTTTTCATTTTGCCCATCCTTCCGTTCAACCTCGGGGCGACAAGATATCAATGCATTCATGCGTTGAAAAGATCTGTCGCTGCCGCAAACTGTCACATCAGGCAGAGAGATTGCGATTGCCTTGCCCTGCCCCAGATGCATGATCGGCCCTGTGAGCAGCGATCAGATCATTCTATTCACCCTCTTCGGCGCGGTCTTTGGCCTGCTGCTCTGGGGGCGTTTTCGCTACGATATCGTGGCTTTCGCCGCGCTGATGATCGGCGTGGTGCTGGGCGTTGTCCCGACCAAGGACGCCTTTTCCGGCTTTGGCCACCCCGCGACGCTGGTGGTGGCACTGGTGCTGGTGGTCTCGGCCGGGCTGGTGCGTTCGGGCGCGGTGTTGCTGATCACCCGCACGCTGGTCGATGCCTCGCGCAGCCTTGGTGCGCATATCGCGCTGATGGGAGCCGTGGGTGGCGTGCTCTCGGCATTTATGAACAACGTGGCCGCCCTGGCCCTGCTCATGCCCGTCGACATACAGACCGCGCGCAAGGCGGGGCGACAGCCGGGGCTGAGCCTGATGCCGCTCAGCTTTGCCACGATCCTTGGCGGCATGGTCACGCTTATCGGCACGCCCCCCAACATCATCATCGCCTCGATCCGGCAGGAAT
Organism: Sulfitobacter sediminis; assembly: GCF_040811725.1. Lineage (NCBI taxonomy): Bacteria > Pseudomonadati > Pseudomonadota > Alphaproteobacteria > Rhodobacterales > Roseobacteraceae > Sulfitobacter > Sulfitobacter sediminis. The sequence goes on from NZ_JBFNXX010000016.1 coordinate 33,498, forward strand.
CGCTGGGCGCGCCGTTCCGCATGTTCGACTTTGCGCCGGTGGGCGGGCTGGCGGCCATCGCGGGGCTGGCCTTTGTCGCACTGATCGGCTGGCGGCTGATCCCAGCGCGCGAGGATCCGATCATCAGCAGCGAGGACATCGCCCAGTATATCGCCGAACTGGTGGTGCCCAAGGACAGCAAGCACATCGGCAAACGTCTTGCCGAGCTGATCCCGGTGGCGGAAGGCGCAGATGTGGCAATCCTCGGTCTCATCCGCGACGGCAAACGCCGCTATGGCCAGGCGCGCAACGTGGTGCTCGCCGCAGGCGACGCGCTGGTGCTCGAGGCGACGCCCGATGCCCTCGATGAATTCCGCAGCGCTCTTGACCTCGCGGTCGCCGACAGCGTGCGCGAGGAGCGGCTCAAGGCGGGCGGCGAAGGGGTCGAGATCATCGAAGTAGTGGTGCCAGAGGAATCGCGGCTGAACGGGCGCACGACGCAGGCCGTGGGGCTGATCTGGCGGCACCGCACCGTGTTGCTGGGCATCTCGCGCCGGGGGCGGAAGATCACCGATCATTTGCGCACCACGCCGCTCGAGGCGGGCGATATCCTGCTGCTGCTCGTACCGCGCGACACCGCACAGGACGTGACCGACTGGCTGGGGGTACTGCCACTGGCGGACCGTGGCCTGGCCGTGACCGAGAACACCAAGGTGTGGCTTGCCATCGGGCTGTTCGGTGCCGCGGTGCTGGCTGCGAGCGTCGGGCTGGTCTACCTGCCCGTGGCCCTCGGCCTCGTGGTGACGGCCTACGTGCTGGCGAAAATCGTCCCCCTGTCCGAGCTCTACACCCATATCGAATGGCCTGTGGTGGTGCTTCTGGGCTCGATGATCCCGCTGGGTGCCGCACTTGAAACCTCGGGCGGCACCGAACTCATCGCCGGCGCGCTCGTCTCCCTGACCGAAGGGATGGCGCCTTGGCTGGTCCTTACTGTGCTGATGGTAGTGACGATGACCCTGTCGGACGTGCTGAACAACACAGCAACCACCATCGTCGCGGCCCCCGTCGGCATCCAGATGGCCCAGACACTGGGCGTCTCACCCGACCCGTTCCTCATGGCGGTGGCCGTGGCCGCCTCCTCTGCCTTCCTCACGCCAATCGGGCACAAGAACAACACGCTGATCCTTGGCCCCGGCGGTTACGGGTTCGGAGACTACTGGCGCATGGGACTGCCGCTCGAGATCATCGTGGTGGCGGTGTCGATCCCGGCGATCCTGCTGTTCTGGCCGCTCTAGCGAACAGGTGACAAGCGCTGTTGCTATCGTATTGCCGGGGGCCAGCGTTGTGATTGAGTTGTATTGGAAAGATGCAGAGATTGTCCGCCTTCATCTTTCCAATACAACTCATACATGGCCCGCCACCGGCACCGACGCCCGACGCGAATGTGCCCCTGCTCCCTAACCCCAGATCAGGGGGATGGTCAGACTGGCGAGGATTGACATCGACAGGTTCAGCGGAATGCCGATGCGCATGAAATCGGTGAACTTGTAGCCGCCGGGACCGTAGACCAGCGTGTTCGTCTGGTACCCGATGGGTGTCGCGAAAGCGCAGGAGGCGGCGATCATCACCGCCACCACCAGCGGGCGCGGGTCCATGCCGAGTGCAGCGGCGAGGCTGATGGCGATGGGCGTCATGATCACCGCAACGGCGTTGTTCGAGACGATCTCGGTGAAGATCGTGGTCAGCAAGAACACGCAGAAGATCACGATCGTCGGCGGCAGCGTGGCCAGCGTGGGCGAGATGCCGTCCACGATCAGAGCCACGGCGCCGGAGTGCTGCAGCGCCGCGCCGACGGCCAGCATGGAAAAGATCAGCGCCAGCAGACGGCCATCGACGAAGGAGAACGCCTCTTCCGCGTCGATGCAGCCGGTCAGCAGAACCACGGCGACGGCGATCACCGCCAGCATCAGGATGGGTGCCACGTTGAGCGCCGCAAGCACGACGATACCGACCAGGGCCGCAATCGCAATGGGCGCATGCCCCCGGCGATAGGCGCGGGCGGTGGGTTGGCTCACATCGCCGAGGTCCATGTCGGCGGCCAGTCGCTGGATGTCCTCCGCCGCGCCCTCCAGCAGCAGCGTGTCGCCCACCTTGACGATCAGGTCATCGAGCTGCCGTCCGATGTTCTGGTTCCGCCGGTGCACCGCCAGCGGATAGACACCGTAGCGCCGCCGCAGCCGCATCGAGCCCAGCGAACGCCCCACCATGCGGCAGCCGGGGGTGATCAGCACTTCCACCGTCGTGGTCTCGACCGAAGACAGCTGGTCGACGCGCTTGTCGCCGCTTCTGTCCGTATCTTCCTCTTTCTTGGCCTGGATATCCTTGCTGTTCTGCAGGCTCAGAAGCTCGGTCATCTCGGTGCGCAGGACCACGCGGTCACCGGTCTGCAGCACGACCCCCTGCAGATTGCGCCGCAGCGACGTGTCGCCCCGCACCACGTCCACCAGCCGCACGCCTTCGCGCTTGAACAAGCCCACATCCTTCACCTCTTCGCCGATCAGACCGGAATCCTCCGGGATCACCACTTCGGTGAAGAATTTCTTCCGCGACCGGTCCGACAGCATCGCCGCCATGCTGTCGCGCTCGGGCAGCAGTTTACGCCCCACAAGCAGCATGTAGGTGAGCCCCCAGGCACAAACGACAAGACCGATGGGCAGGATCTCGAAAATGCCGAAGGGCTCCAGGCCCTGGGCACGGGCCACGCCATCGACCAGCAGGTTCGTCGAAGTGCCAATCAGTGTCAGCGAGCCGCCCATGATCGCCGCATAGCTCAGGGGGATCAGAAGCTTGGACGCCTTGGTGCCGAGCGTCCGGCTCAGCTGCACGACAACCGGGATCATCACGACCACCACGGGCGTGTTGTTCATGATGGCGCTGGCCCCCATGACCGACAGGATCACGCCCACCACCGCCAGCCGCGGGTTGGTGCGGGCATAACTTTCCGCCATGCGCGTCAGCACCTCCAGCGCGCCGGTGCGCACCAGCGCTCCCATGACGATGAACATCGCCGCAATGGTCCAGGGCGCCGAGTTCGACAGCACCATCCGCGCGTCCTCGTAAGGAAGGATGCCGGTGGCCAGCAGGAAAGCCGCACCGCCCAGCGCCACCACTTCGGTCGGGAAGTATTCGCGCAAAAAAAGGATGAACATCACCACGACCACCGCAAGCGTCAGGATCGCGCTGCCGGTCTGGGAAAGGGGGAGGAAATCCATGTAAGCAGCTCTGGCGCAGGATCGTGAATGCGGTGCTTAACTCTGGCCTATCGCTTCTGGTTCCGCAAGCGCGGGCCGGGGCTGGACCAGGTACATGCCCGCGAACATCGCCGCGAGCGCCACCCAGATCGTCGCGGCATAGCCCTCGCCCAGCATGACCCAGGCCCAGAGCAATCCGAAGCCCGTCACAAGATAGCTCACCTGCACCGTGAAGACCGCCCCCGCGCGGCCCGCCAGCCAGACGTAGGTGGCATAGACAAAGACATGCACGACCGAAGCGGCGATCAGCGCCAGCTGCGGCAGAGGCAGCGGCCACAGGGGGGCGATATACTGGCCCGATGCCAGCGTGACGGGCACCATGATCACCGCCCCCACCAGCGAGGCGCCGCACATGACCTGCAAGGGGCCCAGCCCCTCGGTCCCCCATTTGGCGATGTAGTTGCTTTCAAAAGCATAAAAGAGCGCCGTGATCAGGTACACCCCCGCCCAAAAGACCGGGATCGGCTGGCCAAGATCGACCGAGGGCGCGACGATCATGAGCGTCCCCACCAGGCCAAAGCCGAGGCCCACCACCCGTCGCCAGGCCAGCGTGTCATTGCCCAGCGGCAGCGCGATCACGAAGGCGAACATGGGGATCATGCTCAGCAGCAGGGACATGATGCCCGCGGGCAGATGGACCGCCGCCTGGTAGGAAAGCGAGTTGGGCAGGATCGTCCCGATCATGGCGAGGATCACGTAGAGCCGCAGCGCGCGGCCATGAAACGGCAGCGCCAGCCGCCTCACCGCGCAGATCGCGCCCATGAGTACGGCACCGATGAAGAGTTGCCAGAAAACAAGGCCGTAGTGCCCATAGCCGGTGCTGACAGCGATCTTGCTCATCGGTTGGGTCGCGCCCCAGCCTGCGCCCATCAGCACTAGGCAAAGACTGAAAAAGGCGATCTCCCGCCGTGTCACGGCGCGCTTTGCGCCAAAAGACCGCCCTGGCGTATCGGGACGATACGCGTGGCCCGTCCGGTCTTGTCGTCGGTCTCGACATAGACCCCCGATACCGTCGCATCCCCGTTGGCGGGGGTGAAACGTTCCTTGGGCATGCCGGTGATGAACCGGCGCAGCGGCTCGGTCTTCTCCATGCCGATGATGGAATGATAATCCCCGCACATACCCGCATCACTAAGATAGGCCGTACCGCCCGGCAGGATCATCGCATCCGCCGTGGGCACATGGGTATGGGTGCCCACGACCAGCGACGCCCGGCCATCGCACCAATGGCCCACGGCCATTTTCTCGGACGTGGCCTCGCAGTGGATGTCAACGATGATCGCCTGCGCCAGACCACCCAGCGGATGCGCCTTGAGCACCGTCTCCAGCGCCGAGAAAGGATCGTCGAAGGGCCGCTTCATGAAAACCTGCCCCAGCGCCTGCGTCACAAGCACCTTGCGCCCGCCTTTCGCCTTGAAAAGCTGGGCGCCCTTTCCGGGTGCGGCCTTGGAGAAATTCAGCGGCCGCAGGATGCGCGGCTCCTGCGCGATGTAGGCCAGCATGTCCTTCTGGTCGAATGCGTGATCGCCCAGCGTCAGGCAATCGGCCCCGGCTTCGAGCAGCAGCTTGGCATGCGCGCCCGAAAGCCCCATCCCGCCTGTGGCGTTCTCGCCGTTGACCACGACGAAGTCGAGCGCCCAATCGGCGCGCAAACGGGGCAGGTTCTCGGTAATGGCGCGCCTGCCCGCGCGGCCCATGACGTCGCCAAGAAAGAGTATCTTCATAGCCGCGACACGTAGGCCCAATCGCCGCGCTCGGCAAGGGATGCATCCTCCACCAACTGGCGACAATGCCATGGAAAAAGCGGAATTAGTTCAAATTTATCGCAACTTCAGCCGGTATGAACAGGCCGTGGTTGAGGAGCAGGCCCCTGGCAGACCGTTTGGACGGCCTCATAATAAGCGAAATACTGGCCGATAACGCGGGCGCGTCCGCGATCGACACCGATGGGGATGGCTGGTCCAACAAGGCCGACGAATTCATCGAGATCCAGAACACGACTAACAGCACGATAAGCCTCGATGGCTACGAAATCTGGTCCCAGAAAGGCGGACTGCTTTATTCCTTCGGATCGGGCGACACGATCGCGGCGGGCGGCACCGCCACAGTGGTTGGTGAATACACGGGCACACCGCCTGCGGGCTATTACGAGTCCACAACCAACAACAACATCAACTGGTTGCCGGATGGCGAAGGCCAGAAATTCGACTCAATCTTTCTCGTCAACTCAAACACCGGCGAATATGTCGTTCTGTCCTACGGCGCCCCGCCGCGGACGCCGGTGCTGCCTGCCGGATTTCCCGGCACAACGCGGATCGGCGCGGGCGAAACGATCGACAGCAGCGCGCCGAATGGCACGGCCTTCGTGCGCGACATCAACGGCGACATGGTCGAAGGCACGCCCAGCCCCGGCACCCCAGGCGTCCCCTGCTTTTGCGCGGGCACCCTGATCGACACGGACCTCGGCGCCGTCCCCGTGCAGTTCCTGCGCCCCGGTGCCCGCCTGCTTACCCTCGACGACGGTGTCTCTACCCTGCTGGGCATCCGTCGCTTCGAGATCAGCCCGGCGGCACAGGCGCATGATCCCTCGCTCCTTCCGCTGCGCTTGCCGCGCGGGCTGTGCGGTGCATCGATGCCGCTTGAGCTGTCCCCGAACCACCGCGTTCTGGTGCGGAGCTTTCAGGCGAACCTGCTCTTTGAAAGTGCAGAGGTTCTGATCGCCGCCAAACTTCTTGCCGGTTTCGGTGCCATGCAACTTGACCCCACGAGCAGACCGCTTGTCTATTTTCACCTTCTGCTTGGGCGTCACGCGGTCCTCCGGGCACACGGTATCTGGGCCGAAAGCCTGTTTCTCGGAGACATGGTGCGGGCGCATTACAAAAACATGGTAGCCTGGGACCTGCTGCCGGGCGTGTCCCTGGCCGATCTGGGCCACGCCGAAACCGCGCGCCTGGTGCTCCGTGCCTACGAGGCGCGGCTGCTCCTGGGCCTGATTGCCCCGCCCGATGCGCGACGGGTTTGGCATCTGGCGGCCTGAACCAGCCCGGTCAGGGATGCGCGATCTCGATCACCCCCGCCTCCGTCACGATCAGATCGAGCGGTTGATCCGTTCCCTCCAAAGGCAGGTCCGCCACTTCCTGCCCGGCAAAGGCAAAGCCGATGGCCAGCGTCGGTCGTTTGGCGCGCAGCATCTCAAGGGTCCGGTCATAGAAGCCGCCGCCGTAACCCAGCCGCCCGCCGCGCCGGTCGAAAGCCAGTAGCGGCACGATCAGGATTTCGGGCTCGAAGAATGCCGGATCATCGGGGATGGCCGCGCCGAAGGCGCCGGGCACCATGACCGTCTCCGGTGTCCACAGGGCGAATTTCAGAGGGCTGTCCGCCGCTTCGATCACCGGCACTCCGACGGGGCCATGCGCGCAGGCCTCGGCCATGGCGGGGCGCGGGTCGATCTCGGTCCGGATCGGCATGTAGCCCGACAGAGGCACGCCGCGATAGCCTGCCAAGACTTCGCTGAGGTATCCCGCCTGCGCGGCCGTCGCAGCCTCAAAGAGCGGCTTGCGGCGGGCAAACGCCGCCTTGCGCGCCGCTGCCTTGACCTCGGCCAGGTCGGTCACAACAGAACGGCGGCGGCAAGGCCGAGGAAGGCGAAGAAGCCCACCACGTCCGTCACCGTCGTCACGAAAGCGCCGGAGGCCAGCGCCGGGTCGACGCCGATCCGTTCGAGAATGATCGGGATGCCCGTGCCCGCAAGGCCCGCCACCACCATGTTGACCACCATGGCCACCGCGATGACGTAGCCCAGCGCGGGCGAGCCGAACCAGATGATGCCGACGATCCCCATCACCACGGCAAAGACCGCCCCGTTGATCAGCCCCACAAGACATTCGCGTCGTATGACCCGCCAGACGTTCGAGCCGGTGAGGTCCTTCGTCGCGATCGCGCGCACCGCCACCGTCAGGCTTTGCGTGCCCGCGTTGCCGCCCATCGACGCCACGATCGGCATCAGGACGGCCAGCGCCACCACCTGCGCGATGGCATCCTCGAAAAGCGAGATCACGATGGATGCGGCAATAGCGGTGCCAAGGTTCACCGCCAGCCACGGCAGGCGCCGCCGGGTCGTGGCCCGCACCGAATCCGACAGGGTCGATTCCCCGTCCACACCGGCGAGGCGCAGGATGTCCTCCTCATGCTCCTCGTCCAGCACCGCCATGGCGTCGTCGATGGTGATCACCCCAATGAGCCGCCCCTCGTCATCGACCACCGGGGCCGAGATCAGGTGGTACTGGTTGAAGGCATAGGCGACATCGCCCTCATCCTGGCTGGCCGGGATAATGCGGAAGGTGTCTTCCAGCAGGTCCTTCAGCGGCGTCGCCCGCTTCGAGCGCATCAGCTTGCCCAGCGTGATGTTCCCCACCGGATGAAAACGCGGGTCGACCATGACCAGATGATAGAACTGCGCGGGAAGATCGTCCTCGGGCGTGGCGCGCAGATAGTCGATGGCCTGTCCGACATTCCAGTGCTCTGGCGCCGCGACCACCTCGCGCTGCATCAGGCGACCGGCGGAATACTCCGGCCAGCTCAATGCCTGCTGCACCGCTGCCCGGTCCGATTCCTCAAGCGCCTTGAGGATGGTTTCCTGCTGATCTTCCTCGAGGTCCTCGATCAGGTCGACCACATCGTCGCTGTCCAGCTCGCGCACCGCCTCGCTCAGCACCTGGGGCGTCAGGACCGCGATCACTTCTTCGCGGATCGACTCGTCGAGTTCGGACAGGATCTCGCCGTCGAACTCCCGGTCGTAGAGGCGCACGAGGCGCATGCGCTCGAAACTGCTGATCTGTTCGAGAAGGTCGGCGATATCGGCCGCGTGCAGCGGCTCCATCAGTTCGACCAGCTGCTCCCGATCGTCTATCTCGACCGCGTAGAGGATCGCGGCGACGGTCTTCTGGTCAAGGAGATAGGACTGGTCTTTCTCGTCCTCCGGAGAGGCAGTTTCAGTGGCTTCAACCTGATCCAGCATGGCTGCTCTCCCCGATTTTCTGCGACCATAGGCAAGCGCCTTGCAAGAGACAATGGCGGCTGGCGCCTGTCTTGCGTGGCGGTTTCGACTGCTTTCGTACCTAGGTCAATGGCCCGCTTTGTCAGCGTCCCCGCTGTACTTCCGCACCGGAATCTGCGCTAGGATCGCCCCATGACACGGCAGACACTTCTTCTGGGCCCGACCCTGACCTTTGACGGCGATCCGATGGCAGAACCCTGGCAGGAGGCCGTGCGGATCGACAGCCGCGGCGGGGTGCTGCTGGAGGACGGCCGGATTACCGCCGTTGGCGATGGCGACACCCTCAGCGCGGCCCACCCGATGGCAGAGGCGGTGCGCTACGGCGAAAATCACCTGATCTGCCCTGGTTTCGTGGACGCCCACGTGCACTACCCGCAGACGGCCATCATCGCCTCATGGGGTAAGCGGCTGATCGACTGGCTGAACGACTACACCTTCCCCGAGGAAATGCGGCTGGAAGACCCGGCCTATGCCCGCGCCATCGCCGCGCGGCATCTCGATCTGACCCGTGCAAACGGCACCACCACCGTGGCTTCCTACTGCACGATCCACCCCCACAGCGCCGACGCGATCTTCGAAGAAGCCGCCGCACGGGGCCAGCGCGTTGTCGCGGGCAAGACCTGCATGGACCGCAACGCACCCGAAGCACTGCGCGACACGGCGCAAAGCGCGTATGACGACAGCAAGGCGCTCATTGCGCGCTGGCACGGGCAGGGCCGCGCGACCTATGCGATCACGCCCCGTTTCTCGCCCACCTCGACGCCCGAGCAACTCTCCGCGCTCGGCGCGCTCTGGGCCGAACACCCCGACTGCCTGATGCAGACGCACCTCAGCGAACAGACCGATGAGATCGCCTGGGTCAGGGGCCTCTACCCCGAGGCGCGCGATTATCTGGATACTTACGAGGCCCATGGGCTTCTGGGTGCGCGTGGGCTCTACGGCCACGCCATCCATCTTGAGGCGCGCGAGATCGACCGGCTGGCCGAGGTCGGTGCGGCGGTGGTGCATTGCCCGACCTCGAACACCTTCATCGGCTCCGGGCTGTTCGATCTCTCCGGCCTGCGCGCGCGGGGCATTCGCATCGGGTTGGCAACGGATACCGGCGGCGGCTCCTCCTTCTCCATGCTGCGGACGATGGCGGCGGCCTACGAAATCGGCCAGTTGCGCGGCACGCCGCTCCACGCCGCCGAACTGATGTGGCTGGCCACGGCCGGCTCGGCGCGCAGCCTGCATCTGAGCGACCGGATCGGCAGGCTCGCTCCGGGGATGGAGGGCGATATCAGCGTTCTCAACCTCGCCTCGACGCCTGCGATTGCACAGCGCGTCGCGCAGGCAAAGGATATCTGGGAGGCCGTCTTTGCCACCATCATGATGGGCGACGACCGCGCCATCGCCGAGGTCTTCATCGGCGGCACGCGCGCCTGAGCGCTTCAGCCGGGCCCGGCCAGCACCATCACCCAGTATTCATCCCCCACACGGCCCAGCCCGAACTCCCGCGCCTTGCGGTTGACCATGTTGCGGCGATGACCGGGGGATGCCGCCCAGGCGTTCAGCACCTTCTGCAATGACCGGTGCCCCTTGGCGACATTCTCGGACACGTGACACCAGCGATACCCCGCCCGGCGCACGCGCTGCCCGATCTTCGATCCGTCGCTGCCGATGTGGCTCATCCTGCCCTGCCGCGCCATGTCCTGCGCATGGGCCTGCGCCACCTGGGCCAGCGTCTTGGAATATGCGACAGGCGCGCGCCCTTCCGCCGCGCGCAGGCCATTGAGCGCCCGTGTCAGCGGCTCATTGGCATCGGCGGGCACGGCGAGGACCAGACAGAGGATCAAGCAGGCCAGCACTCTCATGTTATTCTCCCAGCGCGCGCGCCATCCGGTTCTGCCGCGCGATCAGCGTTTGCAGGTCGATCGTCGTGATCTGTCCATCGCGCACGATCTGGCGGCCTTCAACGAAAAGGTCGCGCACCGTGGTCGGACCGGCAAGAAGCAGCGCGGCAGGCTCCCAGCTACCGGCGGATGCTGGCCCGCTGACATCCCAGATTGCCAGGTCCGCCCGCTTTCCCACCTCCAGCCTGCCGCAATCCGGCCGCCCCAGCATGTCCGCCCCGCCCCGCGTGGCGATCTCCAACGCCTCCCGCGCGCTCATCGCGTCCGCCCCCCGCGCCACCCGCTGCAGAAGCATCGCCTGCCGCGCCTCGGCCACGAGGTTGCCCGCATCGTTGCTGGCCGAGCCATCAACCCCCAGCCCGACGCGCACGCCAGCGTCCAGCATCGCCCGAACGGGGGCGATGCCCGATCCAAGGCGGCAGTTGGAACAGGGACAATGGGCCACCCCTGTGCCGGTCTGGGCAAAAAGCGCGATCTCCGAAGGATCGAGCTTGACGCAATGGGCGTGCCAGACGTCCGGGCCCACCCAGCCCAGGTCCTGCGCATATTGCCCCGGTCGGCAGCCGAAGGTGGCAAGGCTGTAGGCCACGTCTTCGTCGTTCTCGGCGAGGTGGGTATGCATCATCACACCCTTGGCACGCGCCAGATGCGCCGTTTCGCGCATGAGGTCGGTGCTGACCGAGAAGGGCGAACAGGGGGCGAGGCCCACGCGGCACATCGCGCCCTCGGCCGGATCGCTGAAAAGATCGATCACCCGTTGGCAATCCTCAAGGATCGCCGCCTCGTCCTCGACCAGCGCATCGGGAGGCAATCCGCCCGCGCTTTGACCGATGCTCATCGAGCCTCGTGTAGGATGAAACCGCAGCCCCAGCTCAGCCGCCGCGTGGATCGTATCGTCAAGCCGCGCCCCGTTGGGATAGAGGTAGAGGTGATCGCTGCTGAGCGTGCAGCCGGACAGGGCCAGTTCCGCCAGCCCCACCTGCGCGGAGACAAAGAAATGCTCAGGCGTCATGCGCCCCCAGATCGGATAGAGCGCCTGCAGCCAGCCGAACAGCAGCGCATCCTGTCCGGCTGGCACAGCGCGCGTCAGCGACTGGTAAAGGTGGTGGTGGGTGTTCACCAACCCTGGTGTCACGACGCAGCCCCCGGCAAGGATCACCTCGCCTGCTGTCTCAAGGCCCTGGCCGATTTCGGCGATCACGCCATTCACCAGCCTCAGGTCTGCCCCGGCCAGTTCCCGCCGCGCGTCGTCCATCGTCACGACGACGTCGGCGTTCTTAATCAAAATTTCCGTCAAAGCACCGCACCGCCCTTGAACCAATTCCGCCACGCTAGCGGTCGCGCCGGGCTGGGGCAATAACCTATGCGGGAATTTCTGGCGGAACGCCGGCGCGCAACCACTAGTAATTGCGCAGTATTTCCAGCGCCTGGCCGTGCACCCGTTCATTCGCGGCCGCGATGGCACGGCCCCCCTGATGCGCAGGCCGCCCCTGCCAATCGGTCACGATACCGCCCGCGGCCTCAATCACAGCGATGGGGGCCTGGATGTCGTAGGGGGCCAAACCCGCCTCGATCACGAGGTCGATCTGCCCTGCCGCCAGCATCGCGTAGGCATAGCAATCCATGCCGTAGCGCGTCAGTCGCACCCGGGCCGCGACGGCGTGAAAGCCTTCGCGCTCCGCGGCGTCGCCGACCTCGGGAAAGGTGGTGAAGGCGATAGCTTCCGCCAGATCGCGCGGCGCCACCGTTGCTAGGGCGGCACGCGCATGTGGCCCCTGCATGACCGCCCCGTCGGGCGCCCCTTCGAACCGCTCACCGATATAGGGCTGGTCGATGATGCCGTAGAAGGGCCCCTTCTCATCCGCGACTGCAATCAGCACCCCCCAGGTGGGCGTGCCGCTGATGAAGCCGCGCGTGCCGTCGATGGGGTCAAGCACCCAGGTCAGACCGCTGGTGCCGTCCTTGATGCCGTATTCCTCGCCCAGCACCCCGTCATCGGGACGCTCGCGGGCGAGGATCTCGCGCATGGCGCGCTCGCCCGCGCGGTCGGCCTCGGTGACCGGGTCGAAGCCCGTGGCAAGCTTGTTGTCGGTACCCAGGGCTCTGCTGCGGAAATAGGGCAGGATCGCCGCGCGCGCGGCATCGGCGATCAAATGCGCAACGCGCCGGATTTCCGGGTCGAAGTTTCGCTCAGACATGTGCAGGAATGCTCCGCCCTCTGGCAGGCTTTCAGGCGACGTCGCTCAGGACCCTGGCCAATTCGAACAGGCGGCGACGCTGGTCTTCGGGGATCGAGTAGTAGGAGCGGATGAGATCCATGGCCTCCTTGTCGCCCATCACGTCGACCGGGACGTTCTTGGCCGCATCCTTCTTTTCGACATTGGCTGCTTCGAGACCCTCGAAGAAGAACGCCACGTTGACGCCCAGCGCTTCGGCGATGTCCCACAGGCGCGACGCGCTCACTCGGTTCGCTCCGGTCTCGTACTTCTGGATTTGCTGGAACTTGATTCCGACCAACTCGGCGAGTCGCTGCTGCGTCATGCCTGTCAACCAGCGACGTTGTCTGATCCTCTGTCCGACGTGGACATCTACCCTATGCGGCATTCTTTTTCTTTTCCTAACTTCGATCAACGGTGATCGACACTGAGTTACTATGGCCCCCGAGCGCTGCGCAACCAGGACCGAAGTTGACGTAGGAACAGTCTACAAGAACCGCCCGTAACTGCAAAATTTTTTTGACTTCAGCCCGGGCGGTATCGGAACAAAACACTGTCAACTTATGGTTATTTACCCAAGTTTTTGATGACCCTTGCGGCAATTCATTGTCCCGGGGGGCGAAATTCACTGTTCGAAGTCCTCTGAAAAAGGGCAATCTTGCATTGTTTACAAGAAGGTAGATTCCCCAAAAAGTAGAATTCTTCCAGAAAGGTCTTCCCGAAGCGTAGTTTACCTAGCCAAAGCCTGCGTCATTGGCCCTATCTAGGCGGAAATCCGCCTATTCCCCTGCTTCCGGATGCAATCCGGACCGCCCTGCCCCTCAAACGACCTTGAGTCGTTGTGCGGCGGAGTTCGCAAAGGCACTGCGCAACATGTTCACCAGCGTATTGCGCACCTCGTCCCCGCTCTCGGTTGCGCCGTAAAGGTTGATCTTCTGCACCGGCAAGGCGGGCAGCGCACCGCCGTGATCGATAGGCTCCAGATAGGGGGGCTGGGTCCCCTCGATCAAGGCGTGCACCGCCAGATCGGCGCTGACCGCCGCTTCGATCGCGCGGTCGCTTTCGGTGTCGACGCTCATCTCCCAATCGATGTCCATGGCGTCAAGTGCCGCCACGATGTGGGGACGGAAGACGCAGTATCGGCAGAAGGCCAGTTGCAGCGGCCGCTGCCGCCAGGCGGTGCCGCCGGGTGCCCCGACCCAGACCAGCGGCTTGGTGGTCAGCGTCTCTCCCCCCTGATCTACCCCAGTTTCGGTGGTCACGATGACGTCGCAGTCGCCTTTGGCAAATTGCTCCTTCAGGGTACGCGTGAATGACGCCTCAAGCTGCACTTTGACCCGTGGATAGGCCGCGTGGAATTGCTTGAGCACCTGCGGCACCGCCGGATAGACCACGTCATGCGGCACGCCCAGCAGGATTTCGCCCTCGTAAGCGTGATCGGTGAGCCGCGTGATCACCTCGTCGTTCAGTGCGATCATCCGGCGCGCATAAACCAGCAATTGCTCGCCCGAGGCCGTCAGCGCGATGGTGCGCCCGGTCCGATCGAAAAGCGGCAGGCCCAGCATCTCTTCGAGCCGCTTGAGCTGCATGGAGACCGCCGATTGCGTCAGGTGCAGGAAACCGGCGGCCCGCGTCACCCCGCCTGAATCCGCCACCGCCACGAAAGAGCGCAGGGTCGTCACGTCAAGATTTCTCATATATCAGAATCCGTGATGCATTACCGAACAAACATTCGTTTTCATTATTCCCGGTGAGCACCGATATATCAAGCATCAAAATGCATCATCAGGAAACATCACGAAATTTGAAGGTGACCTATGACCGACTTTTCGCTTCACAAGACCCGCTCCCTCGCCCCTCGCTTGTCCATCTTCGGATGGCTTGTGGCCGCGCTTGACGTCTGGCGTAGCCGCCGCCAGCTGGCCAGCCTCGATCACGACCGTCTCGAAGATATCGGCCTGACCCGCAAGTCCGCTGAAAAAGAGGCAAATCGCCCGATTTGGGACGTTCCGGCCCATTGGCTGAAATAATCCGACAATCCGCGGCATCCGGACGCAGGCGACTTCTTGAAAAGCTGGGGAATAATTCCGATATTTGCCACAATCACGTGCGAACAAAGCGTGGTGAGGAACCCTTTAGCCAATTGGAGGTCAATGAATGGCTGACGTGAATACAATCCGGAGCGTAGCCGGAGCCCGCGCCGCCGAAATAGATGCGGGCCTGCGCGCCCATATGAATAAGGTCTACGGCACGATGTCCGTGGGTATGCTGATCACCTTTGCCGCCGCCTGGGCGATCTCGGGCCTTGCGGTGACGACCGATCCCGCCGGTGCCGCCGCGCAGATCGGACCCGATCAGTACCTGACCGATCTCGGTTACGCGCTTTATGCGTCGCCGCTCAAGTGGGTGATCATGTTCGCCCCGCTGGCCTTCGTCTTCGGCCTGGGTGCCGCGATCAATCGCATGTCGGCTGCGACCGCGCAGACCGTGTTCTACATCTTCGCCGCCGTCATGGGCCTGTCGATCAGCTCCATCTTCCTGGTCTTCACCGGGTATTCCATCGCGCAGATCTTCCTGATCACCTCGATCGCCTTCGCGGGCCTGTCGCTTTGGGGCTACACCACCAAGAAGGACATCTCGGGTTGGGGTACTTTCCTGATCATGGGTGTGATCGGCCTGATCGTGGCGTCCATCGTCAACATCTTCCTGCAGTCCGGCGCGCTGATGTTCGCGATCTCCTCGATTGGTGTGCTGATCTTCGCGGGCCTGACCGCCTATGACACACAGCGTATCAAGTCCGAGTATGTCGCACACGCCCGCCACGGCGATGCGGAATGGATCGGCAAATCGGCCATCATGGGCGCGCTGAGCCTGTATCTGAACTTCATCAACATGTTCATGATGCTGCTCCAGCTCTTCGGCCAGCGCGAGTAATCGCGGCAGCTTTCCAAACGATCCGGGGCCGGTCCATGATGGACCGGCCCTTTTTTCTTTGGAGGAACCATGCTCGAGCTTAGACCGAACTGCGAAATGTGCGACCGCGACCTGCCCCCCGAAGCGACCGAGGCGCGCATCTGCACCTACGAATGCACCTTCTGCGCCGATTGCGTCGACACCGTGCTGTACAACGTCTGCCCCAATTGCGCGGGCGGCTTCGTTCCCCGCCCCATCCGCCCCGCTGTTGACCGCCGCACGGGCGTCAGCCGGGTGCATCAGCCGCCCGGCACAAAGCGGCGCAAGCTGAAGTACGACCTCGACGACATCCGGGCCCTCGTCGCGGTCACGAAGGATATACCTCCCGAGACGCGCTGAATGATTCAGCCGCCTTCGCGTGAGGACAACAAGCGAACCATCCGCAGCGCCGGAAAGGTGATGCCTGCGTCCAGCGGCACGTCCACCTCGCCCAAGACTTCGAAACCCGCGCTGCGATAGAACGGCACCGCCGTCCGGGTCGACATGCACTCAAGCCGACGAACCCCGGCCTCTGCCGCCGTCGCCAGCACACGTTCCATGAGCGCCCGCCCCACACCTTGCCGCACCGCCTCCACGTCGGTGGCAAAATGCCGGATATGCCCCACTGACGCCGCGCCCCGCCTGCCGCTTCCCGGTGCCGCGCGGGTCCATCCTCCGCCGCCCAGCAGCCTGCCGTCCCGCAGCGCCACGAAATAGGTGCCACAGGTCACCAGCGCAGGCTGTGCCTTGCTGATCCGGGGAATCGCCGTCACCAGCACCGAAGGCGGGTAATCCGCCGCCAGCAGTCGCGGATAACTCCGCGCGAGCAGCGCGTCGAGCGGGGCGATATCGTCCCGCGTGCCCGGTCTGATGATCAGCGATGCCATCGCCACTTCCTCGAAACGAAAAAGGCCGCGCTTTCCAGCGCGGCCCCGAAAACTGCAAGTCTGGCGATCTTACTTGATCTTGCCTTCCTTGTATTCCACGTGCTTGCGCGCGACGGGATCGTACTTCCGTACCACCATCTTCTCGGTCATGGTGCGCGCGTTCTTCTTGGTCACGTAGAAGTGGCCGGTCCCGGCGGAGGAATTCAGCCTGATCTTGATCGTGGTTGGCTTTGCCATGGGTCGTCTCCTGCTGCAGACCGGCTGGGGCCCGCGTGAATTCTGAACCCCGGCTTCTAAATGATCGCGCGCGCGAGTCAACAGCAAAAGACTGCAACGATCCGCGATCGAAAAATTCGAATTTTCCGGCCCGATTTCTTCGAAGAAATCGAGGCCCCGAGGCGCGCGAAAGGCCTGTAAGCCGGATTCTGTCCCCCGGGGTCGCCCCCGGATGGATGACCATTCCTCTGACCGCCGCATTACTGCGACGGCTACAGCTGCCAACCCGGACCTGCTCGGGCAAAAGCGGCCCTGCCTTGCGGCGCGCGGTCCCTATTTGGCATTGCTCCCGGTGGGGCTTGCCGTGCCGCCCCTGTTGCCGGGGGCGCGGTGGGCTCTTACCCCACCCTTTCATCCTTACCGCCGCCCGGTTTCGGTTGCCCGACCTGTGCGGTGGCGGTTTGCTTTCTGTGGCGCTTTCCGTCAGGTTTCCCTGCCCGGGCATTACCCGGCACCGTCGCTTTTCGGAGTCCGGACTTTCCTCGACGTCCCGAAGGCCGCCGCGGCCATCCAGCCTTCCGCGCAAGGGGTGAGGTAATGCCTCACTGCCGTGCGGGTCAATGGGTGTGCCTGTTATGTCGGTCGATTTCTGGGGAAAAACAGCCTCAAGCCAGCCTCTTCGGCACCGCCAGCGCGTAATCCGCCGCACATAGCGGCCCCCGCCGCCAGGGCGCGAAACGCAAGCGGGTCGCCGCAAGAAGGTCGTCAAACCCGACGTCAGCCGTAAACCCCGCCTCCCCCGCGGCCCGGCGAAAGCTGTCTTCGGTGATTTCGTTCGGATGTGCCTTGGCCGGACGCGCGGCCAGCCCCTGCCGCGCCAGCCGCGCCCAATCGAAACGCGGGCCCGGATCGTGTTTTCGCCCCGGCGCCATGTCGGAATGGCCGATCACGCCGTCGGGGCCGATGTCCCATCGCCCCATGATCTCGGCCAGAAGCCGCTCCAGCGCTGCCATCTGCCGCTCGGGAAAGGGATGATCCCCCGCGTTGTCGAGCTCGATCCCGATGGAGCGCGAGTTGATGTCATCCTGCCCGCACCATTCCCCCGCCCCCGCATGCCAGGCGCGCTCCTCTTCCTTGACCAGTTGTGTCACGCCGCCGCCCATGTCGATCACGTAATGCGACGAGACCTCCGCCTCCGGGTCGCACAGGCGCGCGATGGCGGCATCGGCCCCTTGCATGGCGGTGTAATGGATGACGACCAGATGCGGTCTCAGCCCGTCCCGGCGCGGCCCGCAGTTGGGCGAGGGATGCCAGCGAACATCACCCGCCCCCACGCCTCAGCCTTGCTGCGCCGCGCGGCGGAAGGGGCTCGGATCCCAGGTGCAGGCGTAGCCGTCACCGTCGGGGTCCACGCCCAAACGGTCACGGTCCGGCCCGCCGCGGGAAAGAAAGTCGATCTGCGCCTGATCCGGCGTCGAATAGCCCGCACAGGCACGCTGGTACTTGGCCTCGCGGTTGAACCCGCCACGGCGATAGACCTGTGTGCCACGCGGATGGCTGGTCTGGAGCGCGAAGGCCACGATGTTCGGCCCCGTATCTGTCCGGTCCGGCAGCGCCTCGGGCTGAACCACCTGGTACTGCTGGCGGTTCGCGGCGATCCGCGCGGCGTCAGCGTCGATGCTGCGCTGGCCCGATACCGCGTCGAAATTGTTCTCCTGCGAGATGCCCGCACTGTTCAGAACCGGCGGCGGCGGATTGGACGGGCTGGCCTGCACCGGTTCGACCCCGGAATTCGTGGCCGCGCTGTTGCCGAGACCCGCGCTGGCACCGGGCCGGGTTGCGGCCAGGATGCGCGCCGTTTCCGCTGCCGTGGCCTCGGCCGATCCTTCTGCGGGCGCGGCACCCAGCGGTGCTGCACTGACCGGAGCGGGCGCGGCCACATAGCTTTCCGCCAGCGCCGCCTCGCGGGCGCGCTGCTCGGCAGTGAACTGGTCCCCGAAACCTACGCCACGACCGGAATCGGGAACGGCGGGCTGACAGCCCGCCAGCGCCGCACCGGCGGCAATTACTGCGAGAGCGCGAAAAATCATGGGTCCTGCTTCGTCTTTTTCGACTGCCTTGTTGGGGCTGGGTTTACCACCATTTGTCCGGCTTGGCCACAAATCCCGCCGCGCGTTCCAACGCATAGGCGGAGGACAGCAGATCGGCCTCTTCCCAGGGCCGCCCGATAAGTTGCAGCCCCAAGGGCAGCCCCTGCCGGTCCACACCCGCAGGCACGGCAATGCCCGGCAGACCCGCAAGGTTCACGGTCACCGTGAAGACATCGTTGAGATACATCTGCACTGGGTCCGCATCCGCCATCTCACCCAGACCGAAGGCCGCCGAAGGCGTCGCGGGCGTCAGGATGCTGTCGATACCTTGCGCAAAGACGTCCTCGAAGTCCTTTTTGATCAACGTCCGCACCTTGCGCGCGCGGTTGTAATAGGCGTCATAGAAGCCTGCCGACAGAACGTAAGTCCCGATCATCACCCGCCGCTGCACTTCCGCCCCGAACCCTTCGGCGCGGGTCTTTTCGTACATCTCGGTGATCCCGTCGCCCTGATCCAGCTTCGCCCGGTGCCCATAGCGCACCCCGTCATACCGCGCGAGGTTCGAGGACGCCTCGGCAGGCGCGATCACATAGTAGGCAGGCAAAGCATACTTCGTATGGGGCAGCGAAATATCGACGATCTCGGCGCCCGCATCCTTCATCATCGCGATGCCGTCCTGCCAGAGCGCCTCGATTTCTTCGGGCATCCCGTCCATGCGGTATTCCTTGGGGATACCGATCTTCTTGCCGCGTACGTCACCGGTCAAAGCCGCCTCGAAATCCGGCACCGGCAGGTCGGCAGAGGTGGAATCCTTCGGATCATGCCCGCACATCGCTTCCAGCATGATCGCCGCGTCGCGCACCGATTTGGTCATCGGCCCCGCCTGATCCAGCGAGGAGGCAAACGCCACGATCCCCCAGCGCGAACAGCGCCCATAGGTCGGCTTGATCCCCACGGTGCCGGTGAAAGCCGCCGGCTGCCGGATCGACCCGCCGGTATCCGTGCCGGTTGCCGCAAGGCAGAGGTCGGCAGCCACAGCGGCAGCAGAGCCACCCGAAGAGCCGCCCGGTGTCAGCTGCGCATCATCGTTCCCGCGCCGCCAGGGGTTCACCGCGTTGCCGTAGACCGAGGTCTCGTTCGACGACCCCATGGCAAATTCGTCCATGTTGAGCTTGCCCAGCATCACCGCGCCCGCGTCAAAGAGGTTCTGGCTGACAGTACTTTCGTACTCCGGCAAAAAACCTTCCAGAATGCGCGAGCCCGCCTGCGACGGGACACCCTTGGTGCAGAAAAGGTCCTTGATCCCGATGGGCAACCCGCACATCGCAGGCGCCTCACCGGCTTCCAGACGCGCGTCGGCCTTGCCAGCCTGCTCCATCGCGATCTCGGGCGTATGATGCACGAAGGCATTCAGCGCCCCCGCCCCCTCGATGGCCTTCAGGCACGCCTCGGTCAGCTCCTTCGACGTGGTCTCTCCGCTGCGCAGCGCATCACGGGCCTCTGCCAGCCCCAGCTTGTTCAGGTCACTCATCACTCAACCACCTTCGGCACCGCAAAGAACCCTTCCCGCGCATCCGGCGCGTTCTTCAGGATCGCTTCCTGCTGGTTCCCGTCCGTCACCACATCCGCGCGCCGCTTCAGCCGCATCGGCGTCACCGAAGTCATCGGTTCTACCCCGTCGACATCCACCTCGTTCAGCTCTTCGATGAACCCCAGAATGCCGTTGAATTCCTGCGCCAGCCCCGGCAGCGCCTCGGGCTCGACCTTGATCCGGGCCAGTTTCGCCACCCGCGCGGCGGTCGTCTCGTCGATGGACATGGGAAAGCTCCCCTTGCGGTGATCTCTTTGCCCTGCCCAATACCGCCCCGGGCGGAGCCTCGCAAGGGCGGGCGGGCAAATCTTGGTATGAGCGAAGCAAGGCGCATGAGCCGCTGCTCAGAGCGGCGGCATTTGTTGCCCAAAAGAAGTCCCGTCCACATGTAAGACGGCTTCATAAAGGAACGCTTTCGGCCTGAACCGAGGGCTATTCGCGATGTCAGAGCGACGAGAAACGTACGCCGAAATAAACTCCGCGAACGGCGTTCACCCCGGTTTCCGGGTCTGCCCTCCCGGATACCGTCAGCTGGCTGACCCGGCCACTTCCGGCTTGATCTCCTCGAAGATCAGATGCGTGCCCGCCCCCACGACGCAACTGACCCCGTTCGGATTGGTGATCAGTACCGTGAAGGTGCCCGTATCCGGCGATCCGAAAAGCTCCATCAGTGCCGTCTTGGATTGCAGCCCGCGCGCGATCAGCTTCTCGGAGTATTTCGTCTCAAGCCGTTTGACGACCGCATCCCGCTGGGCGCAATTTGCCGCCTGCGCGGCGTTGGCGGCAAGGGTCGACCCCAGCGCCATGGCCAATATGGGTAAGAGTTTCATTGCTCATGCTCCTGCTCAGGTGTCTGTGCCTTTCAGGAAGCATGCAAAGAGAGGCCATCGCACGCCCCCCTTGGCAACTTGCCGGTGATGTCGTCCCAATTCCGGGCGCAGAGCCCGTCTGCGGGGCGGCGAAACGCCGACCCGGACAGGCTCCGCCCGAATTGTGTCAGGAATGAGGCAGTAGAGATCGGTCCCTTTCCCATGTGCCGCATCGGCAACAATCGCCCCGTCCGTTCTGCGACGCGAAACAGGCCCGCAGGAAACACCCCCGCTGGACCTTTCCCCGCACCTCATTAAACTCCCCGCCAAACACCAAGGGAGACACCACCATGAACATCATCTGGCTCGGCCACGGCTCATTCCGCTTCGAAATCGAGGATCAGGTCGTCCTGCTCGACCCCTGGCTCAACGGCAATCCCAAGATGCCCGAGGACCAGCACGAGGCCGCCATCGCGGGGGCCACCCATATCCTCGTCACCCACGGCCACTTTGACCACATCACGGACGTCGTTGAAATCTCAAAGAAAACCGGCGCGCCGGTGTCCGGCATCTACGAACTGGTCAGCTATCTCGTGTCCCAGGGTGCCACCGAAGGTGCAGGCTTCAACATGGGCGGCACGATCCGCATCGGCGACAAGGTCAGCGCCTCCATGGTGCCCGCCTCCCATTCCTCGACCACCACCGTCAACGACCTGCCCGTCGACGTGGGCAGCGAGGCCGGCTTCATCCTGCGCGGCGAAGGCCACACGGTCTACATCTCCGGCGACACCGGCATCATGGCCGACATGGACTGGATCGGCGACTTCTACAAACCCGACGTTGGCATCCTGTCGGCGGGCGGCCATTTCACCATGGGCATGGCCGAAGCCGCCTATGCCGCCAAGCGCTACTTCAATTTCAAGACGGTGATCCCCTGCCACTACAAGACCTTCGACCTGCTCGAACAATCCGCCGCCGTCCTGGCCGAGGGCCTGCCCGGTGTGAATGTGATCGAGGCGGAGGTGCTGAAGCCCATCGCGTTGTGATGTCGCAGCCTGTGATCCGCTGGGAACTGCGGTAGCCGACAACGGTTGTCTCCGTAACCGGGCGGAGACAACCATGACCAATACCAGTACCAGCCCCCTCACCCTTGTCATTTTCGGCGCCTCGGGCAGCACCGGCAAGTCTGCCGTCGCGGCCGCGCGTGCGCGCGGTCACCGGGTTCGCGCGGTCGATCATCACGTACCCGACGACACCTCAGATGATGAAGGCATCACGCACGTACAGGGCGATGTACTGAAAGATGATCTGCGTCCGCACGTGCGCGACGCCGATGCCGTGCTCTCCTGTCTTGGCGTCGGCAACGATCCTGCCACGCTTCTCGACCCCCCGCCCCTCTACTCCAAGGGCACAGAGGCAATCTGCGACGCTATGGAAGCCGAGGGCATCAAGCGCCTGATCACCATCTCGGCCACCTTTGTCGAAACCCGCGACCGTGGCCCCATCTGGTTCAAGCTGCCAGCCATGACCGGCCTGCACCTTGTCTTCGAACAGATGAAGGAAATGGAGGCCAACTTGCGCGCCCGCCCAGCACTCGACTGGACCGCCGTCCGGCCGGGCTGGTTGATGGAGGGCAAAGTAACCGGCGATTACACCGTCCAACCCGATGTCATCCCCGACGATATGGTTCGCACGCGCCATGCGGACCTCGCCGATTTTATAGTCAGGCTCGCCGAAACCAGAGACTGGGTTCACGCCACGCCTGCAATTGCCCGGCCCGAAGCTGCCGAACACACCTCCCCCCGTGCTGTGGCCGAGGAAATCTTCTGACCGCAGCCTACTCCTGCTGCCAGTCCGCCCCGTCACCAGTGCGCCGATACCGGAGGCAAGCGCCCTGCCCGTCGATATAAAGCCGCGCGTAATCATAGCGCGACAGCGTCTCGGGATCGGTCTCAAGCTCCGCGCAGACCTCGAACATCGTCTTGCCCACCATCCGCGTCACGTAGGCCGCATCTGTCAAAGGATCGCGCAGGTCTTCCAGGGCGATAACCTGCCTGCACCGGTCCGGCACCGCTTCACCCTTCGCCACGAGCCTGCACCGCTCATGCTCTGCCAGCTGCCGCAGATGATCCAGCCGCTCCCGGTCCCGCTGTTCCATCCGCGCCTGCCCCGGCCCGCCGACAATCATCAGCCCTGCGATAACCGCCGCACCAACCAGCAGCACCACGACGGCAAACAGCACCCGGTTCACGCCGCATCCCCCTTGCGGATATCATTGAGGTAGAACAGGAAAATCAACCCCGCCACGCCTGCCACCACCAAGGCCTTCAGCAGGAACTGCAGCGTGAAATCCCCGCTCAGGAAGGCATAGATCACCGCGATGAGATCCCCCAGCAGAACCGCCGCCGACAACAAAAGCGTAATATAGGTCAACCACTTGCGAATGGCCGACCGGTAAAGCGCCGGATCGGCGGCCAGCTTCGCGCGCTCCCGAAGCGTCAGCCAAAGGTACACCGGCGTCGCCACCACCAGCACCGCAATCGCCCAGCGGATACGGCTGGGCGACGCGAAATTGTCGTCATCCAGCGCCATGTCGATCAGCACGTGCAAAAGCTGCACCAGATAGATCGCACCCGTCACCATCAGCCCGAAGGTCAGCGCATAGACAAAGAAATCCCGCGCCGAAACCGTCGTCTGCGGGCGCGGCACTGGCGGCGAAAATGCCGTCTCCGCCCAGGCCCCCAAGGCATCCGCCACCTCCGACGCGCTCCACCCCGAAGCGCCCAGCGCCTCCGCGATCTCCTCCCGGCTCCGCCCCTGCGCCAAGGCGTCCCGCACAAACCGCGACAATTCCCGACTGACCGCCATTATGGCTCCTCCCTGCCCCGTTTATCCGCAAAGACCCTATTCAACATCGCCACCGCGTCTCCCGCTTCCACCCCTAACTCTCCTTCTCCGTCGTAAAGGCCAGCGGAAACCCGTACTGACGGCCCAGGTCCGTCGCGTCCTTCGCCTTCATCTCCGCGACCTCCTTGGTGTAGACGGCCACGACGCAGGCCCCCAACCGATGCGCCGTCAACATCACCCCTTGCGCCTCGCTTTCGCTCATCCGAAAGACCGACATCAGGACAGAGGTGACGAAATCGCGCGGCGTGAAGTCATCGTTCAACAGGATGACCTTGTAGAGCTTGGGCTTCTCGGTCTTGGGTAGCACGACGGGGCGCTGGATGGTCTCGGTGTCGCTCATGAAGCGTCTCCTTTGTCCCATCATGCGGCAAATGCAGCGCTCTGGCCATGGTGCGCGTCAGTCGCGCCGATCCCCGAAGAACTCCTTCAACAGCCTCTCCGCCTCTTCCGCCCCGATCCCATCGAACACCTCCGGCACGTGATGGCACTGCGGATGCGAAAACACCCGCGCCCCATGCGCCACCCCGCCCGACTTCGGGTCCTGCGCGCCATAATACACCCGCTTAATCCGCGCCGCCGCAATCGCCGCGGCACACATCGCGCAGGGCTCCAGCGTCACATACAGCGCATGGCCCACCAACCGCTCCGACCCCGCCGCCGCACAGGCGGCGCGCAGCGCCACGATCTCGGCATGGGCCGTCGGATCGCTCAACTCACGCGTCCGGTTCCCCGCCCGCGCGACAACCGCGCCCTGCGGATCGACCACGACGGCGCCCACCGGCACCTCGCCCCGCGCGCCCGCCGCCCGCGCCTCTTCCAGCGCCTGATCCATGAAAGATCGAAAAACCATGCGCCCACAGGACCGCAAAGCCACCCCTTTCGCAAGCCCGCCAAAGCCGCTATCGGAAGGCATGGCCGACAAACCCGCCCCCGACACGCCGCAAGGCGACCGTATCGCCAAGGTGCTCGCCCGCGCCGGCATCGCCTCGCGCCGCGAGGCCGAGCGCATGATAGAAGCGGGTCGCGTCACCGTCAACGGCAAGCAGATCACCTCCCCCGCCCTCAACGTGTCCGAAAAGGACAAGATCGCTGTGGATGGATCGCCCATATCCGAGCCTGAGCCGCCGCGCATGTGGCTTTATCACAAGCCCACAGGCCTCGTGACGACGACGAAGGACGAGAAAGGACGCGAAACGATCTTCGACAAACTGCCCGATGACATGCCCCGCGTCATGACCGTCGGCCGTCTCGACCTCAATTCCGAAGGTCTGCTGCTGCTCACCAACGACGGCGCGATCAAGCGCAAGCTGGAATTGCCCAGCACCGGCTGGCTGCGCCGCTACCGCGTGCGCGTCAACGGCCGCCCCAGCGACGACACGCTCGAACCCCTGCGCAAGGGCATCACCATCGACGGGGAGAAATTCCAGCCCATGACCGTCACGCTAGACCGCCAGCAGGGCGCGAACGCCTGGCTCACCGTTGGCCTCCGCGAGGGCAAGAACCGCGAAATTCGCCGCGCGATGGAATCCGTGGGCCTCAGCGTGAACCGCCTCATCCGCATCAGCTACGGCCCCTTCCAGCTGGGAGAGTTGAAAGCGGGCGAGGTCGAGGAAATCCGCCGCAAGGTGGTCCGCGACCAATTGGGGCTGGAAATTGAGGACGACAGCGGTACCGCCATGCGCAAGAAACCCGGCAAACCCACCCTCAAACCGCGCCAGAGGCCTCAGAAACGCCGCCGCTGAGGGCATTTCGTCAATTATGCGCCCCCCGCGCCCATTTTCCCCGCAACGGGGAATACACATCGGCCCGTCAACACCTTAGCTTGTAGATGCGGCGCGGGCGCAGCCCTAGCACCCGCAGCGCGGAACCCTTATGTTAAAGGCAGAGAGGTAGCATGGCCCGAATACTCCTGATCCTTCTGCTGACGGCAGTGTGCATTGCCATTGCCATGATTCTGTATTCAATCTGGACCAATCTCGTACAGGCCGGACAGCGCACGCTCGCCCCGGTGCTGGCCCAAGCAAAGGAGGGGGAAATGGCCCCTACCGGCATTCAGAAAGCCGCCTATGTAGCTCTGATCGTTGTGCTTTTCGGCGTCGCCTCCGGCTGGCTCGGAGGTCTGTAAAAGGTGGCGCAACGATACGGCGGAAAATACAGCCCCGACGGCAAGAATGACACCGCACCACGCCCCGCCAAGCGGATCGAGGTCGATCCGGCGGGCGGACGGTCGAACATCATGTTCATCCCCGCCATCGTGCTGGTGGCGACCACGATCTCCGACGGCGCCCTCGCCATGACGCTCGGTCTTGCCGGCGCGGGCATCTGGACCCTTTCCGCATGGCTCCTGCGCGAAGGCCTTCAGGCCGAGGCCGCCTACCTTTCCCGAAAGGTTGCCCGCCGCCCGGCCTTGCCCCGCAAGATCCTCGCCGCCGCTGGCATCGGCATCGGCACCGCGCTCGGTGTGCTCGCGCACCTCGGCAGCACGACAGAGTTCCTCGCCCCCGTCCTCTTCGGCCTCTGCGCCAGCGCCCTGCACCTCGCCGCCTTCGGCATCGACCCGCTCAAGGACAAGGGCATGGAAGGCATCGACACCTTCCAGCAGGACCGCGTCGCCCGCGTCGTGGACGAGGCCGAGAAACACCTCGCCGCCATGACCGACGCCATGAAGCGCGCGGGCGACCGCCGCGCCGCCGAACGGCTCGCGCAGTTCCAGGACACCGCCCGCACCCTCATCCGCACGGTCGAGGAAGACCCCCGCGACCTGACCGCCGCGCGCAAATACCTCGGCGTCTACCTGCTCGGCGCCCGCGATGCGACAATCAAGTTCGCCGACATCTACAGCCGCACAAAGGACGCCGAGGCACGCGATCACTACATGGCGCTATTGGAAGACCTCGATCACAACTTCGCCGCCCGCACGCAGAAATCCCTGCTCGACGACCGCTCCGACCTCACCGTCGAAATCGACGTCCTGCGCGAACGCCTCTCGCGCGAGGGCGTGCGCCTCGACCGCCCGTGACACTTCATTTAAAACTTTAAGGGACCCCATCAAATGCCTGACACCGTTCGCGAAAAAGCCAATCAATCCCTTGCCATGGTCGAGGAAGTTACCGCCGTCGTCCTCCCCGAACCGGTCGCCGCCAACGCCATCGTCCCGCTCGAGAAAGCCGACAAACCGATGAGCGACGAGATCAGGCGCCGCATGGCCGAGATCGACATGTCAGACACCAACTCAATCGTCTCCTTCGGCTCCGCCGCCCAGGCGGAACTGCAAGAGATCAGCCAATCCATGCTCGCCGATGTGCGCAACAAGGACGTGGGCCCGGCGGGCGATAGCTTGCGCGATATCGTCACCACCATCCGCGGCTTTTCCGTCTCCGAACTGGACGTGCGCCGCGAACGCAGCTGGTGGGAAAAGCTGATCGGCCGCGCCGCCCCCATGGCGAAATTCACGGCGCGCTTCGAACAGGTTCAGGGCCAGATCGACCGCATCACCGACAACCTGCTGACCCACGAGCATACGCTCCTGAAGGACATCAAATCGCTCGACATGCTGTATGAGAAGACGCTGCAATTCTACGACGAACTCGCGCTCTATATCTCGGCTGGCGAGGCGAAACTGGCCGAGCTTGATACCAAAACCATCCCCGCCAAGGAAAAAGAGGTGCAGGGCACGAAAGAAGACGAGGGCGTGATGAAAGCACAGGAGCTGCGCGACATGCGTGCCGCCCGTGACGATCTGGAACGCCGGGTGCATGACCTCAAACTCACCCGCCAGGTCACGATGCAGTCGCTCCCGTCCATCCGCCTCGTGCAGGAAAACGACAAGAGCCTCGTCACCAAGATCAACTCCACCCTCGTCAACACCGTCCCCCTGTGGGAGACGCAACTCGCACAGGCCGTCACCATCCAGCGCAGTGCCGAGGCCGCCGGTGCGGTGCGCGAAGCCAATGACCTGACCAACGAACTGCTGACCGCAAACGCGAAAAACCTGCGCGACAGCAACAAGATGATCCGGCAAGAGATGGAGCGCGGCGTCTTCGACATCGAAGCGGTTAAACAGGCCAACGCCGACCTCATCGGCACGATCGAGGAATCGCTCCAGATCGCCGACGAGGGCAAGGCCCGCCGCGCCGCCGCGGAAAAGGAACTGCAGGAGATGGAAGCCAAGCTGCGCGAAACCCTCGCCGCCGCCAAGGCCAAGAAGACCGGGCTGGGCGACACCGCCTCGGCCGCCATGCCCAAAGGCTGATCCTCGGTGCGGGGCTGGGGCACATATCGCCGGTTTGGCCGCGTCGCCGCCCTTGCAGGGCTGGTGGCATTGGCGAGCTGCGACCTGCTGATGCCGGTGGAACCCACGCTCAAGCCGCAGGCGCGCCCCGCCGCCGCGGCCCCCGCCCCCGTGGTCGCCCGTCCCACCTCGCAGAAAAGCGCGATGCTGCGCCGGTACCTCAACCAGGTGCAGCAGGCACAACTGAGCCAGGGCCTTCTCCGCGAGGACGGCGGGGGGACGGACACCCCCTTCTCACCCGACATTCTCGCGCGCAACTTCGAACAGATCGTCTTCTTCAACGAATACGACGGAAACTTCGCAGGCCGTGGCGGGGCAAGCCCGCTGCGCCGCTGGCAGTCCCCCGTACGCATGGGCGTGATCTTTGGCGCGGGCGTCCCGCCTTCGCAGCGCAAGGCGGACAGCGACGCCGTCAACGCCTACGCCCGCCGCCTCGCCCGCGCCACCGGCCACCCGGTCTCGGCCATCGGCCAGCCCAATTTCCTCGTCATCATCGCCTCCGAGGACGACCGCGCCGAAACCCTGGCCGAGGCCGCCACGCGCGTCCCCGGCATCTCCGAGAACTCCCTGCGCGCCCTGCGCAACATGCGCCGCGACACCTACTGCGCCGTGGCAGCTTACGCAGCGGG
The DNA here is from genome assembly GCF_040811725.1 of Sulfitobacter sediminis. NCBI lineage: Bacteria > Pseudomonadati > Pseudomonadota > Alphaproteobacteria > Rhodobacterales > Roseobacteraceae > Sulfitobacter > Sulfitobacter sediminis. The sequence goes on from NZ_JBFNXX010000016.1 coordinate 62,324, forward strand.
CGAGAACCCCAATGTCTACACCGCCGCCGTCGCCGTGATCCGCTCCGAAAACCCCGACCTCCTGCGCCTTTCCTGCATTCACGAGGAACTCGCCCAGGGCCTCGGCCTTGCCAACGACAGCCCCGCCGCGCGCCCCTCGATCTTCAACGACGACGACGAATTCGCCCTACTCACGGGCCACGACGAGCTGCTTTTGCAGATGCTCTACGACCCGCGCCTCCGCCCGGGCATGACCGCACAGCAGGCCGCCCCCATCACCCGCATCATCGCCCGCGAGGTGATGGGGGTGCCGCTTTGACATATAATACAATGACTTAAAGGATCGATTTCATGCCCATCTTCGATTTCCTCTCCGGCCAGTTCATCGACGTCATCCACTGGACCGACGACACCCGCGACACCATGGTCTGGCGCTTCGAGCGTGAAGGCCACGAGATCAAATACGGCGCCAAGCTGACGGTGCGCGAGGGGCAGGCGGCGGTCTTCGTCCACGAAGGCCAACTCGCGGATGTCTTCACCCCCGGTCTCTACATGCTAGAGACCAACAACATGCCGATCCTGACCACACTCCAGCACTGGGATCACGGCTTCAAAAGCCCCTTCAAATCCGAGATCTACTTCGTCAACACCACCCGCTTCAACGATCTGAAATGGGGCACCAAGAACCCCATCATCGTCCGCGATCCGGAATTCGGCCCCGTCCGTCTGCGCGCCTTCGGCACCTATTCGGTGCGCGTCGCTGACCCCGCGCGCTTCCTCACGGAAATCGTCGGCACCGATGGCGAATTCACCATGGACGAGATCAGCTACCAGATCCGCAACGTCATCGTGCAGGAGTTTTCCCGCACCATCGCCCGCGCCGCTATCCCCGTCCTCGACATGGCCGCCAACACCCGCGAACTGGGCCAGCTCGTGGGTAAGGAAATAGCCGCCCAGATCGCCGAATACGGCCTCTCGCTCCCCGAGCTCTACATCGAGAACATCTCCCTGCCTCCTGCGGTCGAACAGGTGCTCGACAAGCGCTCCTCGATGGGCGTCATCGGAAACCTCAATCAATACATGCAGTTCCAGGCCGCCGAAGCCTTGGGACGGGAGGGTGCCGGAGCCGCCGCGATCCAGGCGGGTCTCGGTGCGGGCCTCGGCATGCAGATCGGACAGGCCGCCGCCGCCCAGACGGGTCCCTGGGGCGCCCGCCCCGCAACGACACCGGCAGCACCTGCACAGACCCAGATGGTCCCGCCACCGCCGCCCCCCGTCGAACACGTCTGGCACATCGCCGAGGGCGGCGAGACCAAGGGCCCCTTCTCCAAAGCCTCCATAGGCCGCATGGCCAGTGACGGCACGCTCACCCGCGATACCTATGTCTGGACGCCGGGCCAGGACGGCTGGCAAAAGGCCGAGGACGTGATGGAACTCGCCCAGCTCTTCACCGTCCTGCCACCCCCACCGCCGCAGGGCGCATGAGGGACTCAAAACCGAAAACGCCCTCTTTCTGGCTGTATAAAGTCCTCGGGGAGTTTGAGGGGCAGACAGCCCCTCATCCGATTTTCCCATGGAAAATCAATAAAATCGAATGCGCGCTCAGCGCGCTCAATCAGGTCATACTCCGCATACCACCAGCACCCGCGCGAAACTTCCCCGCCCCGCGCTACGTAAGCAGACCATGATCACGCGTCCACACCGCCGCTCAGCCCTCAAGGTCCTGCACTGGTCCATGGTCCCGCTCCTCGTCTGGTTCACCCTCGTCACCCCCGACGACGTTCTCCCCTTCGGCCAGGCCGCCTTCCAGTTCCACTCGATCCTCGCGCTGATCTTCGTCACCTTCTGCCTGCTCTGGACCGCCGACTACCTCCGCCGCGGTCTTGCCAGCCGCCCGGGCCCCAAGCTCAAGGGCTGGGCCCGCCACGCGCACCAATGGCTGCACAAGGCCCTGATCTGGGGCCTCTTCGGCGTCGCCATCACCGGATTCCTCCTGGGCCTCACCTCCACGACCCTTCTGAAAGCAGGCGGCTTCCTCCCCATCGCCCCGCCCCTCGGCCTCAAGGAGGCCAACGACATCATCGGCCAGATCCACATCTACGAATTCTACCTCTTGGCCCTTATCGCGGTGATCCACGCCACCTTCCACATCTGGCGCCACCTGCGCCTGAGGGACAACGCCCTGCGCATCATGGCGCCGAAGGCCCTGCACCGATACCTCTGAAACAGCGCTGGCAGCGTAACTCATTCAACGCTATCTCTCCGCCCATGGCCGACACTCTGACCCCCGACGTCCCCCTGACCGAGCATCGCTTCCCCTGCGATGCCTGCGGCTCCGACCTGCGCTACGCCCCCGAAGCGGGGCAGCTGGTCTGCGACCACTGCGGCAACACCCAACCGATCGAGGGCACGGGCTTTCACCTCTCCCCCATCGCCGAGCTTGACCTCGCCGCGGGCCTGCGTGCTGACCTCGCGCCTGACCAGATGGAGGAAACCCGCGTCACCACCTGCCCCAATTGCGCAGCCCAGGTGGAATTCAAGGACGGCAAGCACGCCACCGAATGCCCGTTCTGCGCCACGCCCCTCGTCATCGACGCCGGGACCAACCGCCAGATCAGGCCCCGCGCCGTCCTGCCCTTCGCCCTGACCGAGGACGCCGCCCGCGACGCCATGACCGACTGGCTCGGCCGCCTCTGGTTCGCCCCCAACGGCCTGCAGGAATACGCCCGAAAGGGCCGCCGGATGCAGGGTATCTACGTCCCCTACTGGACCTTCGACGCCGACACCCGCTCGCGCTACACGGGCGAACGCGGCACGGTCTATTACGTCACCCAAACCGTGGTCCGCGACGGCAAGCGCGTACAGCAACAGGTCCAGAAAATCCGCTGGCGCCCCGCTTCTGGCCGGATCGCTCGGTTCTTCGACGATGTGCTGGTGCTGGCATCGCGGTCTCTGCCCAAGAAATACACCGATGCCCTCGAACCGTGGGACCTTTCGGCGCTGGAGCCCTACGCCCCCGAATACCTTGCCGGTTTCCGCGCCGAGGCCTATGCCGTCCCCCTCGAAGACGGCTTTCGCGAGGCCCGCGCCCATATGGACCGCGTGATCGAACGCGACGTAAAATTCGACATCGGCGGCGACCGCCAGCGCGTGCATTCCATCGACACGGACCTCAGCGATCTCACCTTCAAGCACATCCTGCTCCCGGTCTGGCTCGCCGCCTACAAGTACCGTGGCAAGACCTACCGTTTCGTCGTCAATGGCCGGACGGGACGGGTACAGGGCGAACGCCCTTTCTCGGCCATCAAGATCACCATCGCCGTGATCCTCGGCGCCATCGCCGCAGGCATCATCGGCTACCTGGCAGCACAGCAATGACCCAATACGACACCTTCACCGACATCCTTCAGGCGCGCTATTCCTGCCGCGCCTTCCTGCCCGACCCGGTCCCGGACGAGACGATCACCAAGATCGTTGCCGCCGCCCGCCACGTGCCCTCCTGGTGCAACGCACAGCCCTGGCAGGTGACCATCACCAAGAGCGCGGCGACGGAAGCCTTCCGCACCCACATCCACGCCATCGCCAAAAAGGGCACCCCGCCGCAGCCCGATCTCGACTGGCCCGCCAAATATTCTGGCATCTACGGCGAACGCCGCCGCACCTGCGGCTTCCAGCTTTATGAGGCCGTCGGCATCGACCGCGCCGACCGCAAGGGGCGTGCGGCACAGATGCTGCGCAACTACACGCTCTTCGGCGCACCGCATGTGGCCATCGTCCACGCCCCCGCCGAACTGGGCCCCTACGGGGCCATGGACACCGGCGGTTTCGTCACCGCCTTCACCCTCGCCGCCACCGCCCTCGGCGTGGCCACCATCCCCCAGGCCGCCATCGCCGCCTACGCCCCGCAGGTGCGCGACCACTTCGGCATCGCCGACGACCGCCTCGTGCTCTGCGCCATCTCCTTCGGCTACGCGGACGAGGATGACCCCGCGAACCACTTCCGCACGGAACGCGCGGAGCCCTCTGACATCATCGACTGGGCCGACTGATGCGCGCCCTTCTCCAGCGCGTGACCGACGCCTCCGTCACAGTAGACGGTGAGACGATCTCCCGGATCGGCCCCGGCCTCCTGGCCTTCGTCTGCGCCATGCCCGACGACACCGAGGCCACGGCCGAGGCCCTTGCCGCCAAGGTTGCCAAACTCCGCCTCTTCAAGGACGAGGCGGGCAAGATGAACCGCAGCCTGCCCCAGACCGGCGGTTCCGCCCTCGTCGTCAGCCAGTTCACGCTGGCCGCCGACACCTCGCGCGGCACGCGCCCCGGCTTCTCCTACGCGGCCAAACCGGACGAAGCGAACCACCTCTACGAACATTTCGCCACGCATCTCGCGACCCTCGGCATCCCGACGCAGAAAGGCCGCTTCGGCGCCGACATGTCCGTCGCCCTCACCAACGATGGCCCGGTCACCATCTGGCTCGACACGCAGACCTAGAATGCCCAGCGCTGCGCCGCCTGCTGCCTTCGGAGAATGAGTTGTATTGGAAAGATGAAGCGCAAACGTATCGCTTCATCTTTCCAATACAACTCATAATGCAACGTCTCTCACTCGCGGGGGTCCGAAGTGCCGGGACCGGTTACCGTCAGGGCTCCCGAAACGCTTCCTTGGACTTGTAAAGCGGCTTCAGCAGATACTGCAGCACCGTCTTCTCGCCCGTGTGCAGCTCGACCGAGGCCTGCATCCCCGGTCTGATCCGCAGCCCCGCCTGCCGCTCGGTCAGGCTCCCGGTATCGACTTCGACCGTCACCTTGTAATGCGGATCGCCATCCGCCGCCCGCGCGCGTTCGTCCTTGAAGGTATCGGCCGACACCAGCTTCACCCGCCCTTTCAATGACCCATAGATCGTATAGTCATAGGCCGACAGCTTTACCGTCGCCTCCTGCCCGGGCCGCACGCCCGCGATATCCTCGGGCTTCACCCGCGCCTCGACGAACAATTCCTCGCCCAGCGGGATGATCTGCAGGATCTCCTCCCCGGGCCGCACCACGCCGCCGATGGTCGTTACCGAAAGGTTATTCACGATACCCCGCATGGGCGAGCGCAGCACCGTCCGCTCCAGCTGGTCCGTGCTCGCCTTCAAATTCTGCCGCAAAGTCGCGAGTTCCTTCAGCACATCCGAATATTCCTGCGCGCGGTCCAGCTCGCTCTGCGTGGTGATCTCGTCGAAGCGTATCTGCGCATCCGCATAGGCCTTGCGCGCCCGCGTCGCCTCGATCAGCGACACGATCTTGCGGTCCAGAAGGTCGTTCATCACCTCCGCCTCGCGTTCGGCCTCCACCAGCACCCGCTTCGCCCCGTCAGAGCGCAAGACGAAATCCGATTGCCGCGCCCGCAAAAGCGCCCGCTCGCTCTCGACGATGTCCGGCGTGCGCGCCGCCCATTCCTGCGGCACCGTGAAATCGAACTGCCCCGCCAGCTCCGCCTCCAGCCGCAAGCGCCTGATCTCGAACGCGGAAATCTGGTCGCGCAGATCGTCGACCGAAGACTGGAACTGCGTTCCGTGCAGCCGCGCCAGCACGTCGCCGCGCTCGACCATGTCCCCCTCGGCCACTGCCAGTTCCGCCAGGATCCCCCCTTCGAGGTTCTGGATGATCTGCGGCCGTGACGAGGAAATCATCGAGCCTTCCGCCCGCACGATCTCGTCCACCCAGGCGAAGGCCGCCCATACAATAAACAGCAAAACCGCCGCCGCCGACAGCCAGACCACCGCCGAAGGCCCCCGCATCTCGCGGTGCAACTGGGCGTCCAGGGGCACGGGGGTCAGGAACGTCATGCCGCCTGCCCCCCGCGTCCGGCGATATGGCTCAGCACCTTGTCCTTGGGCCCGTCCACCGTCATTCGCCCCCCTTGCAGCACCAGCGTCCGCTCGGTCAGCGCCAGGATCGGCGCGCGGTGCGTGGCGATCACCGACGTCCGCCCCGCCATCCAGCGCTCCAGCCGGCTGACCAACGTCGCCTCCAGCGTCCGGTCCAGCGCCGCCGTCGGCTCGTCCAGCAAGCAGATCGCAGGGTCCTGCAACCACAGCCGCGCCCAGCCGATCGACTGCCGCTGCCCGATGCTCAGCCCCGCGCCATTGTCCTTGATCTCAAGGTCCAGCCCCTTGTGATGCCCCTGCACGAAGGGCCCCAGCCCCGCGAACTCCAACGCCGCCATCAGCCGCGCATCGTCCCGCTCCAGCATCGTTAGGTTCAGGTTGTCCCGCAACGTCCCCGCAAAGAGCCGCACATCCTGCCCCAGATAGCCAATCAGCCGCCGCAGATCGCGCGGGTCAATCTGGCTCATCTCCGTCCCGTCGATCAGAACGCGCCCCGTCTCGGGAGCATAAAGCCCGCTCAACAACTTCAGCAAGGACGATTTGCCCGCCCCGTTCGACCCTAGCACCGCCACCTTCTGCCCCGGCAGAATGGCCAGCCCCGGAATATCCAGCGTCGGCGCGCCATCGTCCTCGTAGCGGAAGGAAACATCCCGCAACTCGAAATGCCCCTTCAGCGCCTCGCGCCGCAGGTAGGTCCGCCCTTCCTCGGCATCCTGCGGCACCGCCGCAATCGCCTCCAGCCCATCAAGCGCCGATTTCACGTTGCCCCAGCGCGCCATGGTCCCCGCCAATTGCGTGAGCGGCGCAAGCGTCCGCCCCGTCAGGATGCCCACGGCGATGATCGAGCCCACCGTGAACTCCCCCGCGAACACCAGGTACGTCCCCGTGATCACCGTCGCCACATAGGTCCCCTGCTGCACGCCCTGCGACCAGAAGGTCAGCGCCGAGGCCAGCTTGCGCTGCTCGGAGGACTTCAGCGCCTGCAGCGCGTTCAATTCCGCCCAAAGCCGCGCCACGCGGTCCTCGCCCCGCTGGGTCTTGAGCGTATCGAGCTCGAAGATCGTCTCATGCAGCAACCGCGACGCCTTGGCCGAGGCCCCTTGCGTCTCCTGCGTCAGGCGGATCATCTTCTTTTGCAGAAACAAACCGGGGATCACCATCAGCACCCCGCCCAGCACCAGCACCCAGACCACGTTGCCCGCGATGCTGACCACAAGCAACAGAAAGACAAAGATGAAGGGAATGTCCGCAATCGTCCCGATGGTCGAGGCGGTAAAGAACTCGCGCACCGAGGAAAACTCGCGCATGGCCGAGAAGACCTGGTTCGGGGCCTGCCCCTTGGCGTCCGAGCGCATCCCCAGAATGCGCTGCATCAATATCTGCAAGACTGACAGCTCGATCTGCCGCCCCGCACCATCCATCAGCCGCGACCGCGCGATCTTGAGAAACGCCTCCATCAGCAGCGCCAGCCCCGCCCCCGCCGCCAGCACCCAGAGCGTCGCCTCCGACTGGTGCGGGATCACCCGGTCATAGACCTGAAGCGAGAACAGCGCGACCGCCACCGCCAGCAGGTTCGCCACGAAAGACCCCAGCGCGATCTCGGCCATCTGGCGGCGGAACCGCCCGAACTGCCCCCAGAACCAATGCGGTGCCTTGCTCTCGGTCTTGTGGGTCTCGGCCACCTTTGCCAGCGGTGCCTCGGCCCGGATCAACAGCCCCGTGAAATACGGCGTGAATTCCGTTACCGGCACATGGGCACGGTTGTCGGGACGGGTGGCGTTGCTCGGCACGCGATGGCTAGAATGGCACGGAAGACAGATACACCGACGGCGCGCGGCGCGTGACCATTCGTTTTCATCTCAGTTGCCGTGCCGCGCTGACGTCCGTACGGCTGAAACCCGCACTTGCGACAAGAAAGTGAGGAAAACCTTCGGCACAACCCATTAATTCCTGCACTGCCACCAGCGTGCCTTTCCCGCCCCACCCGGCCACGCAACAGTTGACAAGAAATTCCCCCGTGCCAAGGCTCGCGCCATGAGTATCGCCCCCAACGCCCTGCGCGACATCACCGAAGAGCCGGATCTCGGCATCACCCTCTCCGACGGCTGCCGCCTCTCGGCCCGTGTCTGGATGCCAGAGGATGCTGGCGACGATCCCGTCCCGGTGATCCTCGAATACCTCCCCTACCGCAAACGCGACGGCACCACCGCCCGCGACGCGCTCACTCACCCGTGGTTCGCCCAGCGCGGCTATGCCTGTGTGCGCGTCGACATGCGCGGCAACGGCGACAGCGAGGGGCAGATGGAGGACGAATACACCCCGCAGGAACTCAGTGACTGCATCGAGGTCATCGACTGGCTCGCAGCCCAGCCCTGGTGCACGGGCCGCATCGGCATGATGGGCATCTCCTGGGGCGGCTTCAACGGCTTGCAGGTCGCGGCCCTCGCCCCCGACCCGCTCAAGGCCGTCATCACCCTCTGCTCCACCGTCGACCGCTTCGCCGACGACATCCACTACAAGGGCGGCTGCCTGCTCAATGAAAACCTCGGCTGGGGTGCGACCATGTGGGCCTACTCCTCCCGCGCCCCCGACCCCGCCCTGCGCGAAAACTGGCGCGACCTCTGGCTTGCGCGCCTCAACGCCGAACCCTTTCTCCCCGCTCTCTGGCTGAAACACCAGCGCCGCGACGCCTACTGGCAACACGGCTCGGTCTGCGAGGATTATGCGGCGATCAAGGCCAAGGTCCTCGCCATCGGCGGCTGGGGCGACGCCTACAAGAACGCCGTCCCGCAACTGGTCGAGGCGCTGCCGGGGGCTAAGGGCATCGTCGGCCCATGGGTCCACAAGTATCCACATTTCGCCGCCCCCGAACCGCGCATCGGTTTCCTGCAGGAAGCACTCCGCTGGTGGGACCGCTGGCTCAAGGACGCAGACACCGGCGTCGAGACCGACCCCGACTACCGCGCCTACCTCATGGACGGCGTGCGCCCGCAAAGCTGGTACCTCGAACGCCCCGGCCGCTGGATCGCCGAAGAGGCCGGCGCCACCAGCCACCTGCCCACCGAAACCCTGCACCTCACTGACGCGGGCCTCTCCGCCACCCCCGGAACCCTCACCGCCAGCATCAACTCCCCCGCCCACACGGGTGCCGAGGCGGGCGAATACTGCGCCATCTGGCTCGGCCCCGAGATGCCCGGCGACCAGCGCCCCGACGACGCGCTCTCCACCACCTTCGACAGCGCGCCGCTGACCCAGAACATGGACATCGTGGGCGCCCCGAAAATCACCCTCACACTCGCCAGCGACCGCCCCCAGGCGCAGATCGCCGTCCGCCTCAACCACATCCACCCCGACGGCGCGAGCACCCGCATCACCTACGGCGTGCTGAACCTCTCCCACCGGCACGGCCCGTCCGACCCGCAACCGATGACCCCCAGCCAAGCGCAGGACATCACCTTCACCCTCGACCACATCGCCTACCGCGTCCCCAAGGGCCACCGCCTGCGCGTCTCGATCTCCGATGCCTACTGGCCGCTGATTTGGCCTTCCCCCCATAAGACCAGCCTCACACTTTCGTCAGGCCAGATCGCCCTGCCCCAGCGCCCCACAAGGGGCGGCAACGAACACACCTTCGAACCGCCCACCGCCGCCGAGCCTTGGCAGACCGAACCGCTGCGCCCCGAAAACCACATCCGCCGCCAGGAAACCGACAAGGTCACCGGCATGGTCAGCCTGATCATCGAGGACGACTTCGGAAAGAAACGCGACAGCGCACACGGCCTCATCACCGGCACCATCGCCCGCGAACGCTGGGACATCCACCCGGACGATCCCAATTCGGCAAGGGGCGCATGCCACTGGACAGCCGAACTCGAACGCGGCGACATCCGCCTGCGCACCGAGACCTTCTGCGCCATGACCAGCGATCCCACGCATTTCCACCTGACCGCGCGTCTGGAGGCCTACGAGAACGATCAACTGATCCTCGAACGCGATCTCTCCGACACGATCCCGCGCGATCACATGTAAACACGCCGTCACAAATCCCCCGGATTTGTCCTTGCGGGCATGGAGGAAATGCGCAAACCTGACCCGGCAATCAATAAAAGCCGCGAAACGCGCGGTAACAGACGGGGAGACCTCTTCATGAACGACGAACTTAAATATCTAAGCCAGCGCGTGACGCGCGGCCTGATGACGCGCCGCGACTTCGTGGGCCGCGCCGCGGCACTCGGCATCACCGCCGTTGCCGCCAACGCGATGCTCGCAACCGCCTCCCGCGCCGCCGGCCCGCAAAAGGGTGGCACGATCAAGATCGGCCTACAGGGCGGTGCGACCACCGACACCCTCGACCCCGCGACCGCCGCCAACCAGGTCCCGCTCATGGTCGGCCGCATGTGGGGCGAACCGCTGGTCGAGCTTGACGACGACGGCGGGCTGCAGGGCAAGGTTGCCGAAAGCTTCGAAGGCTCCGCCGACGCCAAGACCTGGCGCTTCAAGATCCGCAACGGCATCACCTTCTCCAACGGGCAGCCGGTGACGGCAGAAGACGCCCGCGCCACCATCGAACGCCACTCGGGCGAGGACACCAAGTCCGGCGCTCTGGGTCTGCTGCGCGACATCGACACGCTCTCGACCGAAGGCGACACGCTGGTCATCGGGCTCAAAACCGGCAACGCCGACCTGCCCTACTTCATGGCCGACTACCACCTGCTGATCCAGCCCAACGGCGGCAAGGACGACCCCACCGCCGCCATCGGCACCGGCCCCTACACGCTGGAAGAGGTCGACATGGGCGTCCGCTTCGTCGCCGCCAAGCGCGAAGACTACTGGGGTGACCTCGGCAACGCCGAGACCATCGAGATCATCGTGATCAACGACAACACCGCGCGTGTTGCCGCCCTCCAGTCCGGCCAGGTCGACATCATCGACCGCGTGCCGCCGCGCACCGCGGGCCTCGTCAGCCGCGCACCGGGTGTGGCCGTGCATTCGACCGCCGGTCCGGGCCACTACGTGTTCATCATGCACACCAACACCGCGCCCTTCGACAACAAGGACCTGCGGCTGGCGCTGAAGCACGGCATCAACCGTCAGGAAATGGTCGACAAGATCCTCTTCGGCTACGGCTCGGTCGGTAATGACACGCCGATCAACTCGTCCTACCCGTTCTATACGGAGTTCGAACAGCGCGAGTACGATCCCGACAAGGCCAAGTTCCACTTCGAGAAATCCGGCCACTCCGGCCCCATCCTGCTGCGCACCTCGGACAATTCCTTCCCCGGCGCACCGGATGCCTCCGCACTTTTCCAGCAGTCGCTGGCGGGTGCCGGTATCGAGCTTGAGATCAAGCGCGAGCCCAACGACGGCTACTGGTCCGAGGTCTGGAACGTGCAGCCCTTCTGTACTTCCTACTGGGGCGGCCGCCCAACGCAGGATCAGATGTTCTCGACCGCCTATCTGTCGACGGCAGACTGGAACGACACCAAGTTCAACTCGCCGCGTTTCGACGAGCTGCTGATCCAGGCCCGCGCGGAACTCGATGGGGACAAGCGCAAGGCCATGTACGCCGAGATGAGCACCATCCTGCGCGACGACGGCGGCCTGATCTGCCCGATGTTCAACGACTTTATCGACGCACACGGCGACCGTGTGGACGGCTGGGTGCAGGGCACGGCAGGCTTTGCGCTGATGAACTCCTACGCGCCTCTGCGGATGTGGGTGAAAGTCTGATCCGTGGGACCGATTGCAAAACTCCTGGCCCAGCGTATTTCGCTGGGCCTGCTCCTGCTCTTTCTCGTCTCCATCGTGATCTTCGCAGGCACTTCGATCCTGCCCGGAGACGTAGCACAACAGATTCTCGGCCAGTCGGCCACGCCTGAGGCACTCGCCAACCTGCGCGAAGAGCTCGGCGTGAACGACCCGCCCGTCACCCGCTACATGAACTGGCTGGGTGGCCTCCTGACCGGAGACCTCGGCACCGCCCTCACCTCCGGCCAGTCGATCAACGAGGCCGTGGGCCGCCGCCTCGCCAACACGCTTTTCCTCGCCGTCTGCGCCGCAGTGGTCGCCGTGCCGCTGGCAATCTTCCTCGGCCTCTTGGCCGTCCGCTATCAGGAACGCTGGCCCGACAAACTGATCTCGGCCTCGACGCTCACCACGATCTCGATGCCCGAGTTCGTGATCGGCTACATCATGATGTTCATCTTCGGCGTGCAACTGCGCTGGTTCTCCCCCACCGCCGTCAGCTACCGCCCCGACGCCGATTTCTTCACCCGGCTGGAGAGCATCGCCCTGCCCGTCATCGTGCTCACCCTCGTGGTGCTGGCGCACATGATGCGCATGACCCGTGCCGCGATCCTCAACGTGATGCAATCCGCGTACATCGAAACCGCCGAGCTCAAGGGCATGTCCACCTTCTCGGTGATACGCAAACACGCCTTCCCCAACGCGATCTCCCCCGTCGTCAACGTGGTGATGCTCAACCTCGCCTACCTCGTCGTCGGCGTCGTCGTGGTCGAGGTGGTCTTCGTCTACCCCGGCATGGGCCAGTACCTCGTCGACCACGTCACCAAGCGCGACCTGCCCGTCGTTCAGGCTTGCGGCATCATCTTCGCTGCCATCTACATCGGCCTGAACCTCGTCGCCGACGTGGTCTCGATCCTGACCAACCCGCGTTTGAGGCATCCAAAATGAATTTTTCCCCGAAAAAATTCATTTCGTGCGACCCCGGCGCGTTTTTCTCCGAAAAAACGCACCGAGTGCGACCAAGCGTTTTGCCGCAGGCAAAGCGCGGGGAGACACCCCGTGAAATAGCGCGCACCCGCAAAGGCGCGGGGAGGCACCCGGTTGCAGTATCTCTCAAGACTTCGAGGGCGCACCCATGACCAACCTCCGCATCCCCTTCGCCGCCCTGCTGGGCCTCTTCTTCACCGCGCTCTTCTTCCTCGTGGCCATCTTCGCCCCCCTCATCGCCCCCTACGGCTATGACGAGGTTGTCTCCAACGGCTTCTGGGAACCGGGCACCTCCGAATACCTGCTCGGCACCGACGGCATCGGCCGCGACCTGTTGAGCCGCATCATCTACGGCATCCGCACCACCATCTGGATCGCCACGCTGGCCACCATGCTCAGCTTCTTCACCGGCTCGGTCCTCGGCTTTCTCGCCGCCGTCTCGGGCGGCTGGGTCGACCAGGCCCTCAGCCGCTTCGTCGACCTGATGATGTCGATCCCCTCGCTGATCTTCGCGCTGGTGATCCTATCCATCACGCCCATCTCCATCACCGTGCTGATCCTCGTCATCGGCCTGCTCGATTCCACCCGCGTCTACCGCCTCGCCCGCGCGGTCGCCGTGGACATCAACGTGATGGACTACGTCGAGGCAGCGAAACTCAGGGGCGAGAAAACCGCCTGGATCATCTTCCGCGAGATCCTGCCCAACGCCCTCTCGCCGCTTGTCGCCGAAATGGGCCTGCGCTTCATCTTCTCGGTCCTCTTCATCTCCACCCTGTCGTTCCTCGGCCTTGGCATCCAGCCACCCCAGGCCGACCTCGGCGGCATCGTCCGCGAAAACGCCGAAGGCCTCACCTACGGCATCGGTGCCGCGCTTTACCCCGCCATCACCATCGCGCTGCTGGCGATCTCGGTGAACCTCGTGGCCGACTGGGTCCTCGCCCGCACCACCTCTCTGAAAGGAGGCCGGGGATAATGACCGAACCGCTCCTCAAGGTCCGCAATCTCAAGATCGGCGCCACCGTCTATCCCCCCGGCGAAAAGCCCAGGGAAATCGAGATCGTCCACGGCGTCGACTTCGACCTCGCCCCCGGAAAGGTCCTGGGCCTCATCGGCGAATCCGGTGCCGGCAAATCCACCATCGGCCTCGCCACCATGGCCTACGGGCGCGGCGGCGTGGAAATCACCGGCGGCGAGGTCTGGGTCAACGGCCGCGACATCCTCGCCTCCGGCCTCAAGGACGTGCGCAAACTGCGCGGCGGCGAGGTGACCTATGTCTCCCAATCCGCCGCCGCCTCCTTCAACCCGGCCAAGAAGATCATGGAACAGGTGACCGAAGCCGCGATCCTGCAAGGCAAGTTCTCCAAGAAAGAGGCCGAGGCCCGCGCCGTCACCCTCTTCACCAAGCTGGGCCTGCCGGACCCCGAAAACATCGGCAACCGCTACCCCCACCAGGTCTCGGGCGGCCAATTGCAACGCTGCATGACCGCTCTCGCCCTCTGCCCCGAACCCGACCTCGTGGTCTTTGACGAACCCACCACGGCCCTCGATGTGACCACCCAGATCGACGTGCTGGCGGCCATCAAGGACGCCATCCGCGACACCGGCGTCGCCGCGCTCTACATCACCCACGACCTCGCCGTGGTGGCCCAGGTCTCCGACCACATCATGGTGCTCAAGATGGGCGATATGGTCGAATACGGCGAAACCGACCAGATCATCAACGCGCCCAAGGAAGAATACACCCAGGCGCTGGTCTCCGTCCGCTCCATCCGCCACGAGGAAAAGCAGCCCACCGACACCCCGCTTCTGCGGGTCGAAAACATCACCGCCCGCTACAGGGGCACCAATTTCGACGTGCTGAAGAACATCAATGTCGACCTGCACCCCGGCCAGACCCTCGCCGTGGTGGGCGAGAGCGGCTCCGGCAAATCCACCCTCGCCCGCGTGATCACCGGCCTCCTGCCGCCCAGCCAGGGCAGCATCACCTTCAATGGCCGCACCCTCAGCCCCGACCTGCCCACCCGCAGCCGCGAGGATCTGCGCGAATTGCAGATGATCTACCAGATGGCGGATACAGCGATGAACCCGCGTCAGACCGTCGGCACGATCATTGGCCGACCGCTGGAATTCTACTTCGGCCTCAAGGGCCGCGAGAAACAGGCCCGCATCCAGGAACTCCTCGACGAAATCGAACTCGGCGACGGCTTCCAGGACCGCTACCCGGCGGAGCTTTCCGGCGGCCAGAAACAACGCGTCTGCATCGCCCGGGCCCTCGCCGCCAAACCCAAGCTGATCATCTGCGACGAGGTCACCTCGGCGCTGGACCCGCTCGTGGCCGACGGCATCCTGAAACTGCTGCTGAAACTGCAAAAGATCGAGGACGTGAGCTACCTCTTCATCACCCACGACCTCGCCACGGTCCGCGCCATCGCCGACTGCATCGCGGTCATGTACCAGGGCGCCGTCGTGCGCTACGGGCCGAAGTCGCAGGTCCTCTCGCCCCCCTTCGACGACTACACGGACCTCCTGCTCAGCTCGGTGCCCGAGATGAAGCTCGGCTGGCTCGAAGAGGTGCTGGAGCACCGCAAGATGGAAAGTGCCGGCCACTGAGGAAAACGACACCAGCGCCGTCCGTGTTTCTCTCAGCCGAAAGTCCGCGCCACGCCCGCTGGCCGAGCGCCACGCCCCGCTTCATCTTTCCAATACAACTCCGGCACAACACCCGCAGCAGCCACAACATCCCCTGCATAGCAACCAGAACGGGACGGCGGGCGGGGCGTCCTGGCACAGCCAGGAGCGCCGCACCGCCGCTCCCCTCTTGAGCCCGCGCCGTTCCGCTATAGGCTGATCGCCCATGACCCAGACCATCGCCCTCTGCGGCGCCACCGGCACCGCCGGTCGCGCCACCGCAATCGCCCTGCGCGACGCGGGCCATGCCGTCAGGGCCCTCGGCCGCACGCCCGCCCGCATCGACGGCATCTCGGACCTCACCGCCGACGTCACCGACCCTGACAGTCTCACCGCCACGCTCACACAACTCAAACCGCAGACCGTCGTCTCCTGCCTCGCCTCCCGCACCGGCGTCCCCGTCGACGCCTGGGCCATCGACCACGGGGCAAACCTGAACCTGCTGACCGCCGCCCAGGCGACCGGAGCCGCGCATTTCATCCTCCTCTCCGCCATCTGCGTCCAGAAACCCCGCCTCGCCTTCCAGCACGCCAAACTGGCCTTTGAAAACGCCCTCAAGACCTCCGGCCTGACCTATTCCATCGTCCGCCCCACCGCCTTCTTCAAATCCCTCTCCGGCCAGATGGACCGCCTCAGACAAGGCAAACCCTACCTCATGTTCGGCGACGGCAGGCTGACCGCTTGCAAACCGATCTCCGACGCCGACCTCGGTCGTTTCATCGCTGCCTGCCTCACCGACCCGGCCAAGCAGAACTCAATCCTTCCCATCGGCGGCCCCGGCCCCGCGCTGACCCCGCGCGACATGGGCGCCGCCCTCTTCGACGCGCTGAAGCTGCCACCGAGATACCGCTCTGTCTCTCCCCGCGTGATCACCACAATCGCCGCCACCCTCGCCCTCGGCGGCCGCGTCAGCCCCAAACTCGCCACCAAGGCCGAACTCGCCCGCATCGGCCATTACTACGCCACCGAATCCATGCTGCTCTGGAACCCCGCCACGGCCCGCTACGACGCCGATGCGACACCTGAATTCGGCACCGACACCCTGCCCGACTTCTACCGCGCACTTGCCGCCGGAGAGGTGCGGCTCTCGCGCGGCGACCACGCGGTCTTCTGATCTTCACCTTTTCTTAGGAAACTCCACCGCACGCCCCCTTAACCCGGCAGATCGGTGCCAACCGGTGTACGCGCTGTGTACGCAGGGTGCACGTCCGGTGCCCCCCACATTCCCCAACAGACAAGGCCGTTAACCCCCGATTCGTGCTCCCGCCCCGAAATCCCCTGTTCACCGTTGCGCGCGCGCGCCCCCTGCGCCACAAATGCCCGAACCAAACCGGAGCCCCCCATGGACAATAAACTGCTGCTCATCATCCTCGACGGCGTCCCCTACCGCAATTTCCGCCGCCTCTTCGGCAACCTCGAAGGCTGGGTGGCATCGGGCGAGGCGCGTGTCTGGAAACACCGCGCCGTGCTGCCCTCCATCTCCGCCTCCTGCTATGCCTCGATCCATACGGGCGTCGCCCCGGCCGAGCATGGCAGCACCGGGAACGGCAATGTGTTCCGCCTCAAGCACAAGGACGTTTTCAGCCAGGTGCGCGCGGGCGGCGGCGTCACGGGGGCGGTCGCGCACAGCTTCTGGTCGGAGTTCTTCAACCGCCATCCCTTTGATTACGTTCGGGATATCGAATACGACGAGCCCGACAGCAAGACCATCAACCACGGTCGTTTCCACACGATGACGGGTTACGGCGCGGCCAACCAGATGACGCCCTCCGACGTCGATCTCTTCGCAACGCTCACCAATCTCTGCCTGCGCTTCGGGCTGAACTACGGCATGCTCCACACCTGCACACTCGACAGCATGGGCCACCGTTTCTACCACGACTGCCACGAGATGGACCACGCCTGCGCGGTCATGGACGAGATGCTCGCCCCCTTCATCCCCAAGTGGCGCGCGGCAGGCTACGAGGTGATCGTCACCGCCGACCACGGCCAGGACGACCGCGGCCACCACGGCGGACGCGGCGAGCTGCAGCAAGACACGGCGCTTTACTACTTCGGCCCGGCGGAAGGCCCGCGCCCGGATTCGGTGATCGACCAGCTGCAACTGGCCCCGACGATCCTGCACCGCCTCGGCGCGCCTGTCGCTAACACCATGAAAGAAATGAGTTTCCTATCGTAAGGTGGGTTTCAAACCCACCTTACCCATAAGGCCACGCGCCCTTGCCCAGAGCCGCGACCCCCTCGACCACCCGGTCAAAGAACGCCGCCCCGCGCTTGCTCACATGCCGCGCGCGCAGGCAGGCGTGCACCAGTCCGGGTTCGTTGAACCAGACCGCCCTGCCCCCCGCCGCGCGGACCGCGTCGCGGTAGCTTTCGCCGTCGCTCGCCAGCGGGTCGCACTCGGCGGTGACAACCACCGTCGGCGGCAAGCCCCTGAAATCACTGTCTTTCAGAGGCGCATAGCGCGGGTCGTCCTCGGGCGGTTCGGCCCCACCCGTGCGCACTGTCCGGTAGAAATTCAAATCCGCCATCGTCAGATGCGGCGCGTTCGCATGCTCCACGTAAGACCCTTTCGTGGTATCCCCGCCCAGCCCCGGATAGATCAGCACCTGCCCCACGATCCGCCCGTCCACGCGCCCCCGCGCATGATGCGCCACGGCGGCGGAAAGGTTGCCCCCCGCGCTGTCGCCCGCGAGTATCAGATCGCCCTCCCGCTCCGCTGCCACGGCCGCGAAAGCCGCCCATGCGTCGTTGAAGCAACCGGGGAAGACCACCTCCGGCGCCAGCCCGTAATCCACTGAAATCACGTCATAACCCGTGCGCGCCGCAATCTCGGCGCAGACGTCGTCATGGCTGTCGAGCCCGCCCACGACGAAGCCGCCGCCGTGGTAATAGACGACAGTGACGTCCGGCCCTTCGACTGCGTAAACCCGACAGGGCACCCCGCCGAAGGCACGATCGGAAACAGCCACGCCCGGGGGGCGTGGCTGCTGAAAGACCTTGCACATGGCGTCGTAGTGCTTGCGCTGATCCGCGATGGACATCTCCACCGCGTCAGGCGGATAGCTGGCGTCCAGCTTCTCGATATAGGCCCAGACCTCGGCGTCGATCAGACGCCGATAGTCCGGCCCGCTCACGCCGCCTTTTCCCAACCCTGGGTAAAGCTGCCCAGCACGCCCTCGACATCCGCGTCCGACGCGCCGTTCATCTTGACCTGTGCCACCAGACCGCGCTTCTTGTCGTCGATCACATTGGCGACACGCGCAGAAACACCAGCCTTTTCAAGCGCTTCGTCGTAAATACGGGTGATCGCATCCTTGCGCAGATCGGGCTTGAAAATCTTGCCCACCGCGGTCTTTGGCAGCTCGCCCATGATCTTGATGTGCTTGGGCTGGGCCGCGCGTTCGGTGACATGGGTCTTGCAGAACTCGATCAGCTCTTCCTCGGTCACCTTGGCCCCTTCGACCAGTTCGACAAAGGCGCAAGGAAGCTCGCCCGCATGGGCATCGGGCTGGCCAATGGCCCCGGCAAATGCCACCGCCTCGTGCTTGAGCAGCGCTTCCTCGATCTCGGCGGGGTCGATGTTGTGACCGCCGCGGATGATCAGGTCCTTCGAGCGGCCCGTGATCCAGAGGTAGCCGTCCTTGTCCACGCGGCCAAGGTCGCCGGTACGCAGGTATTTATCCTTGTAATACAGCCCCTTGTTCTTGTCCGCTTCGGTGTAGGTATTGCCCACGTAGACGCCGGGGTTCGACACGCAGATCTCGCCGATCTCGTCTACACCGGCCTCGACCTCGCCGTCGGACGTGCCCTTGATGATCTTGATGTCGGTGTAGGGGAACGGGATGCCGATGGAGCCGACCTTCTTTTCACCGTCCACCGGGTTGCCGGAGACCAGGCACGTGGCCTCGGTCATGCCGTAGCCCTCGACGATGGTCATGCCGGTCTTTTCCTCGAACCGCTTGAAGAGTTCGAGCGGCAGGGGTGCGGAGCCGGAGAAGGCAGTTTTCACGCTGGAAATGTCCGCGTTCACAGGCACTTGCATGGTTGCGGCCAGGGCCGTCGGCACGGAGACGACAAAGGTCACCTTGTAGCGTTCGACCAGTTTCCAGAGGTTGTCGAACACGCCCTCGCCCCGGTAGCCCTGCGGCGTCGGGAAGACCACATGCGCGCCCGAGGCGACGGCACCCATCAGCATGACCTGACAGGCCATCACGTGGAACAGCGGCAGCGGGCAAAGCATCACGTCGTCGGGGCTGAGGAGCACCGTGGCACCAACCCAGCCGTTGTAGATGGAGCCGGAATAGAGGTGCTGCGCGACCTTGGGCATGCCCGTGGTGCCACCGGTGTGGAAATAGAAGCCGACGCGGTCTTCCTGCACATCCTCGAAGCTGAGGGTCGTGGGCTGCTTGTTGAGTTCGGTGTTGAAATTCAGGTACTTGGCGTCATTAGTCACGGTCATCTTGGGGCGCACCAGCGGCACGATCCAGGACTTCGGCGGTGTGAGATACCGGTTGAGATCGACCTCGAGCACCGTCTTGACGTTCGGGGCCAGCTTGACCGCCTTTGCGGTCTTTTCGGCCACGTCCGTCTTGGGGAAGGGTTTCAGCGTCACGACGACCTTGGCGCCCGTCTCGCGCAGGATGGAGCCGATCTGCTCGGGTTCCAGCAGCGGGTTCACCGGGTTCGCGATGCCCGCGACGGCACCGCCAAGAAGGGTCAGGATGGTTTCATTACAGTTGGGCAGCACGTAGGCCACCACGTCCTTGGGACCGATGCCAAGGCTGCGGAACATGTTCGCCGCCTGAGCCACCTTCCCGTGGAGCTGTTTCCAGGTAAAGGTCTCCTTTTTGTCGGCCGGCCCCGACAAAAGCTGGAAGCTGACCGCGTTGTGATTGGGAAACTTCGTCGCTGTCTGCGTGAGCTGCGCGAAAAGCGTCTTGGGAACGTCACGCTTTTCCCATGGCATTTCTGCCTCGATCGCATTGCGGTCTTTCATGCCGGCGTATGGCATTTCACATCCTCCCCTGAAGTCCATTTTGCGGACTTTGTTTTTGGTGCACGCAAGATGCGAAGAAACTTCAGGTTGCGCAAGGTTTCCCATACGGAAAACAGGGCATTCTGAGGGGTCACGGCAAAGAAAATGGCGTTTGCGCGGTTTGCGCAAACGCCTGTGACACGATGCTGTAAGCCAATGCTGACAGTATTGCCCTTTCCGTGCCCATCAGGCCGGGGGAATGCGCAGCACCTGTCCGGGATAGATCTTGTCCGGGTGGGTCAGCATCGGACGGTTCGCCTCGAATATCTCATTGTAGCGGGCCCCTTTGCCCAGCGTCTTTTCCGAGATCGCCCAGAGGGTGTCGCCCTTTTCTACCGTGTGGAATGTGGGCTCGCCCTCGCCGCCTTCGATGTTGTCCTCGACAGAGGCCACGCCCTCGACGTTGCCGACGGCAAGGATCACCTTTTCCTTCATCTCCTGGCTGGCGGCCTTGCCGCTGACCTTGACCTGATCACCCTCGACCTTGATGTCGAGCCCTTCGGTCTCGAGCCCCAGTTCTTTCAGTTCGTCCTGAAGGGCGGCACCCGATACCTCGGCGTCGTCATCCCCGCCAAAGACCTTCTTGCCGGCCCCTTTGACAAAACTCCACAATCCCATGTCGGTAACCCCCTGTTTCTATGGATCGCGGACAGTATGCGCGAGAGGGCGCACAAATCTAGGGGGAATTACTCGGCGGCGATACCATCGGTAAATTGTAGCCGGGCGAGGCGCGCGTAGAGCCCCCCCTTGGCGACTAGTTCGTCGTGCGTGCCGCTGGCCACGACGCGCCCGGCTTCCAGCACGATGATGCGGTCGGCCTTTTTCACCGTGGCAAGACGGTGCGCGACGATCAGGGTCGTCCGGTCGGCACTAAGGGTATCGACGGCCTGCTGCACCGCACGTTCGCTTTCGGCGTCGAGCGCGCTTGTGGCCTCGTCCAGCAACAGCACCGGCGCATCGCGCAGGATGGCGCGGGCGATAGCTATACGTTGTTTCTGACCACCCGAGAGCATGACGCCCCGCTCGCCAAGATAGCTGTCATAGCCTTCGGGCAGCGCGGTGATGAACTCATGCGCGGCAGCGGCCTTGGCGGCGGCCTGCACTTCTTCGAAGGTGGCGTCCGGGCGACCGAAGCGGATGTTCTCGGTTGCGGAGGCCGCGAAGATGATCGGGTCCTGCGGGACAAGGGCGATGGCGCGGCGGAAATCCGAACGGCTGAGGTCGCGCAGGTCCATGCCGTCAAGCGTGATGCGGCCCTGCGAGGGGTCGTAAAAGCGCAGGATCAACTGGATGATCGTCGTCTTGCCCGCACCGGACGGGCCGACGAAGGCCACCGTCTCACCCGGGTTGATCTCGATATCCACGCCGTCGAGCGCAGGTGTTTCGGGTCGCGCGGGGTAGGAGAAATGCACGTCCTCGAAGGTGATCCGCCCCTGCACCGGCGCCTTAAGTGGCAGCCCGTCGTCGGGGTCGCGCACGCTGTCCTCGGTCTCAAGCAGCTCGACCAGCCGTTCGGTCGCACCGGCGGCGCGCTGCAACTCGCCCCATATCTCGGAAAGCGCCGCGACGGCACCCGCCACCATCACCGCATAGATGACGAACTGCACCAGTGCGCCGGGGCTCATGTCGCCCGCGCGCACGTCCCGCGCACCGATCCAGAGCACACCGACGATGCCCGAGAAGGTCAGGAAAATCACGATCGTCGTCATCAGCGCCCGGATGCGGATGCGCCGCTTGGCCGCGTCGAAGGAAGCCTCGGTGATCTCCGAGAACTGGCTGCGGCTGGCGGCCTCGTGGGTAAAGGCCTGCACCGTCTGAACGGCACTCAGGCTTTCGGAGGCATTGCCCGAGGATGCCGCGATCCAGTCCTGGGTTTCGCGACTGATCACGCGCATGCGGCGGCCCAGCGTCAGGATCGGGACAAGCACCGCGGGCACAATCAGCAGCACCAGCCCCGATAGCTTGGCCGAGGTCAGCAGCATCAACACCAGCCCGCCCAGAAAGATCAGAGCGTTGCGCAGGGCGATGGAGACAGACGAGCCGATCACCGACTGGATGAGCGTGGTATCGGTGGTGATCCGGCTGAGAACCTCGCCGGTCATGATCTTTTCGTAGAACGCAGGGCTCATCTCGATGACACGGTTGAAGACCGCCTTGCGGATATCGGCCACCACCCGTTCGCCCAGCCTAGTCACCAACATGAAGCGCAGCGCGGTGCCCAGCGCCAGAAGCCCTGCGATGAAGAGCGCTGCCAGGAAATACTGGTCGAGAAGCCGGGTGTCTTCTGTATTGAAATTGTCCACGACCCGGCGCACCGCGAGCGGCAGGGTCAGCGACACCATGGCCGTCAGAACAAGCGCCAGCAGCGCCGCCGTCATCAGCAGTTTGTAGGGCAGCATGAAGGGTGCCAAAGCACGAAGCGCGCCGATCTTGCGGGACTTCTTGCGCTCATCCGGTGCTCTGTGCGCGGGTGCGGGGGCGCGGGCCATCTGTTCTCCTCGGTCTTCGTCAGGAGGTCATGGCGCGCCTTTCCACCGGGGTCAAGCGCCGCGCTTGTCGCAAGGCGCCCGAACGCGGCGGCAATCGGACCCTTCCCTGTGCTTTTGATGGGAAACGCCGGCACGCCGCCCTGATGGAACAGGTCTGGAAAACAAGTGAGTGATACGCCCTAAGCGAGGGGTCTGTTGTCCTGTCGCAGTGCACGGAGGGGGCTTTTGGAGCGGGCGGCGGGAATCGAACCCGCTTCATCAGCTTGGAAGACAGAGGTGAAAAATTCACTATATTGAATAAATTCAAAATATTAGGAAAAAGTAATGCCCTTCTTTGTCGGCGATCTGTCGGAAATGATTTTTTGGAGCGGGCGGCGGGAATCGAACCCGCTTCATCAGCTTGGAAGGCTGAGGTAATAGCCAGTATACGACGCCCGCTCAGCAGTGTGCTTCTAAGTCATGCTCTTTTCGCCGTCAAGCGGACAAGCATTTGGTTCTGAAGCGCAAGCAAGGAATCCGCTCTCTTCCGCATTTGAGACATGGGATGCTTCCGCAGCGAATGGCTGGACTTGGTAAAAGCAGTCGCAGCGTCCAGGAAGCGGACGTTGCCGCGTCCGGGACTAGGCGTCAGTGGCCGCTGTCGACCGCTTTGCGGTCATCCGACAAAAAGCCTCAGATGACCCAAACGAGCCCAAAGCTGCTACTGGTTTGCATTTCGCAATGAGTTGGCGCAGTGTTGGCCGTTCGCTGGAGCGAGATCAGATGAGCCACCATGCGATAGAATTCTGGGAGTATTGGCGGGGCGGACGCGCATCGCTGCGTTTTCTGGGTGGCGCACCGTTCGTACTTGCTCAGATCGCTCAAACGGAGCGGGGTTCTATTCAGGCACGCAATCTCTTGGAACGTCATTTCTCTAGGTTTCTCGATACCTGTCGCGTCAGTGTGTCGATAGAGGGCGAGGTTCCGGAAATGGGCAGGGGGTGCGTCGTGTGCCACAATGAGACGTCCTTTGCGGATGTTGCGGCCTATTTCGTTGGGATCTGGCCGCATATAGACTGCCTCGCGGGAGCCGACCTCTACAGGTATTTTCCCTTCGCCCGAGCGGCATGCCGCAGGGTCGATATCGAACTAATCGCGAGGGGCAATAGGAAAGCCACAGATCCGCTGGTAGAGCGCATGGTCTCCATCGTGAAACAGGGCGGCAGAGTGGGATGGGGCGCAGAAGGCAAACTCTCCGGAATAGACGGCATCGGTCCTTTCAAGGTCGGCGGCAGCCTCATCGCGATAAGGGCGCAGGTACCTGTTGTCCCCGTGATCATCCACGGTGGCCACCATGCCATGCCGCTCGGCACGTTTCGGGCGCATTCGGGCGAAATCCGGATACGCTTCTGCGAACCCGTGTCGACTAAGGGCTACGCGGAGGCTGATGCGCGTGCGTTTGCTGACAGGTTGCAGGCTGACTTTGTGCGAAATTACAACGAGCTGTCGGCTCGGCGCAAAGACGTATCGTAACGACGTCGCAGGCGGTATCTTCAGATGCGGGCAAACTCGGAGCGTCTTGGGAAGTTTTCGCCGGTCTTATTAATAAACGCCCTCGTCCCACTGCGTCCCTCTCAAGTCGGATCAGTTCGCACCGAACCACCTTGAAATTTGCCTCGCTGCAGCCTGTCGTCGCCACTTGCGCCAACTTCAGGTCAGTCCCGTCGAGTAGACGTAAACGCTGCTCACACCATGGACTGCTGCCTTTTGATGTGGTCGTGAGGCACCAAAGCGGACGTCGCCGCGCGGTTCCGTCGTCTCGAATGGCTCCTTAACTCGGCTTTGCGCACATCTGACCGTAACACTCAGATGATGCAGACGAGCCCAAGGTCGTCATTGTAATTGCCCTATCTTAAGCAACGGCCTGCTATGTCTTATGCGCGCGGATTATCTCAGCTAATGTACTCGCAAGAGCTCCGTCTGTTCGGAATGCCCTTTGAGTTTATGCGTTCCACAGTCTTCGACTGCAAAACCTTGGTCTGCGGTAAGATCCGCGAGTAGACGAGTAATTAGAACTTCTCCAGCGTGAGCCTGATCGACAACTCGGGCTGCGGTATGAATGACCATGCCGGTCACATCGTCGCCTCGAACCCTGACTTCGCCTGCGTGCAGCCCCGCGCGAATGGGGATTCCGACTTCTCCCAACATAACCACCAGACTGGCGGCACATCGGATTGCGCGCGAGGGCTTGTCAAAGAGCGCAAGGCTTCCGTCGCCGGTGCTTTTGACCACACGGCCTTTAAACTCGGCTACCGCTTCCGATGTTATTGCATCATGTCTGTCTAGCGTCTTGCGCCAAAGCCGGTCGCCCATCTGTGACAACATTTCCGTGGAGCCAACAATATCAGTAAAAAGTGCAGTGGACAGGCGTTTGTCTGGGACACTCTCAGCTGTTTTGCTTATCTCTGCAAACTGTGTGACCGCCCGTACGACATCTTGGGTCTCGCCCAGGAAAATCACATGATTTCGACCAGGCAACTCAAGATAGGTTGCGTTGGGGATATGATCTGCGAGGTAACGACCGTTGCGGTAGTTGACCGCCCGGTCTTTCCTGCGTTGCAATATTAGAGTTGGAACATCGATAAGCGGCAAGACCGATCGAATATCCATTTTCGTTGTCATTTCGTAGGTTTGCCGAATTATGTTTGGGGAGCATACCTGACGTTGGAATCTGATGAACGCCCTTTCAGCCTCGACATCACCAAGAATGTCTGGTGCAAATATCGCAACGGATTCACGCGTTCCCCATGTCTTCGGAAATTCCTCAACCAAGTTCTCCTTGGTAGGCATGTATGGATAGTCTTCTCCCGCGCAAAATTTGGCCATCGACCCATGAAGCACGAGGTTGTCCACCTTTTCCGGATAAGTTGCTGCGAACAAAATACACATCGGGCCACCTTCAGATGTTCCCAACAGTGTGGCGCTTTGGGACCCAGCTGCATCCATAACCGCGCCCACATCTTCCATGCGCTCTTCAAAGGTTGGCGCACCTTGGATTGGGTCCGAAACGCCTTGCCCTCGCTTATCAAAAATAATGACGCGGAAACACTCAGCCAAACTCTCAAAAAACCTGGCTTGATTGGGGTCTTCCCAAGCCATTTCGATGTTAGAGATCGTCCCGGGCACATAGACTAGATCTTTCTCACCCCGACCAAATACCTGAAAGGCGATATCAATACCGTCGCAATCCGCATATTGGGTTCTCGGGATGTCCAACACAGTGAACTCACTTCCGCTCAAGTTCACTAGATGCATAGCAGGTATTGCTTCACCAGCCTACAGCCTACTCCGGGTATGCTCTTGAGCGGTAGCTGCAGAAAGCACTTGTTGGGGAAAGCACTGGAGATTGGCGCTTTGCCAATTCCATTAGCTTCCCCAGGGCACGCCTCAGGGTGCCGGATTGTCCCGCTGAGCCGACCAGAATGCCGAGCGTGTTTAGCGGCAGGAGCGAGCCCTCAGTGGACCTCAATTTTGAGTGCGGCCGATAGCTGGAGCCAGCTCTTACAGGACCTGCAACTGAACAGGTAAGTTCATGAAATCCGCACGATCATCGGGGTTGACTTGCGGAGGCCGAGTGCACCGATCATCTCCGGGGCCGTGACCATTTCGATATCGGGGGCCCCGTCGAGCAGAGCAGCCAGTCCTTCTTCCATCTCCAATCGAGCAAGCATTTCACCAAGACACCGATGTGCGCCTGCGCCGAATACCAGATGAGGAAGAGGACGATCCTTACGGTGAAGATCGAAAGTCTCCGGATCGCTAATCTTTGTCTCGTCGCGCATTGCAGACAGGGCCGAGAGCCCAACTAGCTGACCACCTGGTATGCTTATTCCTCCAATCTCAATGGGCTCCAAACAGTAGCGGGGCATGCCGCCAACGGGTGGCTCAAGGCGAAGGGATTCCTCTATTGCCGCTGGAATGAGCGAGCGATCCGCCTGAACTTCATTCCAAAGCGAACGGTCTGCCAGCAGCCTTGCAACAATCATATTGAAACCCGACCGCGTCGTGTCACTGCCGCCGAGTATGAGGCCCATGATCTGATAGATCAGTTCCTCAGTTTCCAAACTACGATCACTTTCGTCCGC